>JBIKWU010000052.1:0-18076 GCA_044356115.1 Burkholderiaceae bacterium
ACAAGGTCTGGATCCTCACCGCCCACGCCGACGTCGGGCGCATGCTGCTCGATCGCAGCCTGTCCACCGAGCAGGGCATCGGCAGCTTCCGCCAGCGCATGGGCGCGCAGCACGCCGAACTGCTGCACCACGCCATGAGCCTGCTCGATGGCTGGATGCTGTTCCGCGATCCGCCCGAGCACACCCGCCTGCGCGATCCGGTGCGCCGCGCGTTCACGCCGGCCATGGTCGGGCGGCTGGTGCCGCGCATCGAGCGCCACGTGAACACCCTGCTCGACGAACTGCCCGACCCCTGCGACCTGGTGGCCGATTTCGCGCAGCCGCTCACCGCGATGGTGATCTGCGACCTGCTCGGCATCGACGTCGGCGAGCGGGAGTTCCTGCGCGAGTGGGCGCGCGACTTCGGCCGGCTCATCTACGGCGCCTCCTCGCGCGACGCGAGCTATCTCGACGCCGTCGCGAGCGCCGGCGACCGCTTCCACGCCCGCTTCACCGAGTGCCTCGCGCGCAAGCGCGCCGAGCCCGACGACAGCGTGCTCAGCCACCTGCTGGGCGTATCCCAGGCCGAGCAGTGGACGCAGGCCGAGATCCTCGGCGCCTGCTCCATGCTGCTCTTTGCCGGGCACGACACCACCTCGGCGCTGCTCGCCTCGGGCACGCGCGCGCTGCTTCGGCACCCCGAGGCCCTGGCCGCGCTGCGCGCCGATCCGGCGCGGATGCCCGCGGCGGTCGAGGAACTGCTGCGCCACGACGGCCCTTCCAAGACCTTCATCCGGGTGCCCACCGCGCCGATGCGGGTGGGTGATCACGATATCGCCGCGGGCCAGCACCTGTGGCTGAGCATCCTCGGCGCCAATCAGGATCCGGCCGTGTTCGATGCGCCCGAGCGGCTCGAGGTCACCCGTGACCCCAATCCCCACCTCTCGTTCGGCGCGGGCATCCATTTCTGCCTGGGCTCGGCGCTCGCCCGCGCCGAGGCACGCGCGGCCTTCGGCGGCCTGCTCGAGCGCTTCCCGGGGCTGCGCTTTGCCGACGCGCAACCGCATCGCTGGAGCCCCACGCTGGTCGACCGCTCGCTGCTCGCGCTGCCGGTTCGGCTGAGCTGATCCGGCAGCAGCCGGCTCACTCCTCGCTCATGCCGGCGGCACGGATCACCGCCGCCAGGCGCGCGCGCTCGCCGGCCACGAACTCGGCAAAGGCCGCGCGGGTGCCGCCCACCGGCTCGATGCCCAGGGGCAGCAGCCGGTCGGTGACCTCGCGGCTGTGCATGGCGGTGTCGATCGCCACGGCCATGCGGTCGAGGATGTGCGCCGGCACACCGGCGGGCGCGTGCACGCCAGCCCAGTGGGCGATCCGCAGCTGCGCGAATCCCTGCTCGATCGCGGTCGGCACATCAGGGGCCACCGCCATGCGCCGCATCCAGGTGGTGGCCAGAGCGCGGAACTTGCCGCCCTCCTTCAGGTGCGGCAGGGCCACGATGCTCGCCTCGGAAGTGGCCGCCACGTGGCCGCCGATCACGGCATTGGCGCCCTCGGCGCCGCTCTTGAAGGGCACCGGCATCAGCCGGGCGCCATGGTGGGTGTTGAGCATCTCGGCCACGAAGTGGGGCGTGCTGCCGGTGCCGGCGGTGGCAAACGGCAGTCCTGGCCCCTGCCGGCTCGCCTCCACCAGATCGGCCAGGCTGCGCCAGGGCGCGCTGCGCGCCACCACCACCACCGAGGGCGCGAAGCCGATCATCGCGACCGGCACCAGGTCGCTGTCGCGGTAGGGATTGCTGCGCCGGATGAGCGGGCTGGTGATCACCCCGGCCGCGCTGACCAGCAAGGTGTAACCGTCAGGCGCGCCGCGCGCCACCGCGGCGGCGCCGACATTGCCACCGGCCCCCGGCCGGTTCTCGACGATCACCGGCTGACGCAGCACCCGCGTCGCGCCCTCGGCGGCAGCGCGGGCCAGCAGGTCATTGGCGCCGCCGGGCGCGAACGGCACCACCAGACGCACCGGCCGCTCCGGCCAGGCCTGCGCATGCGCCACCGCCGGCGTGGCAAGCGCGCCGGCGCACAGCGCCAGGAAGCCCCGACGGGGCATCGGCGGTTCGGTAAGGCTCATGGGCAGCTCCGGATGACGGATGACGATGATCGCATCCGCGCGACCCGCCGCGGCGTCAGGGGCGCGCGGCCCAGCCACCACCGGACCGCCGGCGCCGCCCTACTTCGCGCTCACCGTCACCGGCACCGTGGCCTGCGCGCGCAGACCGGCGGAATCGACCGCGGTCACGGTGAGCCGGTAGCTGCCGACCACCGGGTTCGGCCAGCTGACCAGGATGCTGCTGCCGTTGACCGAGAAGCGCATGCCCAGGGGTACGCCCGCGATCGAGACATAGATCGCGGTCGCGGTGGCATCGGTGATGGTGATCGTGCCGGTCAGCGTGCGGCCCGAGACACCGCTGATCGGTGCGGCGGTGATCACCGGGCCGGCCTGCACGATCCTCACCGTGTAGACGCCCTGCCCGGTCAGGTTGGTCCTGGTGTCGCGGGCGGTGACGGTCACGGTGTGGGAGCCCAGCACCGGCGAGGGCCAGCTCACCACGCCGGCGGCGCTGATCGTCATGCCGCTGGGCGCGCCGCTCAGCGCGTAGATGACCGGGTTGGGGCTGGTGACACTGGCCGCGAAACTCAGCGCAACGCCCGGCCGGCCCTGGATGGTGGCCGGGTTCACCGTCGGCGGTGCCGCCGCGGCGACGGTCACGGTGTAGAGCCCCTGGCCGCTGAGCCTGGTGACAGTGTCGAGCACGGTGACGGTCACCGGGTAGGTGCCGGCCACCGGCGCGGCCCAGGACACCACGCCTGCGGCGTTGATGCTCATGCCCGCGGGCGCGCCCGACAGCGTGTAGCTCACCGGATTGGCGGCCGATGCCGACACGGTGAACGACAGGGGGGTGCCGGCGGTGCCGCTGATGCCCGCCGGGGTGACCACCGGTGCCTGCGGTGGCAGTGACGAGCCAGCCAGCGCGCTGAGCAGGCCGGTGCCCCGGGGCGTGCCCAGACCGGTGGGCACGTCGTAACCCGCCCTGGCGATGCAGGGCGCGCAGGTGCCGTTGCTGCCGCTGGTGATGTCGGCGAAGGCGCTGGCATAGGTCCCCGGCACGGCGCCGATCTGCCCGTAGAGCACGCTGTGCGGCGCGCCGATCGCGAGCCTGCCGGCCTGGGCCCGCAGGGCATTGGCGACAGCCATCAGGCCCGCCCACTGCGGCGCGGCGATGCTGGTGCCGCCGGCGCTCATCCAGTTCACGGTGGTGCTGCCGGGCTTGATCACCGCCAGGTACTGCCCGGTGGCCGGGTCGGCATTGAAGGCCACGTCGGCGACCACGCGCCGCGTGGCCACGTTCAGCCCCGGCACCGGCGCGCCCTGGTAGCTCGGCACCGCGGTGTAGGCGCTGATGCCGCCGCCCGCGCCCGACCAGGCGGTCTCGGTTCGCGTGCCGGCACCCGCCGCGGCAAGCGTGGTGCCACCCACCGCCACCACGTTGGGCGACACCGAGGGCCAGGCCACCGCGGCCCCGGAATCACCGGTGGCCGCGAGGTAGGTCATGCGCGGGGTGGTGAACACCGAGTCCACCGCGGCGGTCCAGCTGCCCTCGATCGCGCCGAAGCTCATCGAGACCACGCCAGGCCCCATGGCGTTGGCCAGACGGATCGCGCCGACCAGCGCGCTGATCGAGGCATTGGGCGCCTCGATCAGCACGATGCGCGCCAGCGGCGCGGTCGCGTGCGCCCATTGCACATCAAGCGCGATCTCGGTGGCCCAGCCGGCATCGTAGGCCGGCGCCACCGTGGTCATCGCGCCCGTGGGTGTGCTGTAGACCACCGACAGGTCACAGGCATTGGCGGTGGGGCTGGGCAGCGGCAGGCTGGCGTTGACCGCGATCGCGCGCGTGGTGCAGGCCGGCAGGCCGAACTTCCGGTTGAAGGCGGCCAGCTCGGCCGCGACGTTGGGGTTGTGGTACGCGTTGACGATGTAGATGGTCTGGCCCGCGCCGAGTTGCGCGGCCTGGGTCGGGGTGATCGTGGCCAGGGAGGCCGGCAGCGAGGGCATGCCATAGGCCGCGCGGATCTGCGCCGGGGTGTAGGTGGCGATCACGCCGCCGCCGGCCATCGGCGTCACGTCCTTGGTCGCCACCGCCGGCCCGGCATCGGCGCCCTTCTGCAGTTCCTCGATGTCCTGCACGGTGAGCCGGGCGGTATCGGCAGCGGTCTTCAGCGTCGGCAGCCGGTAGGTATGGGGCGACCTCGCGGCCGAGGCCTCGGCGTTGTCGGCATCACTGTCATCAGGCGGCTCGAGCAGGGTCGGCGCGGCATGAAAGAGCGGGGTCGCCGCCTCGAGGGCGACGGCCTCGGGCAGATCGGCGCCGCTCACCAGCAGCGTGGTCTCGGCGGTGGCGATCGCCGCCGGCGTCTGCGCGGGATCGGATGTCGTGCCGGCGTCGCCGACCGCCGGGCCGCTGCCCCCGCCGCCGCCGCAGGCCGCGAGCACCCCGACCAGGGCCAGCGCTCCCCAGCGCGCGGGCAGCCAGGCGCGGCTGCGCCTGACGAGATTGGAAGTGCGGGGCTTGGTGACGCGCATGGCCTGGATGCTCCGGTGAGGACCAGGGCCACGCGTTCGCAGTGGATGCCGCGGACGTGCGCCGGAAGACGCACGCTCGGCTCGCCACCGGCAGCCCCGCTGCCATGCCGCTGTCGCGGTGAAGGCCGGTGGCTTTGCGTCCCCGCCTTTCGACGGGTTTGCCCAGGAGGTCAGCTGATCAGGAAATCCCTGATCGCCAAATGGTGAGGGACATTTTCTCGTGGTGGCGTGACAAACCGCACGGGCCCGGCTAGCCCCGGCCGTAGAGCGACACCATCTCGCGCAGCCGCCGGGCATGGCCTTCATGCACCTGCGCCCAGCTGAAGCGCCAGGACCAGCAGCCCTGCGCCTGCCCCGGGGTGTTCATGCGATGGCCGGTGCCCAGGCCAAGCACATCCTGCATCGGCAGGATCGCGGTGTCGGCCACGCTGGCCAGCGCCAGACGGATCAGCTCCAGGTGCAGATGAGCGTCGCCCGCGGCATCCTCGGCCGGCCGACCCAGGTAGGCGCGGACATGGCGGCGCACCGGCTCGGCGGCGTCTGCCCACCAGCCCAGGGTGGTGTCGTTGTCGTGCGTGCCGGTGTAGACCACGCTGTCGGGCTCGTGGTTGTGCGGCAGGTACGCGTTGCCGGCGTCGCCGCCGAAGGCGAACTGCAGGATGCGCATGCCGGGCAGCGCGAAGCGCTGGCGCAGCGCCACCACGTCCTCGGTGATCACGCCGAGGTCCTCGGCGATCACCGGCAGCGGCCCGAGGGCATCGCGGATCGCCTCGAAGAGTGCCGCCCCCGGCCCCGGCATCCAGCGGCCATCCACCGCGGTGGGCGCATCGGCCGGGATCTCCCAGTGCGCGGCAAAGCCGCGAAAGTGGTCGATGCGCACGATGTCGGCCTGCGCGAAGCAGCGGCGCACCCGGGCGATCCACCAGGCATGGCCCTGGGCGGCATGCGCCGGCCACCGATAGAGCGGATTGCCCCAGCGCTGGCCGGTCTCGCTGAAGAAGTCGGGCGGCACGCCGGCCACCACGCGCGGCCAGCCGCGGGCGTCGAGGTCGAACAGCGACTGGTGGGCCCAGACATCGGCGCTGTGCCAGGCGACGAAGATCGGCATGTCGCCCACCAGGCGCACGCCGCGCTCGCTGGCATAGCCGCGCAGCGCCGCCCACTGCCGGTCGAAGCACCACTGCGTGAAGGCCCAGAAGGCTACCCGGTGGCGATGCTCGCGGGCCGCCTCGCGCAGCGCGCGCGGATCGCGGCGGGCCAGCGCCGCCGGCCAGTCGGCCCAGGCGAGCATCGGCCGGGCATCGACCAGCGCCATGAAGAGCGCGAAGTCATCGAGCCAGTCGGCCTGCTGCGCGCGCCAGGCCGCGAAGGCCTCGCGATCGCGGGCGCTGGCCCGGGCCTCGAAGCCCTCGTGGGCGCGCGCAAGCTGCGCCATGCGCCAGGGCACGAGCACGGCGTAGTCGATCCGGTCGTCCTGAAAACCGGCATCGGCCACGAGCGCCGCCTCCGACAGCCACCCATGGCGGCGCAGCTCCTCCAGATCGATCAGCAAGGGGTTGCCGGCGAAGGCCGAGGCGCTCATGTAGGGCGAGTGGCCGGGCCCGATGCAGCCCAGGGGCAGCACCTGCCACAGCCGCTGGCCGGCGCTCACCAGCCAGTCGACGAAGTGATAGGCGGCCGGCCCGAGATCGCCGCTGCCGTGCGGCCCGGGCAGCGAGGTGGGGTGCAGCAGCACGCCGCTGGCGCGCGGCAGCCTCATGGCGCCTCCCGCAGCAGCAGCAGCGCGTGACCGGGCACGGTCAGCGTGGCCTGCGCCGGCGGCTCCTCAGGCGGCGCGCCATCGGCCAGGCTGGTGTCGAGCAGGCACTGCCACCGGCCCTCGGGCAGGCGAAACGGCGACGGCTCGGCATCACCATTGACCAGCAGCAGCAGCGCGGCCTCGCGCGCGTCGGGGCAGCGGCCCGGCGCGCCGATCAGCGCCGCCAGACAGCGGCCATCGGGCAGGTGCCAGGCATCACCGTGCAGCGGCTCGCCCTCGGCGGTGCGCCAGGCCAGATCGGCGCGACCGCCATGGCCTGCCGTGCCGGTGTACCAGTGGTTGGCCAGTGGCAGATGCGCGCGGCGCAGCGCGGCCACGCGCGCCACGAAGGCGATCAGTGCCTGGTCGGCCTGCGACCAGTCGATCCAGGTGGTGGCGTTGTCCTGGCAGTAGGGGTTGTTGTTGCCGCCCTGGGTGTGACCGAGCTCATCGCCGGCGGCCAGCATGGGCGTGCCCTGCGAGAGCAGCACGGTGGCCAGCAGCGCCCGGCGGGCACGGTCGCGCACCGCCACCACCTCGGGCGGGGCCGGCTCCCCCTCCACACCGAAGTTGCAGCCCAGGTTGTGGACATGGCCGTCGCGGTTGTCCTCGCCGTTGGCCTGGTTGCGCCGGTGCTGCCAGGTGACCAGATCGCGCAGCGTGAAGCCGTCGTGGGACACGACATAGTTGACCGAGTCGGCCGGCAGCCGGTGGCGGCGATGGAACAGGTCGGAGGAGGCGCACAGGCGCTGCGCGAACTCGCCGCGCGCCACATGGCCGCGCAGCCACCAGCGGCGCATGGTGTCGCGGAAGCGGTCGTTCCACTCCAGCCAACCGTGCGGAAAGCCGCCGAGCTGATAGCCGCCCGGGCCGACATCCCAGGGCTCGGCGATCAGGCGCACGCCGGCGAGCACCGGGTCCTGGGCGATGGCCCGGAAGAACGGCGCGTGCGGATCGAAGCCATGCTCGCCCCGCGCGAGCACGGTGGCCAGATCGAAACGGAAGCCGTCGACCTGCATCTCGCGCACCCAGTGGCGCAGGCAGTCCATGACGAACTGCAGCACCCGCGGCTGGCGCAGGTCGAGCGTGTTGCCGCAGCCGGTGTCGTTGATGTAGCGGCCGGGATGCTCGTGCGGGACCCGGTACCAGGAGCGGTTGTCCAGCCCGCGCCAGCTCAGCGTGGGTCCGGTCTCGTCGCCCTCGGCGGTGTGGTTGAAGACCACATCCAGGATCACCTCGATGCCGGCGGCATGCAGCGCCCGCACCATGGCGCGGAACTCGTCGCGCACCGCGCGCCCGCCCTGCGCGGCGCTGGCGGCCAGGCGCGGGTCGGGGCAGAAGAAGCCCAGGGTGTTGTAGCCCCAGTAGTTGACCAGGCCCAGGCGCATGAGCCGCGCCTCGCTCAGGTGATGCTGCACCGGCAGCAGGCTCACCGCCGTGACCCCCAGGCGCCGCAGGTGGGCGATCGCCGCCGGGTGGGCCAGACCGGCAAAGGTGCCGCGCAGCGCCTCGGGCACCTCGGGATGCAGGCGGGTGAAGCCCTTGACGTGCAGTTCGTAGAGCAGCAGGTCGGCACTGTCATGCCAGGGGCGCAGGTAGCCGCCGGGCTCGGCCTCGTCGGCCACCACCCGGGCGCGCGGCGCGCGCAGGTCCTCGGGCTGGCCGACCAGCTCGCGGGCCCAGGGGTCGAGCAGCAGCCGGGCCGGATCGAAGCAGTGGCCGTCATCGGGGCGCTGCGGACCATGGGCCCGCAGGCCATAGACCAGACCCGGCGCCGCGCCCGGCAGATAGCCGTGAAAGACATCGCGGCTGTGCGCGGGCAGCACCTGCCGGCTGAGCTCGCGCTCGCCGCGGTCGTCGAACAGGCACAGCTCGATGCGCTGGGCATGGGCCGAGAACACCGCGACATTCACGCCTCGGCCATCCCAGTGCGCGCCCAGCGGCCAGGGCCGCCCCGGCAGCAGGCTCACGGCGCGTGCTCCAGGAACACCACGGCCAGCGGCGGCAGGTCCATGCTCAGCGACCACGGCCGGCCGTGGGCCGGCTGCGCCTGCGCGGTGAGCACCCCCCAGGCCGCGCCGACATCGCTGCCGCCGTAGTGCCGGGAATCGGTGTTCAGGCGCTCGCGCCACACGCCCGGGGCCGGCACGCCGAGCCGGTAGCCGCGCCGCACCACCGGGGTGAAGTTGCACACCACCAGCACCGGCGGCCCCTGGCGGGCATGGCGCAGGAAGGCGATCACCGAGGCCTCGGCATCGGTGTGATCCACCCACTCGAAGCCGGCCGGCTCGCAGTCGAGCTCGTGCAGCGCCGGCAGCGCGCGATGCAGCCGGTTCAGGTCGCGCACCAGCTGCTGCACGCCGGCATGCGCCGGGTCGGCCAGCAGGCCCCAGTCGAGCTCGGCGTCGTGGTTCCACTCGCGCTCCTGGCCGAACTCGCAGCCCATGAACAGCAGCTTCTTGCCGGGATGGCCGAACAGGAAGGCGAGATAGGCGCGCAGGTTGGCCAGGCGCTGCCAGCGATCGCCCGGCATGCGGCCCAGCAGCGAGCCCTTGCCGTGCACCACCTCGTCATGCGAGATCGGCAGCACGAAGTTCTCGCTGAACGCGTACATCAGGCCGAAGGTGAGCTGGTGGTGGTGGTGCACGCGGTGCACCGGATCGCGACCGATGTACGACAGGGTGTCGTTCATCCAGCCCATGTTCCACTTGTAGTGGAAGCCCAGGCCGCCGAGATGCACCGGCCGCGAGACTGCCGGGAAGGCGGTGGACTCCTCGGCGATGGTCACCGCCTGCGGGCGCTCGGCGCCGAGCACGGCATTCAGGCGCTGGAGGAAGTCGATGGCCTCGAGGTTCTCGCGCCCGCCATGGGCATTGGGCAGCCATTCCCCTGCCGGCCGGCTGTAGTCCCGGTAGAGCATCGAGGCCACCGCGTCCACCCGCAGTCCGTCGGCGCCATAGCGCTCGAGCCAGTGCAGGGCGTTGCCGATCAGGAAGTTGCGCACCTCGGTGCGGCCGACGTTGTAGATGAGGGTGTTCCAGTCGCGGTGCACGCCCTCGCGCGGATCGGCATGCTCGTAGAGGCGGGTGCCGTCGAATTCGGCCAGGCCGTGGGCATCGGTCGGGAAGTGCCCCGGCACCCAGTCGAGCAGCACGCCCAGGCCGGCCTCGTGACTGCGCGCGATGAAGCGGCGCAGGCCGTCCGGTTCGCCGAAGCGGGCGCTCGGGGCATAGAGGCCGGTGGGCTGGTAGCCCCACGACCCGTCGAAGGGATGCTCGTTGACCGGCAGCAGCTCGAGATGGGTGAAGCCCATGTCGGCGGCATAGGGCACCAGGGTGTCGGCGAGCTCGTCCCAGCTGAGAAAGTCCTGTGGCCGCCCGGCCGGCCGCCGCCAGGAGCCGGCATGCACCTCGTAGATGCTCATGGGCGCGCCGCGCGCGTTGGCGCGGCCGCGCGCCTCGTCGGGCGGCAGCCGCGGCGGCAGCACCGAGACCACGCTGGCGGTAGCCGGGCGCAGCTCGGCGCGCAGCGCCACCGGATCGGCCTTGGGCGGCAGCACCCGGCCATCGGCGGCGCGGATCTCGTACTTGTAGCGTGCGCCCTCGCCGACATCGGGCAGGAAGATCTCCCACACGCCGCACTCGCGGCGCAGCCGCATCGGGTGGCGCCGGCCGTCCCAGCGGTTGAAGTCGCCGACCACGCTCACCCGCGCCGCGCTGGGCGCCCACACCGCGAAGCGCGTGCCCGGCCGCCCGCCATGCTCGCAGGGCGCCGCGCCCAGCGCCTCGGCCGGGCGCAGGTGCGTGCCCTCGGCGAGCAGCCAGGCATCGAGCTCGCCAAGCACCGGGCCGAAGCGGTAGGGGTCGTCGATCAAAGCGGCCGGCGCGCCCGGCCAGCTCACCCGCAGCCGATAGCCCGCGGGCGGCAGCGCGGCCAGCCGGCCCTCGAACACCCCCTCGGGATGCACGCGGCGCAGCACCGCCAGCTCGGGCTCACCCTGCGGGTCGACGGCATGCACCGCCTGCGCGCCCGGCAGGAAGACCCGCAGCGACCAGGACCCGGCGCCATCCGGATGCGGCCCGAGCACCCCGAAGGGATCGGCGTGGCGGGCCTCGAGGAGGGCGGCGAGATCCTGGGGATTCACCGCAGCGGCTCGACCCGCCAGATGCGGCTCGCGTATTCGCGGATGCTGCGGTCCGAGGAGAACGCGCCCATGCCGGCGACGTTGGCGATCGCCCGCGCGGCCCACTCGGCGGGCTGGCGATAGAGCTGGTCGACGCGGGCCTGGGCCTGCAGGTAGTCGGCGAAGTCGGCCAGCAGCAGGTAGTGGTCGCCGCCCCAGAGCAGCGCATCGACCAGACCGCGGTGACGTCCCGGCTCCTCGGGGGAGAAGGCGCCGCCGGCGATCGCATCGAGCACCTGACGCAGCGCCGGGTTGCCCTCGTAGAGACGCATCGGCTGATAGCCCTGGGCGCGCAGCGCCTGCACCTCGGGCGTGCGCAGGCCGAAGATGAAGATGTTCTCGTCGCCCACCCGCTCGCGGATCTCGATGTTGGCGCCATCGTCGGTGCCGATGGTGAGGGCGCCGTTGAGCGCGAGCTTCATGTTGCCGGTGCCCGAGGCCTCGGTGCCGGCGGTGGAGATCTGCTGCGAGAGCTCGGCCCCGGGCATGATCACCTCGGCCAGCGAGACGCCGTAGTTGGGCAGGAAGGCCACCCGCAGCCGTCCGGCCACCCGCGGATCGGCGTTGATCACGGCCGCCACGTCATGGATGAGGCGGATGATGTTCTTGGCCATCGCGTAGGAAGACGCGGCCTTGCCGGCGAAGATCACCGTGCGCGGCACCCAGTCGGCCGCCGGGTTGGCCAGGATGGCCTGGTAGCGGTGGACCACGTGCAGCAGATTGAGCAGCTGGCGCTTGTACTCGTGGATGCGCTTGACCTGCACGTCGAACAGGCTGTCGGGGTCGATCACCACGCCGGCCACCCGGGCCACGCGCTCGGCCAGGCGCAGCTTGCAGGCGCGCTTGACCGCGGCGAAGTCCGCGCGGAAGGCGGCGTCGCCGGCCAGATCGCGCAACTGCCCGAGGCGATCGAGGTCCAGCCGCCAGGCCGGGCTCAGCACGCGATCGAGCAGCGCGCCCAGGCCCGGGTTGGCCTGCGCCAGCCAGCGCCGCGGCGTGACCCCGTTGGTCACGTTGGTGAAGCGCTGCGGCCAGAGCGCCGCGAAGTCGGCGAAGATCGTGCGCACCAGCAGGTCGGAGTGCAGCGCCGACACGCCGTTGACCTGATGGCTGCCCACGATGCACAGGTGGGCCATGCGCACCCGGCGCTCGCCGGTCTCGTCGATCAGCGACAGCCGGGCCAGGAAGCCGACATCGCCCGGCCGCGCGCGGGCCGCCATGTCGAGGAAGGCCTGGTTGATGCGGAAGATGATCTCGAGGTGGCGCGGCAGCACATGCTGCACCAGGGACACCGGCCAGGTCTCCAGCGCCTCGGGCATCAGGGTGTGGTTGGTGTAGGAGAAGACCTCGCTCGCGATTGCCCAGGCCGCGTCCCAGTCCATGCCGTGCTCGTCGCAGAGCAGGCGCATCAGCTCGGGCACGGCCACCGCGGGATGGGTGTCGTTCAGGTGGATGGCCACATGCTGATGCAGGTTGGCCAGGGTGCCGTGCTCCTCCAGGTGGCGGGCGATGATGTCCTGTACCGAGGCCGCCACGAAGAAGTACTCCTGGCGCAGCCGCAGCTCGCGCCCGGCCGGGGTGCTGTCGTTGGGATACAGCACCCAGGAGATGTTCTCGTACTCGTTCTTCACGCCGGCGGCACGGGCGTAGTCGCCGGTGTTGAAGGCGTGCAGGTCGATGTGCTCGGGGGCCACCGCGCGCCACAGCCGCAGCGTGCTGACATGCTCGGTGCCGTGGCCCGGCACCACCATGTCGTAGGCCTTGGCCGCCACCTCGCCGGCGGCGCGCCACACCGGGCGGCCGCCCTGGTGCTCGACCCAGCCGCCGAAGCGCACCGGATAGCTCAGGCCGGCACGCGGGAACTCCCAGGGCGTGCCGCTTGCCAGCCAGGGATCGGGGTACTCCACCTGGCAGCCGTTCTGGATCTCCTGGGCGAACATGCCGTACTCGTAGCGGATGCCGTAGCCGAAGGACGGCAGGCCAAGCGTGGCCATGGAGTCGAGAAAGCAGGCCGCCAGCCGGCCCAGGCCGCCGTTGCCCAGCCCGGCGTCGGGCTCGTGGCCGGCCACGTCCTCGAGCCGGGCGGCGTGCCGCGCCAGACCCTGCGCCGCCGGCCCCTGCAGTTCGAGCGCGCCCAGGGCATTGGAGAGCGTGCGGCCGATCAGGAACTCCATGGACAGGTAGTACACCCGTCGGGCACGGCTGTCGCGCTCGCGCGCGCGGGTGCGCACCCAGCGGCGCGAGAGCTGCTCGCGGGCCACCTGCGCGGTGGCCAGCATGAGATCGATCGGGCCCGCCCGCGAGGGCGAGACACCGACCGTCTTGATGAGGTGATCGTCGATGGCCTCGGCGAGGCCCGGCTGCTGCTGCCGCTCAGTCACAGGTTTCTCCCACGGATGGTGCGTCACGCACCGCCGGCAGCGCGGCGGATCGCCACAATGCGGCAACGCCACATCGAATGCAATTTCCATGCGACCCTGCGCCCGGAGGCGGGTTTTTCTCCCTCAATCAGGCGCTGATTCGCTGAGCGCGTCACTCGGGTACTGGCAGCCGACCGAGGCTTGGCCGCCACCCTGACGCCGCAGCGCAGCATCCGCCGACGCACCGTTTCGCCGCCTTCCTGGAGAGCGTTTCGTGACACCCAATGAACTGGCCCTGAGCCTGGAACTGCCCAAGCGGGCCGTGGCCCTGGTGCTGGCCGGCGGCCGCGGCAGCCGGCTGATGAGCCTGACCGATCTGCGCGCCAAGCCGGCGGTGCACTTCGGCGGCAAGTTCCGCATCATCGACTTCGCGCTGTCCAACTGCCTGAACTCGGGGGTGCGGCGCATCGGCGTGCTCACGCAGTACAAGAGCCACAGCCTGATCCGACACATCCAGCGCGGCTGGGCCTTCCTGAAGAGCGAGATGAACGAGTTCGTCGACCTCATGCCGGCGCAGCAGCGCATCGACGAGGCGAGCTGGTATCGCGGCACGGCCGATGCGGTCTACCAGAACCACGACATCCTGCGCAGCTACGGCGCCGACTACATCGTGGTGCTGGCCGGCGATCACATCTACAAGATGAATTACGCGGTGATGCTCGCCGACCATGTCGCCAAGGGCCGTCCCTGCACGGTGGCCTGCATCGAGGTGCCGCGCCTGGAAGCGCGCGGTTTCGGCGTGATGGCCGTCGACGAGAACCGCCGCATCACCGACTTCATCGAGAAGCCTGCCGACCCGCCGCCGATGCCGGGCAAGCCCGAGAGCGCGCTGGCGAGCATGGGCATCTACATCTTCAACGCCGACTACCTCTACCGCGAGCTCGAGCGCGACATCCGCGACCCGGCCTCCAGCCACGACTTCGGCAAGGACATCATCCCGCACGCGGTGCGCCAGGGCGACGCCACCGCCCACCCCTTCGAGCTGAGCGCCGTGGGCAGCGAGACCGGTGACAAGCCCTACTGGCGCGATGTCGGCACGGTGGATGCCTACTGGGACGCGAACATCGACCTGACCGCCACCTCGCCGCTGCTCGACATGTACGACGCGCGCTGGCCGATCTGGACCTACCAGCCGCAACTGCCGCCGGCCAAGTTCGTGCACAACCAGGACGACCGCCGCGGCACCGCGATCGAGTCGCTGGTGTCGGGCGGCTGCATCGTGTCGGGCCATGTCGAGCGCTCGGTGCTCTACTCCAATGTCCGGGCGCACTCCTACTCGCGGGTGAACTGGTCGGTGCTGCTGCCCGATGTGTCGGTGGGTCGCGGCGCGCGCATCTCGCGGGCGATCATCGACAGCCGCTGCAGCATTCCCGAGGGCCTGGTGATCGGCGAGGACCCGAACCTCGACGCGGTCCGCTTCTACCGCACCCCCACCGGGGTGACGCTGGTCACGCGCGAGATGCTGGCCCGCATCAAGGCCTGAGCATGCGGGTGCTCCATGTGGCGGCGGAGATCTTTCCGCTGATCAAGACCGGCGGTCTGGCCGATGTGGTGGGCGCGCTGCCGCCCGCGCTGGCCGCGCTCGGTGCCGATGTCCGCCTGCTGCTGCCGGGGCTGCCCGCCATCACCGAGTCGGTGCTGCATCCGCGGCTGATCTGGCAGGGCGGCCCGCTCTTCGGCGCGGCGCGGGTGGCGATCCGCCTGGGCCGCATGCCCTACAGCAAGCTGCCGGTGTACATCGTGGACGCGCCCTGGTTCTTTCGCCGGCCGGGCAGCCCCTACCAGTCGCCGCAGGGCGTGGAATGGGCCGACAACCTGCAGCGCTTCGCGCTGCTGGGCTGGGCGGGCGCACACCTTGCCGGTGGCGAGCTCGACCCGGCCTGGGCGCCAGGCGTGGTGCATGCCCACGACTGGCATGCCGCGATGACCTGCGCCTATCTCGCCGCCAACCCGGCGGCCACCGCGCGCTCGGTGTTCACGGTGCACAACCTCGCCTACCAGGGCCTGTTCAGCCAGAACGACTTCGGCCAGCTCGGGCTGCCCGCCAGTTTCCTGCAGTCGCACGGCATCGAGTACCACGGCCAGCTCTCGTTCATGAAGGCGGGCCTGAAGTACGCACGGCGCATCACCACGGTGAGCCCCACCTACTCCAGCGAGATCGGCACCCACGAGTTCGGCTGCGGCCTCGACGGCGTGATCCGCGGCCGGCGCAGCGATGTCTCGGGCATCCTCAACGGCGTCGACACCGCGGTCTGGAACCCGGCCACCGACGCCAGCCTGGTCGCGCCCTACGACGCGCAGGCGCTCGAGGGCAAGGCGCGCTGCAAGGCCGCGCTGCAGGCCCAGATGGGGCTCGCGGTGCAGCCCGATGCGCCGCTGTTCGGCGTGGTCAGCCGGCTCACCGCGCAGAAGGGGCTCGACCTGGTCCTGGCGGCGCTGCCGGCGCTGCTGGCCGGCGGCGCGCAGCTCGCGCTGCAGGGCGCCGGCGACCCGGTGCTCGAGACCGCCTTCCAGGCCGCGGCCGATGCCCATCCCGGCCGGGTGGCGGTGCGCATCGGCTACGACGAGACCTTCGCGCACCGGCTGATCGCCGGCGCCGACCTGATCATGGTGCCCTCGCGCTTCGAGCCCTGCGGCCTCACCCAGCTCTACGGCCTGCGCTACGGCACGCTGCCGCTGGTGCGGCGGGTGGGCGGACTGGCCGACACCGTGACCGACGCCAGCGACGAGGCGCTGCGCCAGGGCAGCGCTACCGGATTCATGTTCGGGCCGGCCACGCCGGCCGCGCTCGAATCGGCCATCGCCCGCGCGATCGCGCTCCACCGCGAAGCGCCGCGCTGGCGCGCCGTGATGCAGCAGGCCATGGCCCAGGACTTCAGCTGGGCCGGGTCGGCGGCGCGCTACCTGGAGCTCTATCGGGTGATGACCGGCGAGCCGCACTGAGCGACATCGAAGGGCATCGAAGGGCATCGAAGGGCACCGAGCGCCTCCGGGCCGCGCTCACTGAACTGATCATCGCTCAGATAAGGCTGCCGCCGGCCAGGCGATCCTGCCCCAGCATCGCGGCGGTGATCAGCGTGACGCCGCGCCCGGTCACATGGAAGCGGGCCGCGTCGGCCTGCGGATCGAGACCGGCGCAGAAGCCGTCGGGCAGCACGCAGTGCTTGTCGACGATGGTCCGGCGCAGGGTCACGCCGCGGCCAATGCCGACATTGGGCAGGACCACCGAGTCTTCCACCAGGCTGCCCTCGGCCACCCGCACCTTGGAGAACAGGATCGAGCGGCGCACCGTCGCGCCGCTGACGATGCAGCCACTGGAGACCAGCGAATCGAGCGACATGCCGCGCCGGCCGGCCTCGTCGAACACGAACTTGGCCGGCGGCAACTGGCGCTGCAGGCTCAGGATCGGCCACTGGTCGTCGTACAGGTTGAGCTCGGGCACCACCTGGGTGAGGTCGAGGTTGGCCTCCCAGTAGGCATCGACCGTGCCGACATCGCGCCAGTACGGGCGGTCGCCCACCATGTTCACGCAGCTGCGCTCGAAGCGATGGGCGTGCACATGGTGGCGCGGCACGATCCACGGCAGCAGGTCGCGGCCGAAATCGTGGCTGGAGCACGGGTCCGCGGCGTCACGGGCGAGCTCCCGGTACAGGAAGGCGGCATCGAACACGTAGATGCCCATGCTCGCCAGCGCCTGATCGGGCTCGCCGGGCATCGGCTCGGGCCGCTCGGGCTTCTCGGTGAATGCGCTGACCCGGCTGTCGGCATCCACCCGCATCACACCGAAGCCGCTGGCCCGATCGAGCGGCACGCGCAGGCAGGCGACGGTGGCCTGCGCGCCGCTGGCCACGTGATCGGCGAGCAGGGTGTAGTAGTCCATCTTGTAGACATGGTCGCCGGCCAGCACCAGCACATGCCGCGGCTCGGCCTCGCGCACGATGTCCAGGTTCTGGTAGACCGCGTTGGCGGTGCCGCTGTACCACTGGTCATCGACCCGCTGCTGGGCCGGTACCACGTCGACGAACTCGCCGAGATTGGCCTCCAGGAAGCCCCAGCCGCGCTCGACATGGCGGATCAGGCTCTGCGCCTTGTACTGCGTGAGCACGCCGATGCGACGGATCCCCGAGTTCACGCAGTTCGACAGCGGGAAATCGATGATCGTGAACTTGCCCGCGAAGGGCACGGCGGGCTTGGCGCGCCAGTCGGTGAGCTGGTGCAGGCGCGAGCCGCGGCCGCCGGCCAGCACCACAGCGTAGGTGCGCTGCATCAGATGGCTGAAGGCGCCAGCCACCGGCAGGCCCTCGCGGGCGCGATAGCCGCCACGCCGGCCGACGGCGGCAGGCTCGGATGCGTGACGCGGGCGGGTCTCGGCCGACGCAGCCTGGACCGGGGACATGAAGGCAAGCGGATCGGAATCGGCCAAGCGACTCTCCTGCGGCCGGCAGTGACGGGGACCGCCATGCTGAACGCATCCGGCCCGCGCGGCATTGAGGCCGCGCAAGCCGAGACTGCGCTGGCGACGCCGCGCGCGTCAGGCCCGTCTTGCGTCGCGGCGGGCCCGGACCCGCCCGGGCTCAGCCGGCGAGAAAGTCCTCGATCAGGGCCGCCAGCCGCTCGGGCTGGTCATGGTGGATGTTGTGGCCCGCCTCGGGCACATGCGCGATGCGCAGGTCGGCGTAGGCACCCATGCGCTCGTCGAACTCCTGGGGCCGTGACTGCAGGCGCGCCCACAGGCCCGACTCCTCGCCATCGATCCAGAGGACCGAGGCCGAGGTCTGGCGCCAGCACTCGAGCTGCTCGGCATAGGGCACGGGCAGCGGGTTGATGCGCTTGTGGGCGGGGTCGGCGCGGCGCACCACGCCGCCCTCGGGCACCTCGCGGCCCCAGTGCTCGACCAGGAAACGGGCGCGAGCCTCGCTGAGCCGCGGGTTCTCGGAGCACATGCGCAGGGCGAACTCCTCGAAGCTGTCATAGGGGCGCTGCGCGGTGTCCTCGCCGAGCTGCATCAGCCACTTGGCGATGCGCCGCGGCGCGGGATCCTGACGGCTCGCCGGC
>JBIKWU010000068.1:0-16603 GCA_044356115.1 Burkholderiaceae bacterium
GTGCGCCTCGATGTTGACGCGGTCCCAGGACGACACCGGCAGGGCGAGGCGGATGGCACAAGGCGTGCGCGGCACCGGATTCACCGAGCCGACCAGCCCCATGCCGCCGGCGCTGATGTCCATGGTCTGGACCTGCACCGGCGCCTGACCGGGCAGCGCCAGCAGCGCCGTGGTGCGCAAGGCACGCCGCTCGAACTGCCGCCGCTCCATGCCGGAGGCCGGCGGCGGCGCGGCCTGATCGGCCGGTTTTTCATCCATGAACGCTCGACCTCGATGAGACAAACCTGCGAAGTGTAAGCCGAGCCGGCGCCGAACGCGCGCCGCCGATCGACGGACGGCACCGACGGCGGGCTCGGCCGCGCAGCCCGCGGGCAGCCACAGCGCGCCAGGCCGAGACCCGCCCTCAGACCTCGAGCCACTCCTTGCGCACGGTGGCGTTGGCGTTCAGGGCGGCGGTATCACCCTCGAACACGATCCGGCCGTGGCCCATGACATAGAGCCGCGAGGAGATGCGCAGGGCGATGGTGAGCTTCTGCTCCACCAGCAGGATGGCCACCCCGCGGCTAGCGATCTCGTCGAGCAGCGTGCCCACCTGCTCCACCAGCTTGGGGGCAAGGCCCTCGGTGGGCTCGTCGATGATCACCAGGTCGGGGTCACCCATCAGGGTGCGGCACATCGTGAGCATCTGCTGCTCGCCACCCGAGAGCACGCCCGCCGGGTTGTGGCGCCGCTGGTCGAGGTTGGGAAAGAGCCGGTAGACGTCATCGAAGGTCCAGCGCCCGAAGCGGCCGGCCTTCTTCATGCCGAGCTCGAGGTTCTGCTGCACCGTCAGCGTGGGGAACACCTGCCGGTCCTCGGGCACGTAGCCGATGCCGGCGTGGGCAATCTGCTCCGGGCGCTGGCCGGCGATGGGATTGCCCTTGAAGCGGATGTCGCCCTGCGGTGCCACCAGACCCATGATCGCCTTGCAGGTGGTGGAACGGCCGACCCCGTTGCGGCCCAGCAGGCTCACGATCTCGCCCTGCGAGACCGTGAGATCGACACCCTGCAGGATGTGGCTCTTGCCATAGTAGGCGTGAAGATCGCGGACTTCGAGCATCATGCGGCCTCGGTTCCGAGGTAGGCTTCCTGGACGGCCTTGTCGGCCCGGATCTTCTGCGGCTCGTCGCTGGCGATCACCTCGCCGTACACCACCACCGACACCACATCGGCCAGCCCGAAGACCACGCTCATGTCGTGCTCCACCATGAGCAGGGTCTTGCCCTCGCTCACCGAGCGGATCAGCTCCACCGCATAGTCGGTCTCGCTGTGGCTCATGCCGGCGGTGGGCTCATCGAGCAGGATGACATCGGCGCCGCCGGCGATGGTGATGCCGATCTCCAGCGAACGCTGCTCGGCATACGAGAGCAGACCCGCGACCAGATCGCGGCGGGCCTTCAGGTTCAGGCGCTCGAGCAGTGCCTCGCTGGCCTCGTTCAGCGCCTTCTGGCGGCCCAGCAGATGCCACGACGAGTACTTGTAGCCGCGCGCCCAGAGCAGGCCGCAGCGGATGTTCTCGAACACCGTCATGCGCGGGAAGATCGAGGTGATCTGGAAGCTGCGCGACAGGCCGCGGCGGTTGATCTCGTGCGGGGGCAGCTGGTCGATGCGCTGTCCGTTGAGCGAGATGGTGCCCGCGCTCACCGGAAAGCGGCCGCTGATCAGGTTGAACAGCGTGGTCTTGCCCGCGCCGTTCGGGCCGATGACCGCGTGGCGCTGGCCCTTCGGGATGCTGAGGTTGACGCCGCGGATGATCTCGGTCTGGCCGAAGCTCTTGCGGACGTCCTTGAGTTCGAGCGCGGCGCTCATCGCGCACCTCCGGCAGCCAGCTTGGCCTGCTCGATGAGTTCGTTCCAGCGGGCCATGAAGCGGCGGCCCTCCCAGCGCAGCCACAGGCCGCCCAGCACCAGCGCCGCTGCCGCCACCAGCCACGGCTGGGCGCTGCCGGCCGGGATGGCCATGCCGCCCACCTTGAACTGCTTGCCCTGGGCCGCGCCGATGGTGGTGAACGAGGCAAGCTCCACCAGCAGCACGAAGCCGAACAGGGTGAGCAGCGCCGCGGGCAGCAGCCGCAGATACGGCACCACCAGCCGACCGAGCTGGCCCGACTGCGCGATGGGACGGTGCTCGGCCACGATGCCCACGATGCCGCCGGGCGCGTACATCACCATGACGATGAACAGCACGCCCACATAGAGCAGCCAGGCATTGGAGAGCAGGCTCACGCCGCTTTGCAGCAGCACCACCAGGATGGCGCCGATCACCGGCCCGAAGAAGCCGCCCACCCCGCCGATGTAGCTCGCCAGCAGCGCCGTGGTGGACTTGGCCGCGCCCACCGCATCGAAGGTGACGATCTCGTACAGGATGGCGTAGAGCGCGCCCGGGATGCCGGCGAAGAAACCCGAGATGGCGAACTGGTAGAAGCGGATGCGCTGCGGGTCGTAGCCCACGAACTGCGCGCGCTCGAAGTTGTCGCGCTGCGCGTTGGCCATGCGGCCCAGCGGCGTCTGGGTATGCAGCAGCATGAGCGCGGTGGCGATCAGCCCCCAGGCCACCACCAGGTAATACACCTGCCAGGGCGCGCTGTAGCTGGCGCCCACCAGACTGGCCTCGATCACCCGGTTGGTGGTGATGCCGCCCTCGCCGCCGAAGAAGCCCATGAACATCAGGGCGGCGGCGGCCACCAGTTCGCCCAGGCCCATGGTGATCATGGCGAAGGCGGTGGCCCGCTGCTTGGTGGCCAGATAGCCGAAGACCACGCCGAAGCCCAGCCCCGCCAGACCGCCCACCAGTGGCACGAGTTCCATGGGGAACCAGAAGCCGCTCGACTTGATGCCATTGAGCAGGTGGGCCGTGGTGTAGCCGGCCAGACCGAACAGGATGGCGTGGCCGAAGGAGAGCAGGCCGGCCTGACCCATCTGCATGTTGAACGACAGCGAGAAGATGATCATCAGACCGATCTCGCTGGCCAGGGTCAGGACGAAGCCCGAGTGCCGGCCGGTGGACCAGTTGTAGAACATCCAGGGCAGGGCGACAAGCACCAGCAGCGCGATCACCCAGTACCCGCGCTGCCTGCCGGAGAAGAGCGTGTTCATGTGTCGCGAGTCCCGAGAAGGCCGCGGGGGCGGAACCACAGGATCAGCACCAGCAGCGCGTAGGGCAGCAGGGCGCCGATGCGGGGCAGGGGCACGGTGAGCAGTTCGGCAAACGGCGTGGCGCTCGTCACGGTGAGCCCGAACTGCTTGAGCAGGTCGGCCACCGAGTAGTCGAAGACCACCGCGAAGGTCTGGATCAGGCCCATGAGGAGCGAGGCGATGAAGCAGCCCAGCAGCGAGCCCAGGCCGCCGAACACCACCACCACGAACACGATCGGACCCATGGTGAAAGCCATGGAGGGCTCGGTGGTCTGGTAGTTGCCACCGATCACGCCGGCCAGACCGGCCAGCGCCGCCCCGCTGGCGAACACCAGCGTGAACATGCGCGGCACGTCATGGCCGAGGGCCCGGGCCATCTCGGGGTGGGTGAGCGAAGCCTGGATGACCAGCCCGACGCGGGTCTTGGTCAGCGCCAGCCAGATGGCGCCGAACATCGCCGCGGAGATGAGCAGCATGAAGGCGCGGTAGGCCGGGAACTGCGTGCCATAGACGCTGAACAGCGGGAAGTCGAGCAGCGCCGGCACCCGGTAGGGCACCGGCAGCAGGCCCCAGGTCATCTGCACGCACTTCTCGATGATGAGCGCCAGCCCGAAGGTGAACAGCAGCTCGGCCACGTGGCCGTTGCGATGCACCCGGCGCAAGCCCCACATCTCGATGGCCGCGCCGATCAGGCCGCACAGCACCGGCGCGAGCAGCAGCGCCCACCAGAATCCGATGACCTGACTGATCGTGTACGCGAAGTACGCGCCCAGCATGTAGGCGCTGGCGTGCGCCAGATTGAGCACGCCCATCATGCTGAAGATCAGCGTCAGGCCGCTGGCCAGCATGAACAGCAGCATGCCGTACACCAGGCCATTCAGCAGCGAGACCAGAAAGACTTCCACGACACCGCCCCCATGAAGCGATCGACACCGGCCGCCCCGCGCGCGCGAGGGCGCACCGGGCGGACTGGGCCCGCGCGACGCGAGGCCGGGCCTCGCGCGGCGGGCTCTGAGCAGGCCTTACTTCTGGGCCGGCCGCTTCATCTTGCAGGTGGTGGGATGCTCGAGGTCCTTGGCGAGCACGGTGGCCGACGTCTTCCAGCCCAGGCCGGTGCCCTCGGAGTCGTACTTGTTGCCCTTGGAGAACACGCCGACGAAATACGCCGTCATGATCTGGTGATCATCCTTGCGCATGACGGTGTCGTAGCCGAGGAAGTCCTTGCGGGCCATGCCCTCGAGCGCATAGGCGATCTTGGTAGCGTCGACCGCGCCGGCCTTGTTCACCGCCGCCTGCAGGTACTCGAAGATGGTGCGGAAGCCCGCGGCGGAGAAGTCGAACTTGTGCTTGTCGCGGAAGCCCTTGGTGAACGCCTCGGCCTCGGCGTTCTTGATTTCGACGGCATGGTTCTCGCTGAAGGCCATCACCGCGAGAACCTTGCCGTCACCGGCCGGGCCGATGGCGGTGGGGCCACCGGCCAGGTGCGCGTACATGGTGTAGTAGCGCAGGTCGGCACCGGAATCGAGGCCCGCCTTGACCAGCAGGTTCATGTCCGGGCCCCAGTTGCCGGTGAGCAGCGCCTGCGCGCCCGAGGCCTTGATCTTGGTGATGTAGGGCGTGAAGTCCTTGATCTTGCCCAGCGGGATGAGCTCGTCGCCCACCACCTGAAGGTCGGGCCGCAGCTTGGCGGCAAAGGCCTTCACGTCGCGCTGCACCGACTGGCCGAAGAGGTAGTCCTGGTTCAGCAGGTAGATCTTGGTGATCGACCTGGGCAGCGCACGGATCATGGTCTCGGCCTTCTGCGCGACATTGATGTCGAAGCGGAAATGCCAGAAGCTGCACTTGTCGTTGGTGAGTTCGGTAGCCACCGCGCCGCAGTTGATGTAGACGATGCGGTTGTCAGGATTGCGGTCGTTGTGCTTCTCGATGCCCTCGATGAGCGCGGCGGCGATGTTGGAGCCGCTGCACTGCATGATGAAGGGCATGTTCTGGTCGGTGGCGTTCTTCAGCGCCAGCAGGGCGTCGCTGGGCTGGGACTTGTTGTCCATGGGCACCAGCTCGAACTTGCGCCCGAGCGCGCCGCCGCGCGCGTTGATGAAGTCGATGATGTACTGCATCTGCTTCAGGTTGGCGTCGCCCACCTGCGCGAAGGGGCCCGAGAGCGGGTCCGTGTAGGCGATCTTGATGGTGGCCTGGGCCTGCGCCGGCGTGGCAGCCAGCATGGCAGCCAGCCCGAAGACGGCGGCTGCCGCCTGCATGATGAAGCGTTTCATGGTCTCCCCCTGTGCGTTCCGTGTGGAATCTCTTGATGCCCGCTGCGCGGGCCGATGACCCCGCCTTCGGCGAGGTCTTGCGGCACGATAGGCCGGGCCCGAGCGCTCACGCAAGCGCGCGATCCGGCGCGCCGGCCTTGGCGTTTCGAATGTTGAAAGGCCGCAGGGCAGGGCCGCTGGGTTAGGCTTCGCGGCGACCGCACCGACCGCAGCCCTTCGCCACGAGCACGCCCTGAGCCAAGCCCCGCCCGAACGCCCTGCGCCCACTGCGCCCACCTCGCCAACTGCGCCCCGCAGCCTGCCTGCCGCCACGGCCTGGTACTACACCAGCGTGGCTGCCTTCATGGCGCCCTCGGGCATCCAGTCGGTGCTGCTCGCCTTTCTGCTGGCCATCGAACTCCAGCAGCCGGCCGAACGCTTCGGGCTCACCCAGATGCTCGGCCAGTTGCCGGCGCTGCTGCTCCTGATGGTGGGCGGCTGGCTGGCCGACCGGGTGGATGCGCGCCGGGTGCTGATCGTCATCCAGGCACTGGGCATGCTCATGCCGCTGGGCCTCGCCATGGCGCTCGCGCTGGGCTCTGTCGGCGAGGGCCTGGTGCTGGCCTATGCGCTGGCCTGGGGCGTGGTCAGCGCCTTCGCGCTGCCGGCGCGCGACGGCATGCTCAACCGGGTGGCCGGCGGCGCGGTGCAGAAGGTGGTCACCCTGGCGATCGGTATCCAGTTCGGCACGCAGATGCTTGGCCAGGCGCTCGCGGGGCAGGCCGGCGCCTGGGGCCCGGTGAGCATCCTGCTCGCGCAGGCGGCGCTGCTGGCGCTGGGCATCCATGCCGCCAGCCGTCTGCCAGCGCAGCGCCCGGCCGTGCCCGAGGGGCCCCGGCCCTCGCCGCTGCGCGAGATCGGCGGTGGCTTCGCCGTGCTCTTTGCCGATCCGACCATCCGCGCCACCTTCCTGCTGCTGGTGGGCATGGGGGTGTTCTTCGCGGGGGTCATGGTGGTGCTGATCCCGCTGGCCATCCGCGACCTCTACGGCGGCGGCTCGCGCGAGATCGCGCAGGGCCTGATCGCCTTCGGCCTGGGCACGCTCACCATGATCGCGCTGCTCATCCGCCGCGGCGGCGTGGCCATGCCCGGCCGCGCGCTGTGCCTGTCGCAGTTCGGCGGCTGCGCGGCCCTGCTGCCGATGGCCGCCGACATCGGGCCCTGGGGCTTCAATGCCTGCGTGTTCGCGTGGGGTCTGGGCGGCGGACTGGCGATGTCGATGTCGCGCACCCTGCTGCAGGAGAACGCGCCGGTCAGCCACCGCTCCCGGGTGATGGCCGCGTTCTCGGTGGCCAGCATCGGCGGCGCGCCGGTGGGCTCGCTCATGATGGGCCTGGCGATCGGCGCGCTGGGCGCGCGCCAGGCGGTGCTGATCCCGGTGGCCGGGGTGCTGCTGATCACGCTGACGGTGATGGCCACGCACCCGCTCTGGCGGGTGCGCTCGGCCGGGCGCTGAGCCCGCCCGGCAGGGCAGGGCGGCGCGGAGCAGGACCGGGCAAGGCTGCGCCGCGCAGCCAGGCGGCCCGCCCGCGCCCTCAGGCCGCGCGGCGGATCTCGATCACCCGCGCCGAGGGCTGCCCCTCGTAGGCGGCGAGCATCTGGGCCTGGGCCTCCCGAACCTTGATCACGTTGGCGTGCTTCACATGGCCGAAGCCGCGGATCTGCTCGACGCTGGCCGCCAGCGCCACGGCATCGGTCAGGCGGGCCGCGCTCAGGCCCACCAGCAGACGCTCGACCAACGCCATGTACTCGTCGATCAGCGCCCGCTCCATGCGCCGCTCCTCGGTGCGGCCAAAGACATCGAACGCGCCGCCGCGCAGGAACTTCAGCCGCGCCAGCAGGCGCATGGCGGTGAGCATCCAGGGCCCGTACTCGCGCTTGAGCAGCTTGCCGGTGGCCGGGTCGCGTCGTGCCAGCAGGGGCGGCGCCAGATTGAAGCCCAGGCGCGGGCTGCCCTCGAACTGCGCGGTGAGCCGCGCGAGGAAGGCGGGGTCGGCGTAGAGGCGGGCCACCTCGTACTCGTCCTTGTAGGCCATGAGCTTGTAGAGCCCGCGGCCCACCGCCGCGGTGAGGGCCAGGGCCTGGCCGGCCTCGCCGAGCGCCTGCTCGGCCTGCAGCACGCGCGCCATGAACGTGGCGTAGCGGGCGGCATAGGCCTCGTCCTGGTAGGCGACCAGCCGCGCGCGGCGGTCGGCGATGAGCGCCTGCGCGCCCATGGGCTCGGGCGGGGTGAGTGGCGCGGGCAGGGCGCCCGACTCGGCGAGCATGCGCATGACCGTGGCCGGATCGTGGGCCCACAGCCGGCCCAGCCGGAAGGCGCGCAGGTTGAAGGGCACCTGCACCGCGTTGAGCTCGATGGCGCGCTCGATGGCGGCAATGCCCACCGGCAGCCAGCCGCGCTGCGCGGCCACGCCGACCATCATGAGGTTGGCGCCGATGGTGTCACCCATGAGCGCCAGCGCGACGCCGGTGGCATCGACGAAATCGGTGTTGCCCTCGCCGACCTTCTCGCGCAGCTTGCGCACCAGCAGGCCGGTGTCGACGCGGTCATCGGGGTTGAAATTGAGCGCGGCCGTGGGCTGGACCCGGTCGTTGCCCAGGAAGCGGGTGGCCTCCGACAGGGTGCGATAGGCCTCGTCGCCCAGCGCCGCCACCATGTCGAAGCCCAGCACCAGCGAGGCCTCGCCCAGCCCCACCCGCTGGCTGTGCAGCACCACGCCGGGGTCGGCCAGCTTGAGGTGGCTGTAGACCGCGCCGTTCTTCTGCGACAGGCCGGTCATGTCGTAGGCCGAGGCCGAGCGGCCCTCGAGGTGCGCGGCCATGGCGAGCACCGCGCCCACGGTGATCACGCCGGTGCCGCCGATGCCGGCGATGAGGGTGCCGTGCACGCCACCGGGCGCCTGGGCGCGCTCGGGTTCGGGCAGCACGGCGAACACCGAGTCATCCTGCAACGCGCCCTGGCGCCGGCGAGGCGGCGCATCGTGCACGGTGACGAAGCTGGGGCAGAAGCCCTTCACGCAGCTGTAGTCCTTGTTGCAGCTCGACTGGTTGACGCGCCGCTTGCGGCCGAGCTCGGTCTCGAGGGGCTCGAGGGACACGCAGCCCGACTGGGTGGAGCAGTCGCCGCAGCCCTCGCAGACCTCGGGGTTGATGAACATGCGCTTGGGCGGATCGGGGAACTCGCCGCGCTTGCGCCGACGCCGCTTCTCGGCCGCGCAGGTCTGCTCGTAGATGAGGATGGTGCAGCCGGGCACCTCGCGCAGCTCGCGCTGCACGCGGTCGAGCTCGTCACGATGCAGCACCGCCACGCCCGCGGGCAGGCCGGCGCCATGCCGGCCGGGATCGTCGCTCACCAGCACCACGCGGGCCACGCCCTCGTGCAGCACCTGGTGCGCGATCGCGGCCGGCGTGATCTGGCCGTCGACCGGCTGCCCACCGGTCATGGCCACCGCGTCGTTGAAGAGGATCTTGTAGGTGACGTTGGCGCCGCTGGCCCCCCCCAGGCGGATGGCCACCAGACCCGAGTGGCAGTAGGTGCCGTCGCCCAGGTTCTGGAAGACATGCGGGGTGGCGGTGAAGCGGTGCAGGCCCACCCAGTTGATGCCCTCGCCGCCCATCTGCGTGCCCATGATCGTGGTGCCCGGCTTGGCCCAGATGGCCATGCCGTGGCAGCCGATGCCCGAGACCGCGATGCTGCCCTCGGGGATGCTGGTGGAGGTGTTGTGCGGGCAGCCCGAGCAGAAGTAGGGCAGGCGGCGCACGCCCGCGCCAGTGACCGCCAGCAGCGCGCTGCGGTAAGAGCGCGTGGCCGAGACCCGCTCGGCAAGGCGATCGTCCCAGAGGCCGGCGGCCTGCAGCCGCTGCGCGATGGCCAGCGCCACCTCCACCGGCTCGAGCTGCACGTCGGTGGGCAGCAGCGGCGCGCCGGTCTCGTCGGTCTTGCCGACGATGCGCGGGCGCTGGGCGAGGTTGTAGAGCTGCGCGGCGGCCTGCGGTTCGACGAAGCCGTTCTTCTCCTCGATGAACATCAGCTCCGACTTGCCCTGCGCGAACTCGGCCAGGCCCTCGGGCTCGAGCGGCCAGACCATGCCCACCTTGTAGACCGCCACGCCCAGCGCCCGGGCGCGCTCGGCGTCGATGCCCAGCGTGGCCAGGGCCTGCATGGTGTCCTGGAAGGCCTTGCCGGCGGTGACCAGGCCGAAGCGGGCGCTGGCATCGCCGAACGCCACGCGGTCGATGCGGTTGGCGCGCGCGAAGCGCTGCACCAGCGGCAGCTTGTAGCGCTTGAGGATGATCTCGTCGTTGAGCGGCGCGTAGCTGCCGCGCCAGTGGATGCCGTCGGGCGGCAGCTCGCCGGTGGGCGGGGTCTGGAAGCGCATGGCGTCGAGATCGACATCCACCGTGGCGGTCTGCTCGGCGGTCTCGTTGACCAGCTTGAAGCCCACCCAGCAGCCGCTGTAGCGCGAGAGCGCGTAGCCGAGCAGGCCGTAGGGGATGAACTCGCCGACATCGGCCGGGTAGAGCACCGGGATGCCGTGCGCGGCCATCGCCTGCTCGCTGTGGTGGGCGATGGTGGACGACTTGCCGGGATGGTCATCGCCAAAGAGCGCCAGCACGCCGCCGTGCGGATGGGTGCCGGCGTAGTTGCCGTGCTTGATCGGGTCACCGGCGCGGTCCACGCCGGGGCCCTTGGCGTACCACAGGCCGAACACGCCATCGACGCTGGGGTCCTTCATGCTGCGCAGCTGCTGCGTGCCCCAGATGGCGGTGGCGGCGAGGTCTTCGTTGATGCCGGGCGCGAACACCACCTGGCTGGCCTCGAGCTGGGCCTTGGCCTCCCACATGGCGAGGTCGATGCCGCCCACCGGCGAGCCGCGGTAGCCCGACACGTAGCCGGCGGTGTTCAGGCCGGCGCGCCGGTCGAGCTCGCGCTGCAGCAGCATCAGCCGCACGATGGCCTGCGGGCCGCTGATCAGGACCGGGCCGCTGGTGCGGGTGTACTTGTCGTCGAGGCTGACCTCGCGCAGCGTGGGTGCGTTCATGGCGATCTCCGTGGCGGGGATGCGCCCGGCGCGGGGCCTCCCTCTGTCGGGCCATGGTGCCGGGCCGGCACCGGCGCGGTCAAGGCGGGCTCGACACGGAACGGCCCCCGGCCAGCGCCCCACGGAAGTGCATTACAGTCCGGGGACTCCGTCACACCCGCAGGCTGCCATGACCGCTCACCCCCGCTACCCGCTGATGTTCTCCCCGCTCGACCTGGGCTTCACCCGGCTCAAGAACCGGGTGCTCATGGGCTCGATGCACACCGGCCTGGAAGAGGCCGAGAACGGCTTCGAGCGCATGGCCGAATACTTCGCCGAGCGCGCGCGCGGCGGCGTGGGCATGATCATCACCGGCGGCATTCCGCCCAACAGCGAGTCGGGCCTGGGCTCGCGGCTGAGCACCCCCGAGGAGGCGGCCCAGCATCGCATCGTCACCGATGCGGTCCATGCCGCCGATCCCGACGTGAAGATCTGCATGCAGATCCTGCACTCCGGGCCGCTGGCCCGCACGCCCGAGTGCGTGGCGGCCTCGGCGGTGAAGTCGCGCATCGGCACCTACAAGCCCCGCGAGCTCGACGAGGCGGGCATCGAGAAGCAGATCGCAGACTTCGCCAACTGCGCCGCACTCGCCAAGCAGGCCGGCTATGACGGCGTGGAGATCATCGGCTCGGCCGGCTACCTGATCTCCACCTTCCTGGTGAACAAGACCAACCTGCGCACCGACCGCTGGGGCGGCGCCTTCGAGAACCGCATGCGCTTCCCGGTGGAGGTGATGCGCCGGGTGCGCGCGGCGGTGGGGCCCGAGTTCATCCTGATCTTCCGCATCTCGGCCATGGACATGCTCGAGGACGGCCTGGCCTGGGACGAGATCGTGATGCTCGGCAAGGCGATCCGCGATGCCGGCACCAACATCATCAGCACCCACTTCTGCTGGCACGAGGCGCCGGTGCCCACCATTGCCACCATGGTGCCGCGGGCGGCCTTCGCCCAGGTGACCGGGCGGCTGCGGCGCGAGCTGAAGATGCCCATGATCACCAGCAACCGCATCAACATGCCCGAGGTGGTCGAGCAGGTGCTCGCCCGCGGCGATGCCGACCTGGTCTCCATGGCGCGGCCGATGCTGGCCGACTCGCAGCTGGTGAAGAAGGCGCGCGAGGGCCGCGAGGACGAGATCAACACCTGCATCGCCTGCAACCAGGCCTGCCTGGACCACACCTTCACGCGCCGCGAGACCAGCTGCCTGGTGAATCCGCGGGCCTGCAACGAGACCCTGCTCAAGTACCTGCCCACGGCCGCGCGCAAGCGCATCGCCGTGGTGGGCGCGGGCCCCGCGGGCCTGGCCTACGCCACGGTGGCCGCCGAGCGCGGCCACGCGGTCACGCTGTTCGAGGCCGGCGCCGAGATCGGCGGCCAGTTCAACCTCGCCCGGCGCATCCCCGGCAAGGAAGAGTTCAACGAGACCCTGCGCTACTACCGCCGCATGATCGAGGTGCACGGCATCACGCTGCGCCTGAACACGCGGGTGGACGCGCCCATGCTCAAGGCCATGGGCTTCGACGAGGTGATCGTGGCCACCGGCATCGAGCCGCGGCGGCCCGAGATCGACGGCATCGACCACCCGATGGTGGTGGGCTACATCGACGCCATCCTCGGGCGCAAGCCGATCGGCCGGCGCGTGGCCATCATGGGCGCCGGCGGCATCGGCTTCGACGTGGCCGAGCTGGTCTCGCACGCCGGCGTGTCGGGCGCGCTCGACGTGGACGTGTTCGCGCGCGAGTGGGGCATCGACTTCGTGAACCATCCGCGCGGTGGCGTCACCGGCGTGACCCCCCAGGTGGCCAAGGCCGACCGCGAGGTGTGGCTCATGCAGCGCAAGGCTGACGCGCTGGGCAAGAACCTGGGCCGCACCACCGGCTGGACGCACCGCATGGTGCTGGCGCGCCGCGACGTGCACATGGTGAGCGGCGTTGACTACCAGCGCATCGACGACGCCGGCCTGCACACCCTGGTCAACGGCGAGCCGCGGCTCTTCGCGGTGGATACCGTGATCGTCTGCGCGGGGCAGTTGCCGCTGCGCGGCCTGCACGATGCGCTGCAGGCGCTCGGCGTGAACTCAACGCTGGTGGGCGGCGCCTTCGAGGCGGCCGAGCTCGACGCCAAGCGGGCCATCGACCAGGCGAGCCGGCTGGCGGCCACGGTCTGAGCGGCGCGGAGGCGCCCGCGGGCCGGGCGCCGTTACCCGCGGCCTGTCACACACCGTCACACAGGCCGCACCCGATCGCCACAGACAGCCGCGGGTCGGCTGACCAGAATGGCTCCTGTCGATGCCCCACGCATCAGCCCACACCGACAGGAGACCGACATGACCCGCAGCAAGCCCACCCTTCGCAACGCCCTGATCATCCCCGCGCTGGCCGGCGCTCTCGCCCTGGGCGGCGGTCTGGCCCACGCGCAGGACGCGCTCTACCCCGGCGGCGGCTGGGGCACGCCCGCGCCGCTACCGGCCCCGATGCCCGGCGCCGGGTACGACACGCGCACCGCGCAGCCCGCCAACCAGAACCTCGCCCGCGTGATCTCGGCCACGCCGAACATGGATCGGGTCATGGAGACCCGCCAGCAGTGCACCGAGCAGTGGCAGCAGCCGGCGCCCTCGGGGGTGTCGAGCACCACCGGCACCGTGGTGGGTGCGCTCATCGGCGGGGCCGCCGGCAGCGCGATCGGCAAGGGCAACGGCAGGCTGGTGGCCGTGGCCGCCGGCAGCGCGATCGGCTCGCAGGTGGGCCGTTCGATGGCCGAACAGCCGGCCGCGCCGCGGCCGGTGCAGATCTGCCAGCCGGTGAACACGATGCGCGAGCAGGTGCGCGACTACACGGTGCGCTACGAGTGGTCGGGCCGCGAGTACATGGTCACCCTGCCGCAGAACCCCGGCCCGTGGCTGCGGGTGAGCGTCTCGCACACCGTGCAGATGATGTGAGCATGGCCGCTCAGCCCGGCCAGCGCAGCAGCAGCCTGGCCCCGCCCGACGGGGCCTGCTGCATGAGGGCCTGCCCGCCATGGGCGAGCACCACCCGGCGCACGATGGCCAGGCCCAGGCCGAAGCCCTGGCTGCGCCGTTCGCGCTCGCCGTCGAGCCGCCGGAACGGCTGGAACACCGCCTCGCGCTGGGCCTCGGGCACGCCGGGGCCGTCATCGTCGATGGCCACGCAGACCTCGCCCTGCGCGTCCTGCCAGGCATGCAGCGCGATGGCCTCGCGCGCGTGGCGCGCGGCATTGCGCAGCCCGTTGCGCACGGCGTAGGGCAGCAGGCGCGCGTCAAAGCGCACCGCGCCGGGCAGATTCACCTCCAGAGTGAGCGCCCGCCCTTCCAGAAGGGGTTGCATGCGCTGGATCTCGGCGCGCAGCAAGGTGCCGAGGTCGCCCGGTTGCGGGCTGGCCTGCAGGGCGCCACTGTCGAGCCGGGCGAAGGTGAGGCTGGCGTCGATCAGCGCCTCGAGCTCATCGAGATCACGCTCGCAGTCGGCCGCGGCCGCGTCACGGGCGGCGGCATCGGGCTCGGCGGCCAGCGCGTCGATCGCAAAGCGCAGGCGGGCCAGCGGCGTTCGCAATTCATGCGAGACCGCGCCGGTGAGTTCGCGCTGCGCGCCCAGGGCCGCCGCAAGGCGGGCAAGCATCGCGCGCTGGCTCTCGGCCAGGGGCGCGAACACCTTGCTGCGCAAGACCGGCATGGGCGTGTCGAAGCGACCGTCTACCAAGGCATCCGCCGTGCGCCGAAGGGCGCGCAGATCACGCCAGGCCGGGCGCAGCAGCCAGAAGGCAATCAGGCCCACCACCAGCGCCAGGGCGAGGGCCACCAGCAGGGCGCGCCAGAACTCGCGCGGCAGGCCCAGCCGATGCTCGGGGTTGGCCTCGGGGTTGAAGGGCCCCAGCACCAGCACCTGCGCGGGCGCACCGGGCAGGGCCACCTGCACGCGGCGAGGCAGTCCCGAGATCAGGGTCTCGCCGGCGGCAAGCCGCTCGCGGTCAGTTGTGGTGAGCTCGGGCGAATCGATCGGCCTGAGCAGCACCGGGTAGGCAAAGCGCTCGTCGAGCTCGCGCACGCGGGCGGCGCGCTCGGCTGCGGGCAGGGGGGCGAGTTCATCGACCATCAGCGAGACCGTGCCGGCCATGAAGCGGCGCACGTAGTCATCGGTGAGGTCGTCCACCGTGAGCAGCACCAGCGACTGCACCAGCAGCACCAGGGCGAGCACGCCCGCCGCGAGGCCGGCGGCCAGGCGCAGCGGGGTGGTGCGAGACGACTTCACGGCGCGCCCGCGGGGGGTCAGTCGGGCATGAAGAGGTAGCCCTGGCCGCGCACCGTGCGGATGCGCGTCGGGTTGGCCGGGTCATCGCCGATGCGCCGGCGCAGCCGCGAGATGCGGGCGTCGATCGCGCGATCGAGTCCGTCGAACTCCAGGCCACGCAGGGCCTGCATGATGTCGTCGCGACTGACCACCTGGCCGGCCCGGCCGGCGAGGTAGGCAAGCAGGTCGTACTCGGCGGTGGTGAGCGCTACCGGCTGGTCGTGCAGGCGCACCTCGCGGGCCTCGGGCCTGATGATCAGCGGGCCGAAGCGCAGGGCGGCTGGCGCGGCGGCATCCCGGCGCAGCAGCGCGCGCACCCGCGCGAGCAGCACACGCGGGGCCACCGGCTTGGCGAGGTAGTCATCGGCGCCACCCTCCAGGCCGAGCACCTGATCGATGTCGTCATCGCGGGCGGTGAGCATGGCGATGCGCCCGGCAAAGCGGCCGCGCACCTCGCGCAACACCTCGAAGCCATCCTTGCCGGGCAGGTGGCCATCGAGCAGCACGAGATCAAAGCCGCCACCCAGGATGCGCGCTGGCGCTTCGTCACCGCGCGCGCAGTGCTCAACCTGGAAGCCTTCGCGGGCAAGCGCGGCACTCACCAGCTGGGCGAGCCGCTCGTCGTCTTCCACCAGCAGGATGCGCGCGCCTTGCATCGGGGTGGGGTCAGCTCGCGTCGAACTGACCCGGGTTGCGGCCGCGCATGGGCGCGTAGAAGGCCTTGATGGTGGCCATGTCCTGCTCGATGTCGCCGGTGGGCTGAAACACCGGACCCAGGCCCATGCGGCGGCTGGGGTAGTCCATGAACGCGAGCTGGATCGGCAGCCTGGCGCCCTGGGCGATGTGATAGAAGCCGGTCTTCCAGCGGCGGGTGGCGCTTCGCGTGCCCTCAGGCGGAACCACCAGCTGCACCGGCCCGTCGGCCGCGGTGAGGGCAGCCACCGACGCGGCCACCAGGTTGTTGGCCTGCTCGCGGCGCACCGCGATGCCGCCCAGCCAGCGCATCAGCGCGCCGAAGGGCGGCGAGAAGATCGAGGCCTTGCCCATCCAGTAGATGTTCAGGTCGAGCGCGAAGGCGCCCATGAGCGTCCAGGGCAGGTCCCAGTTGCTGGTGTGCGGCGCGGCGATGAGCACGCACTTGCCGGCGCCTGCCGGCAGCGCTCCCTCTACCTTCCAGCCGGCCAGACGCAGGCAGACCAGGGAGAAGGCGCGCAGGGCGCGCCGCACGACGGGCGTGCGGAAGATGGTGAGGTGCATCGGGCGGAGGATACGCCTGTGCCTGGGGGGCGGAGCCGGGCGTCGTGGACCGTCGGCTCAGGAACGGTCAATCCAGTTTTCGGTGAGCAGCCCGGGAACACGCTGGAACTCCCCGAGGTTGTTGGTAACGAGGGTGAGCCCTTCGCTGCGGGCGTGAGCGGCTATGTGCAGGTCGTTGACGCCGATCGGCATGCCGGCCTTCTCGAGCGCACTGCGGATGGCGCCGTAGTGCTGCGAGGCCCTTGCGGTATACGGCAGTACCTCAAGCAAACTGGCGAACTCCTCGATCACCCCAAGGTTCTGCGCGACCCTCGCACTCTTTTCTGCGCCGTGAAAGAGTTCGCTCAGCGTAACAGCCGAGATCGCCATGCGCCCGGCGTTGTCGTTGAATGCGCCCATCACCTCGACCGGCCGCCGCTTGATCACATAGATGGCGATGTTCGTGTCGAGCAGGTACTTCAGCATGACTCCGACCTCAG
>JBIKWU010000053.1:0-17844 GCA_044356115.1 Burkholderiaceae bacterium
ATGGGCGCGGTGTAGCCGGCGGTGCGGATCATCAGCTCGGCGCCCTTGTAGGCGCACTCGCGGGCCATCTCGGGGAACATGCCGTCGTGGCAGATGATCAGCGCGAGCTTCACGCCGCGCGGCCCGTCGATCACCGGGATGCCGAGGTTGCCCGGCTCCCAGGGCTCCACCGGCACCCAGGGATGCAGCTTGCGGTAGTAGAGCGCGATGCGACCGGTGTCGTCGATGATCAGGCCGCTGTTGTAGGGGTTGCCATTGGGGTTGAACTCCATGATCGAGAAGCAGCCCCAGATGCGGTGCTCGACGCAGGCGGCCTTGAACGCCGCCACCTCGGGCCCGTCGAGCCGGCACATCAGCGCCGGATCGGTGTTCATCGACAGGCCATGCAGCGAGTACTCGGGAAACACCACCAGGTCCATCGAGGCCATGTTGCGTCGCGCCTTGCCGACCATCTCGACGATGCGCGCGGTCTGCGCGGCGAGTTGCGCCGGGGTGTCGACCACCGGCAGTTGCGACTGCACCAGGCCGACCACCACCCCGTTGGGTGACTTGTTCAGGCCGCCGAGTCCGGACATGAGCGATCTCCAGGAGTTGCCAGGGAAGGGGAAGGGATCAACGGGTGAGGCTGAGTTCGCCTGGCGCGCCGGCCAGCGAGCGCCGCGCCGAGGAGGTGGCCACCATCACCGCCAGGGTGAGCACGTAGGGCGCGGCATTCCAGAGGTGATAGCCCTGCACGATGCCGATCGCCTGCAGCGCCGGCCCGATCGCGCCGGCGCCACCGAAGAGGAGTGCCGCCCACACGCAACCCACCGGGCTCCAGCGGGCGAAGATCACCAGCGCCACCGCCATCACGCCCTGGCCGCTGGAGAGCGCCTCGTTCCAGCTGCCAGGGTAGTAGAGCGACAGGAAGGAGCCGCCCACGCCGGCCATGAAGCCGCCCGCGGCGGTGCTCCAGGCACGCACCGCATTGACAGGAAAGCCCAGCGCGCGCGCGGCATTGGCGCTGTCACCCACCGTGCGGATCACCAGCCCCCAGCGCGTGCTGCGCAGCGCCCAGGCCATCAGCAGGGCGCACACGATGCCCACCACGAGCAGGGCATTGACCTGCAGCGCCGCCTGCAGCGCCGGCGAATCGCTCCAGCCGCCGAGCGCGATCGCCGGCAGACGCGGCGCGGTGGGCTGCACGTAGTCCTTGCCGAAGAAGAAGGCCAGGCCCAGCCCGAGCGTCATGAGGGCGATGCCCAGCGCCACGTCATTGACCCGCGGCAGGCTGCACAGCAGTCCGTGCACCAGGCCGAAGAGCACCCCGAAACCGCCGGCGGCCAGCACGCCAAGCCAGGCCGACCCGCTGTGATACGCGACCGCATAACCGCTCATCGCGCCAAACACCATCGTGCCTTCCAGGCCGAGGTTGATGCGCCCGGCGCGCTCGGTGAGCGCCTCGCCCAGGCTCACGAACAGGAACGGCGTGGACACCCGCAGCGCGCCCCCCAGGATGGCCGCCAGGACGGTCAGCCAGGCGCTTTCGTCGCCGCTCACGGCGACACCTGCGAGGCGGGTGCGGCCGGCGTGGCGCGCAGCGCCAGCGGCCGCAGCCGCCAGTTGATGCGACCGTGCAGGGCCTCGCAGGCAAGGATGGACACGAACAGCAGCCCCTGCAGGACCTGGGTGGTGGCGTCGGGCAGGTCCAGGCGACGCTGCAGCAGGCTGCCCGCCGCGGCGATGCCGCCAAGCAGCACCGCCACCGGCACGGTGGCCAGCGGTTGCTGGCGCGCGATGAAGGCCACCAGGATGCCGGTGTAGCCGAAGCCGCCGAGCAGCGAGGCATTGGCCGAGCCGTGCACCGCCAGCACCTCGATGGCGCCGGCCAGGCCCGCGCACACGCCACCCAGGGCGCAGGCCGCGACCAGCAGGGCCGACACCGGCAGACCGACCAGACGCGCGGCGCGCAGATTGCCGCCGGCGACCCGCATCGCAAAACCGGCGGTGGTGCGCGAGACGAGCATCTGGGCGAGCACCGCGGCCACGACCCCGATGGCCAGGCCCCAGTGCAGGTCGGTGCCCGGCATGTTGCCGAGCATCGCCGCCTCGGGCAGCGGATGGGTGGAAGGCTTGTTCAGGCTGGCCGGGTCACGCATGGGACCGTCGACCAGATGGTTGAAGAGCGCGATGGCGATGTACGAGATCAGCAGGCTGGCGATGGTCTCGTTCATGCCGCGCCAGGCACGCAGTGCGCCGGCCGCAGCGTTGGTGAGGGCTCCCGCGATCATGCCCGCGCCGCAGGCGGTGATGACCACGCCGATCGGGGCCGCGCCCGCCTGTGACGCGGCCAGACCCGCCGCGGCGCCGGCCAGACCGCCCAGCGCAAGCGCGCCCTCGCCGCCGATCATCACCAGGCCCACCTGGGCGGGAATCGCCACCGCCAGGCCGGTGAGAATGAGGGGCGCGGAGCGCAACAGGGTGTTCTGCCAGGCGAACGCGCTGGCGAAGGCTCCCTCGAAGATGGTCATGACCACCTCGAGGGGGTTGCGGCCGATGGCCAGCACGAACACCGCAAACAGCAGCAGGCCCCCGATCACGCCGGCCAGCGCGATCAGGGTGGACTGCAGTCCGCGTGAGGAGGCCATGGCCGGTCCGCGTGAAGCAGGGACGCGCGGTCAGCCGGGGATCGCGCCGATCACGCCCTCGACCAGGTAGTTCATCTTCTCGAGTTCGACGTTGGTCATCTCGAGCGAGGTGCCAGCCGCGATCACGGTGTTGCCCTTGTTGTCCTTCAGCGGGCCCTTGAAGATCGCGAAGTCGCCCTTGGTGAGCGCCGCCTTCGCCTTGTCGCCGGCCTCCTTGGCCTTGGCCGACACCGACGCGCCGTAAGGCGACATCTTGACGAAGCCTTCCTTCATGCCGCCGCGCACGAAGTTGGGCATGGGCTTGCCTTCGGCCGCAGCCGCGATCAGCAGCTTGTAGGGCGTGGTCCAGTCCCACTCGGCGCCGGTGAGATAGCCCTTGGGCGCGAGCTTGGCCTGGCTGGCGTGGTAGCCGCAGCTCATGATGCCGCGCTTCTCGGCGGTCTCGATCACCACCTTCGGACCGTCCACGTGGCAGGTGACCACGTCGACGCCCTGGTCGACCAGGCTGTTGGTGGCCTCGGCCTCCTTGACCGGCAGCGACCAGTCACCGGTGAAGATCACCTGGGTGGTGATCGACGGATCGACCGAGCGCGCGCCCATGGTGAAGGCATTGATGTTGCGCAGCACCTGCGGGATCGGCTTGGCAGCGATGAAGCCGAGCTTCTTCTTCTTGCTCATGTGGCCGGCGACCACGCCCGAGACATACTGGGCGCCGTCGATGTAGCCGAAGAACGAACCGGTGTTCTTCGGATGCTTGCCCTCGGTCCACAGGCCGCCGCAATGCGCGAAGCGCACGTTCGGGTACTTCTCGGCCATCTTGAGCATGTGCGGATCGAAGTAGCCGAAGGAGGTGGCGAAGATCAGCGAGGCCTTGTCCTGGTTGATCATGGCCTCCATCGACTTCTGCACCGCGACGGTCTCGGGAACCTTCTCCTCCTCGACCACCTTCACGCCGGGCATCTTCTTGATCATGGCGGCGGCCTGCGCCTGCGCCTGGTTGTAGCCGAAGTCGTCGCGCGGACCGACGTAGATCACGCCGACCACGATGGGCTTGGCCTGCGCGAGAGCCGACAGCGGCAGACCCGCGGCCGAGACGAGACCGGCAGCGCCGGCGGAGGTGACGATGAGACGACGGGATGCATCCATGCTGAAACTCCTGAATCGGTGAGGGGAAGGGCGGCCAGCCGGGCTGCCTGGCTTGTGTACAAGGACGATTGCAAGTTCCTTGCCAGCCGACAGGCCCTCGCCCACAACCCCGATCGCTCCGGGGAAATCACCGATCGCGCACGGCCACGGTGCGCTCCCTCACTTTGCGGGCCCGGAAATGGTGCATCCGCCCGCTTTCCGGGCGGAACCGCGCGGCAACCCGCCGAATACGGCTGGCACAGGGATTGCAAGCCTTCTTGTATCCAAGAACCCGCGCTCAGGACCTCACCGATGGATCCGACCTGGATCACCCGATTCACCCATCCCAGACCGGGCGCCGACACCGGCCCGCTGGCCGGCCGGCGTTTCGCGGTCAAGGACAACATCGATGTGGCCGGCGAGGCCACCACCGCGGCCTGCCCGGCGTACAGTCGCGTCGCGGCGCGGTCCGCCACCGTGGTCGAGCGCCTGCTCGCCGCCGGCGCGAGTCTGATCGGCAAGACCAACCTCGACCAGTTCGCCTGCGGGCTGAATGGCAGCCGGTCGCCCTACGGGACTCCGTCCAACAGCTTCGACCCCGCGCTGGTGCCCGGCGGCTCGAGCTCCGGCTCGGCCGTGGCGGTGGCGCGCGGCGAAGCCGACTTCGCGCTCGGCACCGACACCGCGGGGTCCGGTCGCGTGCCCGCGGCACTGAACAACCTGGTGGGCCTCAAGCCCAGCCGCGGCCTCATCAGCAATCGCGGTGTCGTGCCAGCCTGTCGCTCGATCGACTGCGTGTCGATCTTCGCCAGCACCGTGGCCGATGCGGTCGATGTGCTGCGGGTGGCCGCCGCGCACGACCCCGAGGATCCCTACTCGCGGGCGCGTCCGCTCGACCCTGCGTTCTTTCCGGAGCGATTCCGCTTCGGCGTGCCGCACGAGGACCAGCTGGCGTTCTTCGGCGACGAACACTCCCGACGCGCCTTCGAGCAGGCCTGCGAGCGCTTGCGCCGGCTCGGCGGCGAGCCGGTTCGCATCGACTACCAGCCCTTCGCCGAGGCGGCCGCGATGCTCTACGAGGATGCCTTCGTGGCCGAGCGCTACGCCGGGATCCGGGAATTCTTCGACGCCCAGGCCGACAGCAACCCCGACGCCTTCGACCCCACGGTGCGCGCCATCATCGGCTCGGGCCGCCGCTACAGCGCCGCCGACTGGTGCCAGGCGAGCGACATGCTGGGCCTGCTGCGGCAATGCTGCGACGAGATCCTGGCCAGTGTGGACGTGCTGGTGCTGCCGACCATGCCCGGTCCGGTCAGCGTGGCCGCCATGCGCGCCGATCCGGTGGGACTGAACCGGCAACTGGGCCACTACACGAACTTCGTGAACCTGCTCGACTACGCGGCGCTGGCGGTGCCGGCCTGCCTGCGCGAGGACGGCCTGCCCTTCGGCATCAGCCTCATCGGTCCGGGCGGCAGCGATCTGCGGCTGGCCGACATCGGTCAGCGCTTCCACCATGACACCGGGCTGAGCGCGGGCGCCACCGGGCGTCCGTTGCCACCACCGCGGGAGATCACCCGGCCGACCGGCAGCACGGTGCGCCTGGCCGTCGTTGGCGCTCACCTGAGCGGCATGCCGCTGAACAGCCAGTTGCGCGAGCGCGGCGCCCGGCTGGTGAGCGTGGGCCGCACCGCGCCGCTCTATCGCCTCTTCGCCCTGCAGGGCACGGTGCCGCCCAAGCCCGGCCTGCTGCGCGTGCCGACCGGCGAAGGCGCCGCCATCGCCATCGAGGTCTGGGAGATGCCCGTGGCGCACTACGGGTCGTTCGTGGCGCTGATCGGCGCCCCCCTGGGCATCGGCACGCTGCGCCTGGAAGACGGCGGCAACGTCCAGGGCTTCCTGTGCGAGGCGCTCGACACCCTCGGGCAACCCGACATCACCGCCTTCGGCGGCTGGCGTGCCTACCTGTCCAGCCAGGCCGCCCATCGCAGCCCTTCCCCTGGTCCCTCCCCTGTCTGAGCAACCCTGTCTGAGAGGTCCCCATGAAACCATTGATCGTCACCGCGCTGCTGGCCACCGGGCTGGCACTGGCCGGCCCCGCGCCGGCCCAGGACGCGCGCAAGGAAACCCTGGTGGTGGCCAACGAGTTCGGCCCCAACATGCTGGACATCCACGGCGTGGGCGCCAACCGGCCTGCCTATGGCGTGGCCTGGATCGCCTACGACCGGCTGATGACCTACGGCCGCAAGACCCTGCCCAACGGCTCGGTCACCTATGACTACGCCAAGCTCGAGCCCGAACTGGCCGAGCGCTGGGAGATCGCCAAGGATGGTTCCGGCGTCACCTTCTACCTGCGCAAGAACGCGAAATTCCACGACGGCACGCCGGTGACCGCTGCCGACGTGAAGTGGAGCTATGACCGGGCGCTCGCCATGGGCGGCTTCCCGCAGTTCCAGATGCGCGCCGGCTCGCTGGAGAAGCCCGAGCAGTTCGAGGTGGTCAACGACACCACCTTCCGGGTGAAATTCCTGCGCCCCGACAAGATGACCATGCCCAACATGGCCGTGCCGGTGGCCTCGATCTACAACGCCACCCTGGCCAAGAAGCACGCCACCGCGGACGACCCGTGGGCGGCCAACTGGCTCAAGACCAACACCGCCGGTGGCGGCGCCTACAAGGTGGAGAGCTACAAGCCGGGCCAGGAGATCATCTACGTGCGCAATGACGACTGGAAGAACGGCCCGCTGCCCAAGGTCAAGCGCATCATCCAGCGCGACGTGCCCTCGGCGGGCAATCGGCGCGCGCTGCTGGTGCGCGGTGACATCGACATGACCTACGACATGCCGCCCAAGGATTTCGGCGAGCTGGCCGCCGATTCGGCCAAGGTGAAGGTCGCCTCGTTCCCGATCGAGAACGCGCTGTTCTACCTCGGCATGAATGTCACCAAGCCGCCGTTCAACAACGTCAAGGTGCGTCAGGCGGTTGCCTGGGCGCTGCCCTACGACAAGATGTGGGAGACCGCGATCTACGGCCGGGGCGTGAAGCTCTACGGCGCGGCGGGCAACGAGGTGAAGACCACCGCCTGGCCTCAGCCCACCGGCTACCGCACCGACATCGCCAAGGCCAAGGCGCTGATGGCCGAGGCCGGTTTCCCGAACGGTTTCGAGACCACGCTGTCGTTCGACCTGGGCGGTGCGACGGTGGGCGAGCCGATGTCGATCCTGGTTCAGGAGGCGCTGGCCCAGATCGGCATCAAGACCACGATCAACAAGGTGCCCGGGGCCAACTGGCGCGCCGCCCTGCTCAAGAAGGACATGCCGCTGATGATCAACCGCTTCGGCGGCTGGCTGAACTACCCCGAGTACTTCTTCTTCTGGTGCTATCACGGCCAGAACGCGGTGTTCAACACCATGTCCTACCAGGACGCGGAGATGGACAAGTTCATCACCAACGCCCGCTTCGCCGAAAGCAAGGCCATCTATGACGATCAGGTCAAGGCCATGATCCGCAAGGCCTACGTGGAGGTGCCGCGGGTGCCGCTGTTCCAGCCCACGCAGGATGTGGCCATGCAGAAGAACATCAGCGGCTTCACCTACTGGTTCCATCTGCAGCCTGACTATCGTCAGATCGTGAAGAACTGATCGGCGCCATCAGCCCCCCATCGCCACACGCCATGCTCGCGATCATCCTCAAGCGGCTGCTGCTCTCGGTGCCCACCCTGGCGGGCATCGTGGTGGTCACCTTCGCGCTCACCCGGCTGCTGCCGGGTGACCCGGCGGCCTACTTCGCGGGCAACGCCGCCAGCGTCGAGGCGGTGGAGCAGATCCGCGCCAAGCTCGGCCTGAACCAGCCGCTGGCGACGCAGTTCGTGCGCTACGTGACCGAGCTGGCCACCGGCGACTGGGGGCAGTCCCTGAACACCGGCCAGCCGGTGGCGGTGGAGATCGCCACCCGGCTGCCGGCCTCGCTGGAGCTCACCCTGGTGGCGCTGGTCCTGTCGCTGTCGGTGTCCATCCCGCTGGGCGTGCTCGCCGCCACCCGGCCGGGGTCGTGGGTGGATCAGCTCTGCCGCCTCGTGACCACGGCCGGCGTGTCGCTGCCGGTGTTCTTCACCGGCCTGCTGCTGTCCTTCGTCTTCTACTTCCTGCTCGGCTGGGCTCCCTCGCCGCTGGGCCGCATCGACCCCTACGTGAGCGCGCCGCCCACCATCACCGGCTTCTACCTGATCGACAGCCTGGTGGCCCGCAACGGCGAGGCCTTCTGGTCGAGCCTGCGCCAGCTGATCCTGCCTGCCATCACCCTGGCCCTCTTCGTGATGGCCCCGGTGGCGCGCATGACCCGCGCCTCGATGCTCGGCGTGCTCTCGGCCGACTTCGTGCGCACGGCCCGCGCCATGGGCCTGTCACGAGCCCGGGTGCTCTACGGCTACGCCTTCCGCAATGCCTTCCTGCCGGTGCTCACCACCATCGGCATGGTCTTCTCCTTCATGCTCGGCGCCAATGTGCTGGTCGAGAAGGTCTTCGCCTGGCCGGGCATCGGCTCGTTCGCGATCGAGTCGCTGGTGGCCAGCGACTACGCGCCGGTGCAGGGTTTCGTGCTGACGATGGCGATCCTCTACGTGGCCCTGAACCTGGTGATCGATCTGCTCTACCTCGCGATCGACCCGCGAGTCTCGGTGGCGGGCTGACATGGCCAGCACAGGCACCCTGGCCCATGCCCGCTACGTCGTGGGCGAGAACCCGGTCACCGCCGGCGCGTTCGGACTGTTCGCGCTGTTCGTGCTGCTGGCCATCGCCGGACCCTGGCTCGCGCCCTACGATCCGCTGGCCACCAACGCGGCAGTGGCCATGCAACCGCCCTCGGCCCGCCACTGGTTCGGCACCGACGCGCTGGGCCGCGATGTGCTCTCGCGGGTGATGGCCGCGGCCCGCATCGACTTCGGCATCGCGCTCTCGGCGGTGGCGCTGTCGTCGGTGACCGGCATCCTGCTGGGCATGGTTGCGGGCTACTACGGTGGGTGGTTCGACCGCGCGATCGGCCGGCTGGTGGACACCATCATGGCCTTCCCGCTGTTCGTGCTGGCGATGGGCATCGTGGCGGCACTGGGCAACACCGTGGCCAACATCGTGATCGCCACCGCGATCATCAATCTGCCCTTCTACCTGCGGGTGGCGCGCGCCGAGACCAACGTGCGCCGGGACGCCGGCTTCATCGAGGCGGCGCGTGTCACCGGAAACAGCGACGCGCGGGTGCTCCTCGTGCACATGCTGCCCAACATCCTGCCGCCTGCCATGGTGCAGATCTCGCTGAACATGGGCCTGGCCATCCTCAACTGCGCGGGCCTGTCGTTCATCGGTCTGGGCGTGCGACCGCCCGCGCCCGAGTGGGGGATCATGGTCGCCGAGGGCGCGCAGTACATCGTCAGCGGCGAGTGGTGGGTGGCGCTCTTTCCGGGCGCGGTGCTGATGCTGGCGGTGTTCTGCTTCAACCTGCTCGGCGACGGGCTGCGTGACATCATCGACCCCCGCAGGCGCACATGAGCGAACTGCTTCGCATCGAGGGACTCTCGCTGGAGTTCCGTACCCGCAGCGGCACGGTTTCCGCGTTGCAGGGCATCACGCTCTCGCTCGAGAAAGGCGAGACGCTCGGCCTGGTCGGCGAGAGCGGCTCGGGCAAGTCGGTGCTCTCGTACGCGATCCTGGGCATCCAGGATCCGGCCGCGCGGGTCACCGCCGGGTCGATCCGCTTCGGCGGCATCGACCTGCTCTCGCTCAGCGAGTCGCAGATGGCCGACATCCGCGGCCGCGAGATCGCGATGATCTTCCAGAACCCGCGCGTGGCACTCAACCCGATCCGGCGCGTCGGCGGGCAGATCGGCGACGTGCTGGTGCGCCATACCACCACGCTGGCCCGCGAGCGCGAGGCTCGCGCCGTGGCCATGCTGCAGGCGGTACGCATCCCCGACCCGCAGCGTCGGGCCAGGGCCTATCCCTTCGAGATGTCGGGCGGCCAGTGCCAGCGGGTGATGATCGCCATGGCGCTGGCGTCGAACCCTGCGCTGCTCATCGCCGACGAGCCCACCACCGGCCTCGACGTGACCACCCAGGCCGCGATCATGCAGCTGCTGCGCGACGCCGCCGCCGACCGTCAGATGGCCACGGTGCTGATCACCCATGACCTCGCGCTGGCGAGCGAGAACTGCGACCGTATCGCGGTGATGCATGCCGGTCACATCGTCGAGGTGGCGCCCACCCGCACGCTGTTCGCCGCGCCGCGCCATCCCTACACCCGGGCGCTGATCCGCTCGGTGCCGGCCAGCGCCGGGTCGCTGGCCGACCTGCAGGCAATTCCCGGTACGCTGCCTGATCTGCGCGCCACCGACATCCCGGCCTGCCGCTTTGCCCACCGCTGCCCGCAGGCCACGCCTCTGTGCCACACCACGCCGCCACCGCAGGTCGCCGAGGGCGAATCGGTGGTGGCCTGCCACTTCCCGACATGACCGAACCCGCTCCGCTGCTGGCCGTCTCGCACCTGTCCCGGCGCTTCGCGATGCGCCGAGGCTTCCTGTCGCGGGCCGCGCCCTCGTTCCTGCACGCGGTCGATGATGTCAGCCTGAGCATCGCGCCCGGCCGCAGCGTGGGCCTGGTGGGCGAGTCGGGCTGCGGCAAGTCCACCCTGGTGCGGCTGGTCGCCCGGCTGCTCGACGCCACCGAGGGCGAGATCGGCTTCGATGGCGAGGACCTCGCCGCCGTGCCCGCCGCGCGCTTCGCGCGCCATCCGCGCCGTCGTGAGCTGCAGGTTGTCTTCCAGGACCCCACCGAATCGCTGAACCCGCGCTACACCGCCTTCGACAGCATCGCCGAGCCGCTGCGCCTGCTCGAGGGCGTGCGCGACAGCGCCACGCTCGAGGCCCGCGTGAAGGCCGCCGCCAGCGATGTCGGCCTGCCCGCCGAGCTGCTCGGGCGCTTCCCGCACCAGCTCTCCGGCGGTCAGAAGGCGCGCGTGAACATCGCGCGCGCGGTGGCGGTGCGCCCGCGCCTGCTGATCCTCGACGAGCCCACCGCCGCGCTCGACGTGTCGGTGCAGGCGATCGTGCTCGAGCTGCTGGCCGACCTGCGCCAGCGTCATGGCCTGGCCTACCTGTTCGTGTCGCACGACCTCAACGTGGTGCGGCTGATGTGCGACGAGGTGCTGGTGATGTACCTGGGCCGCATCGTCGAGCGCGGCCCGGCCGCCGAGGTCTTCGCCAACCCCGCGCATCCCTACACCCGGCTGCTCGCCGATGCGCTGCCGCGCCTGGGCCAGCGCGCGCCGGCCGTGGCGCTGCCCGCCGGCGAGCCGACCAGCCCCATCGACCCCGATCCGCGGCAATGCCGCTATGCCTCGCGCTGCCCGCACGCCCGGCCGCGCTGCTCGGAGCTGAGCCCCAGCCTGACCGCCCTGTCGCCCGGGCGGGAAGTGGCCTGCCATTTCCCGCTCCTCAACCTGTCCACGGAGAGCGCCACGTGAATCCCGCCGACATCCCCCGGTACCTCGATGCCGCACTCGCGCTGCACGGCTACCAGCTGAGCGAAGCCACGCGGGACGAGGTGCTGCGCCAGTTCACCCTGGGCGCGACGATCGCCGCCGGCTTCCTCGACCTGCCGCTCGGCCCCGAGGACGAGATGGCGCCGGTCTTCACCCCGGTTTCGCCGACATGAGCGCGGCCGCCGCCGGCATGGCGCCGATCGGCGACGCGCTCTCGCTCGCGCGCCAGGTGCGCGAGGGCTCGCTGAGCGCGCTCGCCCTCATCGAACAGACCCTGGCCGGCATCGCCGCCCGCGGCCATCTCGGCAACGCGTTCACGCTGGTCACCGCCGAGCGGGCCCGCGCCCAGGCCCGAGAGATCGACGCCCGGCGCGCCGCCGGCCAGGCGCTGCCGCCGCTGGCCGGCGTCCCGTTCGCGGTGAAGAACCTGTTCGACATCGCCGGCGAGGTCACCCTGGCCGGCTCCAAGGTGAACGCCTCGCTGCCGCCCGCGTCGAGCGACGCCTTTCTCGTCAGAAAGCTCACCGCGGCGGGCGCCGTCCTGGTGGGCGGGCTGAACATGGACGAGTTCGCCTACGGCTTCACCACCGAGAACAGCCATGTCGGGCCCTGTCGCAACCCGCACGACCGCAGCCGGCTGGCCGGCGGCTCCTCGGGCGGCTCGGCGGTGGCGGTGGCCGATGGCCTGGTGCCGCTCACCCTGGGCAGCGATACCAACGGGTCGATCCGGGTGCCGGCCTCGCTGTGCGGCATCTTCGGCCTGAAGCCCACCTACGGCCGACTCTCGCGCCATGGCAGCTTCCCCTTCGTGGCCAGCCTCGACCATCTCGGTCCCTTTGCCGGCACGCTGGCAGACCTGGCGCTGTGCTACGACCTGCTGCAGGGCCCCGACCCCGCCGATCCCGCCTGCGCCCAGCGGCCGCTGGAAGCGGTGAGCGATGCGCTCGACGAAGGCGTGAGCGGGCTGCGCATCGCGCGGCTGGCCGGGCACTTCGAGCAGTTCAGCGGGCCGGTGGCCCGGGCCTCGCTCGAGCGTGCCTGCGAGGCGCTCGGCGTGAGCCGGTGGGCCGAATGGCCAATGGCCTCGGCCGGTCGCGCCGCGGCCTTCGTGATCACCAGCAGCGAGGGGGGCGCGCTGCACCTGCCCGGCCTGCGCGAGCGTTATGACGACTACGAGCCGCTGTCGCGCGACCGTTTCATCGCCGGCAGCCTGATGCCGGCGGCCTGGTACAACCGCGCCCAGAGGGTGCGCGCGCGCTATGCCCGGGCGGTGGCCGAGCAGTTCCGCGACGCGGACGTGTTCCTGGCGCCGGTCACGCCCACCCCGGCGCCCGTGATCGGCACCGAGACCATCACCATCAACGGCATGACCCTGCCCGCCCGCGCGAGCATGGGCATCCTCACCCAGCCGGTGTCGTGCATCGGCCTGCCGGTGCTGGCCGCGCCGGTGCCCATCGAGGGCGAACTGCCGATGTCGGTGCAGATCATCGCGGCGCCCTGGCGCGAGCGCGATGCCTTCCGGGTGGCCGCGGCGCTGGTGCGCGCCGGCGTGTGTCGCGTGCCCATACCGCCCCCTGCCGCCTGACCCCTGGAGCCCGAGCCATGCAGATCAACCTGCCCGAGGTGCACGCCGAAGTGAGCGCCGCTTTCGCCCGCTACGAGCAGGCGCTGGTCAGCAACGACGTCGCGGTGCTCGACGAGCTCTTCTGGAACAGCCCGCACACCCTGCGCTACGGCGTGGGCGAGAACCTCTACGGCTACGGCGAGATCCAGGCGTTTCGCGCCGGCCGGCCGGCCGTGGGACTGGCGCGCGAGGTGCTGCGCACGGTGATCACCACCTACGGCACCGACTTCGCCACCGCCAACATCGAGTTCCGCCGCGACGGTGCCGCCCGCACCGGACGGCAGAGCCAGACCTGGGCGCGCATGCCCGAGGGCTGGCGGGTGGTGGCCGCCCATGTCAGCCTGATGGCTGGCTGAACGGGCATCGCGCCGCACAGGCAGGGCTGCCCATGGGTGCCAGCGACGCCACCGCTCCGCTGCACGCGTCGCTGGCCGACACGGTGTACCAGCGCGTGAAGGAGGACATCGCCGAGTTCCGGCTGGTGCCCGGCGACCGCTTCACCGAGAGCGAGGTGGCCTCGCGGCTGGGCGTGTCGCGCACGCCGGTGCGCCAGGCCCTGTTCCGGCTGCAGCGCGAAGGCCTGGTGCAGGTGCATTTCCGCTCGGGCTGGCAGGTGCAGCCCTTCGACTTCGAGATGTTCGAGCATCTCTACGACCTGCGGGTGGTGCTCGAGACCACCGCCGCGCAGCGGCTGTGCGAGGCCGCCCCGGGCAAGGTCGACCGCACCCGGCTCGACGCGCTGCAGGCCTTCTGGGGCGTGCCGCGCGAGGAGCGCAAGACCGACGGCCGGCTGGTGTCGCGGCGCGACGAGGAGTTCCACGCCGCGCTGGTGGCCGCCGCCGGCAATCCGGAGCTCGCCCGCGTCCACCATGACGTGACCGAGCGCATCCGCATCGTGCGCCGTCTCGACTTCACCCAGCCCGAGCGCATCCACTCCACCTACGACGAGCACGCGAAGATCCTGCAGGCGCTGCTGCGCCGCCGGCCGGAGCAGGCGGTGCTGCTGCTGCGCAGCCACATCGAGGCAAGCAAGTCGGAGGTGCGCAAGCTCACGCTGCACAACCTGTATCTCGCCCAGCGCGGCTCGCGCAGCTAGGCGCAGCCACCGGCTAGGCGCGACTGGCCAGGCTCATCAGCGCGAAACGCGCCACCTCTTCACCCACGGTCTCGCAGGCCTTGATCGCGGCCGGATCGGGCTGGCGGTCGGGCCCGCCGAAGGGCTTGGTGCTCGAGGCGATGGCCGCCCCGTAGGGCGTGGGCCAGCCCCGCAGCGCATGCACGATCGCTCGCAGCGAGACCATGGTGGTGCCCATGGCCTGCGCCCCTTCGGCGCACACGATGCAGCCCACCGCGCGGCCCTCGAGGTAGACGCGGGGGTCGGCGCGCATGTCTTCGGTGAAATCGATGGCGTTCTTGACCAGGCCCGAGATGCCGCCGTGATAGGCCGGCGTGGCGATGATCACGCCATCGGCCCGGCGCAGCGCCTCGACCATGGCCTGGGCCTGCGGGCTGCGCCCGGCCGCCGCCGGGTCGTAGGGTTCGCTGGGCATGTCGCCTGCGCCGAAGGCCCGGGTATCGCAGCCCAGCGCCTGGGCGCGCGCGAGCGCCACGGCCAGCGCGCGCTCGGAGGTGGACCCGCTGCGGGTGGTGCCGCCGATGCCGACGATGAACGGACGCGATTGCATGGAAGGGCGCTCTGGAAGGGAGGGATGGGGCGGCACGCCGGCGGGCGGCGCAGGCGGAACAGGACGCCCGAGTCTATCAAGGGCGGGCTCCCACCCCGGAGCAGGGGATCGGGCCGGTTCCACTTTGCCCCGGGCCCGGCCCGACAGACCGCGGGGCCACTGTCCCCCATGATGGACAGGCCGCGCCGGCACGGCGTACAACTCGGGGCTCCGGTCGGCCATCGCACGACCGGAGCCTCGCCGCCCCCATCACGGCGCGGACCACCACGACAAGGAGACATCATGGGACACCGCATGCGCTTCGGCATCTTCCTGGCCCCCTTCCACAAGCCGGGCATCAACCCCACCCTGGCCCTGGAGCAGGATCTCGAACTCATCCAGTGGCTCGACCGGTGCGGCTACGACGAAGCCTGGTGCGGCGAGCACCACTCGGCGGGCTCGGAGATCAGCGCCTCGCCGGAGATCCTCATGGCGGTGGCCTCGCAACGCACCCGCCACATCCGGCTGGGCACCGGCGTGGTCAGCGTCTCGTACCACAACCCGCTGTGGGTGGCCGAGCGCATCGTGCAGCTCGACCACCTCACCCGCGGCCGGGTCATGCTCGGCGTGGGTCCGGGCTCGCTGCCCAGCGACGGCATCATGATCGGCATCTCGCAGTCGCAGACCCGCGGCCTGCTCGAGGACGGCCTGGGCATCATCATGAAGCTGCTCACCAGCGAGGAGCCGATCAACTTCAGGAATGACCGCTGGGAGCTGAACGACGCGCGGCTGCACCTGCGGCCCTACTCCAACCCGCTCTTCGACATCGCGGTGCCGGCGGTGGCCTCGCCCACCGGCCCCAAGCTGGCCGGCATGCACGGCGTGGGTCTGCTCTCGATCGGCGCCACCACGGCTGCCGGCTTCGACGCACTGGCCCTGCACTGGGATGTCATGGAGGAGCAGGCCCGCCACTACAAGACCCGCGTCGATCGCAACAAATGGCGGCTGGTCGGCCTCGTGCACTGCGCCGAGACCATGGAGCAGGCCTACCGCGACGTCGAGTACGGCATCGAGCAGTGGTTCGACTACTTCCAGGCCGTGGCGGCCTTCCCGCAGATGGCGGTGCCGGGCAGCAACGTGAAGGAGATGATCTCCTTCGTGAACGATTCGGGCTTCGGCGCGATCGGCACGCCCGACATGGTCAACGCCCAGATCGAGCGGCTCTGGAACCAGTCCAACGGCGGCTTCGGCGCCTACCTCATGCTGGCCCACAACTGGGCCAACTTCGACGCCACCCGCAAGAGCTACGACCTGATCGCGCGCCATGTGTTCCCGCGCTGGCAGGGCCAGATGCAGTCCACGCTCGACGCGGCCGCCCGCGCCCGCGCCGCGCGCCCGGCGCTCGCCGAGGTGCACTCGAAGGCGGTCGAGGCGGCCACCCAGCGCTTCGCCGACGAGAAGGCGCGGCGCGTGGCCTGAACCCGGCCGGGCATTACCGGACCGCCGCCCCGGGCCCTGGCTTGCCCGGGGCGGTGGGGCGTGCGAGCCTGCCGCCCCATGGCTGCCGTGACCGTTCCGCCGCGGGCCCTGGTGATGCTGGTGGTGCTCACGCTGGTCTGGGGCACCAACTGGCCGCTCTTCCCGCTGGCCCTGCAGGAGATCTCGGTGTGGACCTTCCGGTCCATCACCGCCCCCACCTCCGGCCTCATCCTGCTCGCGGTCGCCCGCCTGCGCGGTCTGCCCATGCGCATTCCGCGCGAGCACTGGCCCACCATCGCGGCGGCCAGCTTCTTCTACCTGGTGGTCTGGAACATCTGCAGCACCTACTCGGCGCTGATGATCCCCTCGGGCCAGTCGGCGGTGCTGGGCTACACCATGCCGCTGTGGTCGGCGCTGCTCTCATGGGCCGTGCTCGGGCAGCGGCTGAACGGCCGGCTGCTGGTGGCGCTGGCCCTGGGCACGCTCTCGGTGGTGCTGCTGATGGTGCCCAGCCTGGGCGCCTACGCGCAGGCGCCGCTCGGCCTGGGCCTGGGCCTGCTCGCCGGGCTGGGCTGGGCGGTGGGCACCCTGATCCTGAAGCGCCGGGTGATCCCGGTGCCGGTGATCGTGCTCACCGGCTGGCAGATGATCATCGTGTCGCTGCCGGTGATGGCGATCGCGCTGATCACCGGCGACCGGCAGTGGTTCGTGCCGAACACCCAGTCGATCGTGCTGATCACCTACATCACGCTGGTGCCGCTGTGCGTGGGCAATGTCTGCTGGTTCTCGATCGTGACCCTGCTGCCGGCGAACATCGCCGGGCTGTCGGTGATCATGGTGCCCATGGTGGCGATGGTCTCGGGCGCCTGGCTGCTGGGCGAGCCCCTCGGCCCGCTGCAGCTCGGCGCGATGGCCTGCTGCGCCGCCTCGCTCGCGCTGACCCTGGTTCAGCCGGCGCGCCAGCGGCCGGCGTAGACCCCGGTCAGGGCGGCCAGCACCTCGGGGCTGGCCCCCATCACCGGCCAGCGCTCCAGGCGCAGCCCGGGGTGCCGTTCGCAGGCCTGGGCCAGCATCGGCGGCACCTCCTGGCGCAGGTGCCCGCCCTCGGCCCAGAAGAGCGGCGCGATCGCCACCCGGCGTGCGCCGGCGGCCACCGCCGCATCGATCGCCTGCGGCAGATCGGGCGACATGAACTCCAGGAAGGCCACCGAGACCCGCGCCTCGGGTACGGCGCTCGCCAGCAGCGCGGCCATGGCATCGACCGGCGCGCGCCAGCCGGGGTCGCGGGCGCCGTGCGCGAACAGGATCAGCGCATCCGCGGCAGGAGCGCGGGTCTGGTCGGCGATGCCAGCCGCCAGGCCGGGCGTGGCCGCCATCTCAGATCAGCCGCTCGTCGGGTCCGGTGATCTTGCGCATCGGCTGGCTGCGGGGGCTGGCCACCCGCAACGGCACCTCGGTGCTGCCGCCGTTCCACATCGGGTCCTCGATGCTGTCGAAGACCTCGCGCAGCTTCACGCCCCAGTTGTCGTGCAGCATGCGGAAGTAGGGGTTGTTCTCGTCGATGCACACCACGCGATCGGTCTGGAAGCGATCGGCCTCGTAGACCACGAGGTCGAGCGGCAGGCCCACCGAGAGGTTGGACTTCAGCGTGGAGTCCATCGACACCAGCGCGCACTTGGCCGCCTCGGCCAGCGGGGTCTCGGGGGTGATGACCCGATCGAGCACCGGCTTGCCGTACTTGGACTCGCCGATCTGGAAGTAAGGCGTCTCGGGGGTAGCCTCGATGAAGTTGCCCGCCGAG
>JBIKWU010000054.1:0-17816 GCA_044356115.1 Burkholderiaceae bacterium
GGTGACCAGGCCGCGCGCGGGGTCGCCCGGCACCTGGCCGGTGATGTCGCGCATCACCTTGGTCCAGAAGCGCGCGTAGAGCAGGTGCAGCACCGCGTGCTCGATGCCGCCGATGTACTGGTCCATCGGCATCCAGTAGTCGGTGCGCGCGTCGACCATCGCCGTGGGGTTGTCGGGCGAGCAGTAGCGCATGTAGTACCAGGACGAGTCGATGAAGGTGTCCATGGTGTCGGTCTCGCGCCGTGCCGGCTTGTCGCAGCGTGGGCATCGGCAGGCGAGGAAGGCCTCGCTGCGCGCGAGCGGGTTGCCGGTGCCGTCGGGCACGAGGTCTTCGGGCAGGCGCACCGGCAGGTCCTGGAGGGGCACCGGCACCGCGCCGCAGTCGTCGCAGTGGATGATCGGGATCGGCGTGCCCCAGTAGCGCTGGCGCGAGATGCCCCAGTCGCGCAGGCGCCACTGCGTCTTCTTTTCGCCCAGGCCGAGCGCGGCGAGGTCGGCGGCGATGGCCTCGACCGCTGCCTGGTGGCCCAGGCCGTCGTAGCGGCCGGAGTGGATGCAGCGACCGGTGGCCTTGTCCTCGTACCACGATGCCCACTCGGTGTCGGAGAAGGGCTGGCCGGCCACGTCGATCACCTGGCGGATCGGCAGGCCGTAGCGGCGCGCGAAGGCGAAGTCGCGCTCGTCGTGCGCGGGCACGCCCATCACGGCGCCGTCGCCGTAGCCCATCAGCACGTAGTTGCCCACCCACACCGGCACCGGTTCACCGGTGAGGGGATGGCGCACCGTGAGACCGGTGGACACGCCCTTCTTTTCCATGGTGGCCATGTCGGCCTCCATGACCGAGCCCTGGCGGGCCTCGGCGACGAACGCGGCCACCGCGGGGTCGCGGGCGGCGGCGATGTCGGCCAGCGGGTGCTCGGGCGCCACCGCCACGAAGGTCACGCCCATGATGGTGTCGGCGCGGGTGGTGAACACGTGCAGGCGGCCCTCGCCGGCGAGCGCGCCCTGCGCGTCATGGATCTCGTGCGGGAAGGCGAAGCGCACGCCGGTGGAGCGGCCGATCCAGTTGGACTGCATGGTGCGAACCCGGTCGGGCCAGCCGTCGAGATGGTTCTCGACCTGCTCGAGGAGTTCGTGGGCGTAGTCGGTGATCTTGAGGTAGTAGCCGGGGATCTCGCGCTTCTCGACCAGCGCGCCGGTGCGCCAGCCGCGGCCGTCGATCACCTGTTCGTTGGCCAGTACGGTCTGGTCGACCGGATCCCAGTTGACCACCTGGGTCTTGCGGTAGGCGATGCCGCGCTCGAGCATCTGCAGGAACAGCCACTGGTTCCAGCGGTAGTACTGCGGGTCGCAGGCCGCGATCTCGCGGCTCCAGTCGATGGCCAGCCCCATCGCCTGCATCTGCTTCTTCATGTAGGCGATGTTGTCGTAGGTCCAGCGCGCCGGCGCCACGCCGTTCTTCATGGCGGCGTTCTCGGCCGGCAGGCCGAAGGCATCCCAGCCCATGGGCATCAGCACGTTGTAGCCCTGCATGCGCAGGTGGCGGTACATCACGTCGTTGATGGTGTAGTTGCGCACATGGCCCATGTGCAGCTTGCCGCTGGGGTAGGGCAGCATCGAGCAGGCGTAGAACTTGCCCTTGGGAAAGCGCGGATCGTGCTCGACGGCCCGGTAGGCGTCGATGGCGTTCCAGTGGGTCTGCGCGGCGCGCTCGACCTCGCCGGGCGTGTATCTCTCTTGCATGGACATGGGGGCCTGCCGTCGTTTCCGGATAACCGGCCATTATAGGCGGCGGGCCCGGGCCGCCGGCGCGCTCAGCCGGCCTGCGCCATGGCTGCCTCGGCGCGCCGCGACTGCCGGTAGGCCAGCATGCCCAGCAGCACGAACCCGGCAGCCACCATCGGCAGCGACCACGGCCCCAGGCGCAGCCAGGCCTGGGCCGCCGCGGCCGCGCCGGCCGACATCCCCACGTAGAGCGCCGAGGCGTTCATCGCCAGCAGCAGGTTGCGCAGCTCGGGCGCGAGCTCGATCAGGCGCTTCTGCTGCGGCGCGTAGAAGGTCATGCCCAGCATCGACCAGACCGCGAACGCGGCCATGCCCACGCGCGGATCGGCCGGCAGCGCCAGCACCGCGCAGAAGGCCAGGCACAGGCCGGCGGTGGACAGCCACAGCGTGCGCGCCGCGCCGATGCGATCGCCGATCCGCCCGGCCGCCACGTTGCCGACCACGCTCAGGCTGCCGGCCAGCAGGAAAGCGAGCGGCAGCGTGGACTGGGCCACGCCGAAGCGCTCCTGCAGGAAGGGGGCCACCAGCGCGTAGAGCGAGAACACCGCGGCCATCTGGCAACCGGCCATCGCGATCGCCCAGGCGGCGGCCCGGTGCCGCAGCACCTGACCGAAACTGGCGAGCGACACCGCGGGCGCCGGGCGCCGGTCACCCACCACCACCGCCACCAGCGCCGCGATCAGCAGGCTGGCCACGGCCAGGCCGGCGAAGGCCCAGCGCCAGCCGAACAGGCCCCCGGTCCAGGTGGCCAGCGGCAGGCCCAGCACGGTGGCGAAGGTCATGCCGGCGAACACGATCGCCAGCGCCTGGCCCTGCCGCGCCGGCGGCACCAGCCCTGCGCCGAGCGAGGAGGCCACCGGGCCCACCGCGGCCGAGCCCAGCGCCAGCAGCACGCGGGCCGCGGCCAGACTGGGCAGGCTGGTGGCGAGCGCCGTCCAGAGGCTGGCCGCGCCCATGGTGCACAGCCCGGCAAGCAGCAGGGTGCGCCGCGGCAGCCGGCCCGCGGCCACCTGCAGCAGCGGCGCGAGCACCGCGAAGGTGAGCGCGAACAGGGTGACCACGCCGGCGATCGCGGGCTTGGACACCCCGAAGGCGCCGGCGATCTCCTGGATGAGCCCGACCAGCGCGATCGCCGAGGTGCCCATCGCGAAATAGGCCAGGCACAGCGACCAGAGGGCGAGCGTGGGGTGGCGGGTGGTGTCCAAGCGGGGCGGCGCGGGCGGGTGGCCCATGGTAGCGGAAGCGCGGCGGACCGTTTTTCGAACGGCGCGTAGCGGTCACCGACCCGCGTGATGGTCAGGGGCTTGGCGGCGCGGGTAAGCTCGCACCACCCCCAACCGGCTTACCGCCACACCCAGCGAGAGCGCCATGCTTCTTTACGATTCCGTCGGTCCCAATCCGCGCGTGGTGCGCATGTTCGCCGCCGAGCGCGGCGTCACGCTGCCCAGCACCAAGGTCGATCTGCGCGGCGGCGAGAACCGTCAGGCGGCCTACATGGCCAAGAACCCCTCCGGCCAGCTGCCCGCGCTCGAGCTCGACAACGGCATGGTGCTGGCCGAGATCACCGCGATCTGCGAGTACCTCGACGAGATCGGCCCGGCCGGCAAGACCCTGATCGGCAGCACCCCGGAGGAGCGCGCCGAGACCCGCATGTGGGTGCGCCGCATCGACCTCAACATCCTCGAGCCGCTGGCCAACGGCTTTCGCTTTGCCGAGGGCCTGAAGCTGTTCGAGTCGCGCATCCGCGTCATTCCGCAGGCCGCGCCCGACCTCAAGCTGCTCGCCCAGGAGAAGCTGCGCTGGCTCGACGGGCTGATCGCCGGCCGCGAGTTCGTCTGCGGCAACCGGCTCACGCTGGCCGACGTCCTGCTTTTCGTGTTCCTCGACTTCGGCAAGATGGTCGGCCAGCCGATCGACCCCGCCAATGCCAATATCGTGGCGCTCTGCGAGCGCATGAAGGCGCGGCCCAGCGCCGCCGCCTGAGGCGCGCGGGTCATGACGGGCAGCGGCCCGGTCGACCGGGCGCTGCGCGAGCGCGCGGGGCGGGTCATTCCCGGCGGGCTGTGGGGCCACCTGCGGGCGGCTTCGCTGCCCGAGGGCTATCCGCAGTTCTTCCGGCGCGGCGAGGGCTGCCGCGTCGAGGATGTCGATGGCCGGGTCTATGTCGACCTGATGTGCAGCTGGGGGCCGATCGTGCTCGGTCACGGCCACCCGGCGGTCGAGCAGGCGGCACAGGCGCAGCGCGCCCTGGGCGACTGCCTGGACGGCCCAGGCGAGGTGCTGGTGAGGCTGGCCGAGCGCGTGGTGGGCATGGTGGCCAGTGCCGACTGGGTGATGTTCCAGAAGAACGGCACCGACGCCACCACCGCCTGCGTGATGCTGGCGCGGGCCGCCACCGGACGGCGCAAGGTGCTGGTGGCGCGCGGCTCGTATCACGGCTCGGCGCCGTGGTGCACGCCCTCGCTCGCGGGGGTCACCGAGGCCGATCGCAGCCACCTGATCCACTTCGAGTACAACGATCCGGACAGCCTCGCGCAGGCCGTGGCGCAGGCCGGCGACGATCTCGCGGCCATCCTGGTCACCGCGCTGCGCCACGATCTGGCGCGTGACCAGGCACTGGCGCAGCCGGCCTTCGCGCTGGCCGCGCGCGAGCTGAGCGCGCGCTGCGGCGCGGCCCTCATCCTCGATGACGTGCGCGCGGGCTTCCGGCTTGATCTGGCCGGGAGCTGGGCGCCGCTGGGCATCGCGCCCGACCTCTGTGCCTTCAGCAAGGCGATCGCCAACGGCCACGCCCTGGCGGCGGTCACCGGCCGCGACTGGCTGCGCGAGGCCGCCACCCGGGTGTTCGTCACCGGGTCGTTCTGGTGCTCGGCGGTGTCGATGGCGGCGGCACTGGCCACGCTCGATGAACTGCAGCGGGTCGATGGTCCGGCCTGCATGGCCCGCGCCGGCCTGCGTCTGCGCGAGGGTCTGGCCCGTCAGGCGGCCCGTCACGGCCTCGGGTTGCGCCAGTCGGGGCCGCCGCAGATGCCGCTGCTGCTCTTCGAGGGCGATGCCGACCAGTCATTGGGCGCGCTCTTCTGCCGCGAGGCGCTTGCCCGCGGCGCCTATCTGCACCATCGGCACAACATGTTCCTGTCGGTGGCCCACGATGACGCGGCCATCGATACGGTGCTGGCAGCCACCGAACCGGCGATGGCGGCGGTGGCGCGGGCGCGGCAGGCCTGAGGCCCGCCGCGGCCAGCGGCGCGATCAGTCGAGCACCACCCAGTGCGGGCAGTGGTCGGTGGGCAGGGCGCGGTCCGGCGCGGCTGCGAAGGGCCGTCCGGCCTCGTCGAGCGGACCGAGCATCCGCAGCACCAGCGCCTGCGGTGACAGCCGGCGCTTGAGCGAGTCGCTGAGCAGCACGTGGTCGATGCCGTCGTGGCCGAGGTCGCCCGCGCCCCGGCGCGGCGGCTGGCCGCCGCGCAGGTTGCAGTCGGCGTCGCTGCCCGGCCGGATACGCCCGCCGGCCAGCTCGGGCGGCCGCGCGCGCCACAGCACCGAGCCCGGTGGATCGTCGTCGTTGAGCTCCGGGAAGAGCGCGCCGGTGCGTGCCGGGCAGCGGGCCTGCAGCCTGCCCTCCGCGTTCACCAGCGCGCAGGGGCCGCTCGGGCTGCCGGCGCTGCTGCCGTCCAGGCGGGTGGGGCGATCGGGGCGGTCGCGCACCGGTTCCAGGAAGAGGCTGCGGTTGAAGTCGCCGAGCACCACGAAGTCGCGGCCCGCGCGGGCATCGATCCAGTCTTCCAGGGCCGGCAGCTGGCGGCGCAGCATGGCGCAGTCGCTGACGATCGCGTCCCGCCGGTGCGCCGGGTCGTCGGGGCGCAGCGGGTCATCGATCACCCGGCTGCGGCAGCCCGCCTTCAGGTGCACCACCAGGAAGTCCACCGGCCGCCCGCCCACCGGCAGGCTGAAGGCCAGGCCCGGACGCAGCGGGCGCAGGCCGGGCCCGCTGTCGGCCAGCGCCGCCTCGACGCGCACATCGCTGGGCGCGAGGCCCGGCGCCCAGGCCACGCCGAGCTGCTGCGCGATGTCGGGGCTGCCCGGCAGCCCGCGGCTGCTGCGCACCGACCAGCCCGGCGGCAGCAGCGGCCGCACCGCGGCCTCGTCGAAGATCTCCTGCAGCACCACCACCGACACGCCTTGCCCGGCCAGCCGCGCGAACCAGCGGCGCAGCTGCGCGAGCTTGTCCTGGTAGGCCACCGGATCGGCCAGGTCGGCGGTGTCGCGGCAGGGGTGACCGGGACGGTAGCGGGCGCGCTGGGGCCAGTCCTCGTCCTGCGCCGTGCAGTCCTGCGGCGGAAAGCGCATGCCGTTGTGGACGTTGCAGTAGGGCAGGCCCTCGAGCGCCTGACGGGCCTGCGGCGCGAGCGCGGCGGTGTCGGTGGGCCAGCCCAGGCGCGCGCAGGCCGCCACCCAGCGAGAGTGGGTGGCCTGGTCCATGAGCCATGCGAGGTTCCAGGTGGCCACGCCCAGCGGCTGGGCCCGGGCAGGCGGCGCGGCCATGAGGGAAAGGGCCGCCAGCGCGGCGGCGAGCGCCAGCCTCGCCACCCGGGTGACGCGCGGCCGCGCGGTGATGCCCCACACGAGCAATCTCAGCGCGTCGCGTCCTGCGCGATGAGCTCGGCCGCGCGCTCGGCGATCGCGATGACGGCCGCGTTGGTGTTGCCCGAGACCACTGCCGGCATCACCGAGGCATCGACCACCCTCAGGCCGTCCACGCCCCGCACCCGCAGCCGGGGGTCGACCACCGAGGCCGGGTCGGTGCCCATGCGGCAGGTGGAGGTGGGGTGGTAGACCGTCTCGCCGGTGTCGCGGCAGAACTGCAGCCACTGCTCGTCGGTCTGCACCGCCGGGCCAGGCGCGCGCTCGGCCTCCACGTAGCCGCTGAAGGGCGGGGTGTTGACCAGCTGGCGCAGCTGCTTCAGGCCGTCGACCATCATGCGGCGGTCTTCCTCGGCATCGAGGTAGTTGTAGCGGATGGCCGGCGCCTCGGTGGGGTCGGCGCTGCGCAGCCGCACCCAGCCGCGTGACTGCGCGCGCAGCTGCGACACCGAGCAGGTGAAGCCCGGGAAGTCGTCGAGCACGCCGCCGCGGCGGGCGATGGAGAAGTTGATGAAGTAGAACTGCGCGTCGGGCCGGGTGAGTTCGGGCCGGGTGCGCACGAAGGCCGCGGCATAGCCGGCGCTCACGGTGAGCGGGCCACGGCGCGTCAGCAGCCACTGCAGGCCCGCGCCGAGCTTGCCGTGCCAGGTCGAGAGCCGGTCGTTGATGGTGATGGGCCGGTTGCAACGCCAGTAGGTGCGCACGTAGAAGTGGTCCTGCAGGCCCTCGCCCACCTGCGGCGCGTGCACGTGCACCGGCAGGCCGAGTTCGCGCAGGCGCTCACCGGGGCCGATGCCCGAGAGCTGCAGCAGTTGCGGTGAGTTGAACGCACCGCCGCACAGGATGACCTGACCCGCGCGCGCGACGTGGGTGCGGCCGTGCTGGCGGTACTCCACCCCGACCGCGCGACCCTGCTCGATGAGCACCCGGGTGACCAGGGCCTCGACCTCGATGCGCAGGTTGGCGCGGCCCTGGGCCGGCCGCAGGTAGCCCACCGCGGTGCTCACCCGACGGCCGTTGCGCAGCGTGGCCTGGTAGTAGCCGGCGCCCTCCTGGGAGGGGCCGTTGAAGTCGTCGTTGCGCGGGATGCCGTTGGCCTGCGCCGAGGCGATGAAGGCGTCGCACAGCTCGTGCCGGTCGGGCAGGTCGGAGACCGCGATCGGCCCGCCCGTGCCATGCCAGGCGCTCGCGCCGCGCTGCTGGTCTTCGCTGCGCAGGAAGCAGGGCAGCAGGTCGTCGAAGCCCCAGCCCGGCACGCCCCAGTCGTCGAAGTCTTCGCGCTGGCCGCGGATGTAGACCAGGCCGTTGATGGAGGAGGAGCCGCCCAGCACCTTGCCGCGCGGCGTGAACACCCGCCGACCGCCGAGCGTGGGCTCGGGCTCGGATTCATAAGCCCAGTTGACGCGGTTGTCGGCGAACAGCTTGCCGTAGCCCAGCGGGATGTGGATCCAGGGATTGGTGTCGCGCGGGCCGGCCTCCAGGACCAGCACGCGATGCCGGGGGTTGGCGCTCAGGCGGTTGGCGAGCACGCAGCCGGCCGAGCCGGCGCCGACGACGAGGTGATCGTAGTGTTCCATCGGGAGGGTCGACATCGTGCGAAGAGGAAAGGGGTGCGGGCTCGGGCTGCGCGCAGTGTAAGTCTGGCGCGCCCGGGCTGGCCTGCGGCGGCCTTCCACGGCACGATAGCGCGATGACCGCCATCCTGCCCATGGGCCTTCGCAGCCGCCCAGCCCCTCGCCTCGCGCTGCTGTTCCTGATCCTGCTGTGGGGCGCGCTGCTCACGCCCCGCCCGGCCGCCGCCACGCAGACGGTGGTGGTGGCGCGCGGGCTCGAGCAGCCCTGGGCGCTGGCCTTCCTGCCTGATGGCCGGATGCTGGTGACCGAGCGCCCGGGCCGCATCCGGCCGGTGGCCGAGGACGGCACGGTGGGCGCGCCGCTGCGCGGCGTGCCGCCGGTCGATGCGGGTGGCCAGTGCGGCCTGCTCGATCTGGTGACCGACCCGGCCTACGCCACCAACCGGCTGCTGTACTGGACCTACGCCGAGGCGGGCGAGGGCGGCAACAGCGTGGCCGTGGCCCGTGGCCGCCTGGAGGGTGATGCGCTGGTCGACGTGCAGGTGATCTTCCGGCAGCAGCCCAGGGTGGCGAGCCGGCTGCACTGCGGCTCGCGGCTGGCCTTCGCCCGCGACGGGCGCCTGCACGTGGGCCTGGGGGACCGTTTCAGCCGACGCGCCGATGCCCAGGAACCGGCCAACCACCTCGGCAAGACGGTGCGGATCGAGCCCGATGGCCGCATTCCCGTCGATAACCCCTTCATCGGGCGCGCCGGCGCACGGCCGGAGCTCTGGAGTCTGGGCCACCGCAACATCCAGGGCATGGCGGTCCACCCCGTCACCGGCGAGTTGTGGCTCAGCGAGCACGGCCCGCAGGGTGGCGATGAACTCAATCTGATCGAGCGCGGCCGCAACTACGGCTGGCCGCTGGTCACGTTCGGGCGGGAGTATGTCCTGGGCACGCGCATCGGCGAGGAAGGGCCGCGCGCCGGCTACGAGCAGCCGCTGAAGGTCTGGATGCCGACTTCGATCGCGCCCAGCGGCATGGCCTTCGTGACGGGCAACCGCTACCCGGACTGGCAGGGCAGCCTGCTGGTGGGCGCGTTGCGCGGTCAGGCACTGCACCGGCTGAGCATCGAGGGCCCGCGGGTGACCGGCGAGGAGCGTCTGCTGGTCGATCTGAAGGCGCGCATCCGCGATGTGCGCCAGGGCCCGGACGGCTGGATCTATCTCCTCACCGACGGCTCGGGGGGCCAGCTGCTGCGCCTGCTTCCCTGAGGGCCGGGCGCGGCGGCGACCCTGCGCCGCGTGTGCGGCGGCGTCAGAAGCCCGCCAGCACGATCTTGCCGATGGTGCGGTTCGATTCGATCTCGGCGTGCGCGGCGCGCAGGTCGGCGGCGCAGATGCGACCGGCGGTGCGGGTGTGCGTGCAGCGGATCAGGCCGTCATCGACCAGGCGCGCGGTCTCGCTGAGCAGGCGACCCTGCTCGGCCATGTCGGCAGTCTGGAAGCCCGAGCGCGTGAACATGCCCTCCCAGTGCAGCGAGGCGCAGCGCTCGCGCAGCAGCATGAAGTCGAGCGGCTTCTCGGGCGTGTCGATCACACAGATGCGGCCCTGGGGTGCGACCGACTTCGCAAGCTCGGCGAAGTGCAGGTGGGTGTGGGTGATGCTGAAGATGTTCTCGACCCAGCGGATGCTCTCGCGGCGCAGTTCCTCGCTGAGCGGTCGGGCGTGGTCGATGACGAGATGGGCGCCCAGCGCGAGGGCCTGCTCGCGGCTTTCAGGGCGCGAGGCGGTGGCGACCACCCGCGCGCCGGTGAGGCGCCGCGCCAGCTGCACGGCGATCGAGCCCACGCCGCCGGCCGCGCCGGTGATCAGCACGGTGCCGGCATCGGCCGGCTTGCCGGCGCGCAGCTGCAGCCGGTCGAAGAGCGCCTCCCAGGCGGTGATGGTGGTGAGCGGCATGGCCGCCGCCTGCGCGAACGACAGGCTGCGCGGCTTGCTGCCGACGATGCGCTCGTCGACCAGGTGCAGCTCGGCGTTGGTGCCCGGGCGCACCCGCGAGCCGGCGTACCAGACCTCGTCGCCGGGCTTGAAGCCGGTGACCTGCGGGCCCACCGCCTCGACCACGCCGGCCGCGTCGTAGCCCAGCACCCGGGCTTCGCCCGCGGGCGGCGGAGCGTTGCGGCGCAGCTTGGTGTCCACCGGGTTGACCGACACCGCGGCCACGCGCACCAGCAGGTCACGGCCGGTGGCGACGGGGTCGGGCAGGTCGAGGTCGATCAGGCAGTCGGGATCGGTCACCGGCAGGCAGCGGGTGTGTCCTACGGCTTTCATGGGCGGGGAACTCCGGGAGGCAGGGGGTCAGGCGCGGATCTCGCGCTGGTCGCGGTGGCGATAGAGCAGCAGCATCAGCGGTGCCGTGCGGCGGGCCAGGCCGTGCAGCGCGAGCGGCCTGGGTTCGGTGAAGGGCAGGGCGAGTTCGTGGTCAGGGGCGCCCTGCACCGCGCGGGCGATCTCGCGGCCGAGCGCCACCGACAGGCCCACGGCGCGGCCGTTGCAGCCGACCCAGGCGTAGCCGTCGGGGCCGATGCGATGCACCCGCGGGAGGTAGTCGTCGGTCATGCCGATGTAGCCGTTCCAGACGTGGTCGAAGCGCACCTCGCCCAGCGCGGGGAACAGGCGCTGCAGCCGTTCGCCGATCCGCGCCCGCAGGCGCTGCGCGCCGTTGCGCGGGTTGACCAGCGCGCCGCCGGTGATCAGGCGATGGCGGGCGTCGTAGCGCATGAAGTAGAGGTCGCCGTGGGTATCGGAGACCGCGTGCCGGCCGGGGATCACCACCTGCCGCGCCGCCTCGGCCACCGGGGCGGTGGCCATCTGCCAGGACAGCACCGGCACCACTTCGCGGGCCACCGAGGGCGCCAGCCCCGGCGAGAACTCGCCGGTGTAGCTGCCGGTGGCCAGCACCACGGCCCGGGCCCGCACCTCGCCGGCATCGGTGCCCAGCAGCCAGCCGGTGGCGGCGCGGGTCAGGCTGCGCACCGGGGTGCGGGCATGGATCTGCGCGCCCGCCCGGTGGGCGGCCATGGCCAGCCCGCGGGTGAGGGCGAGCGGATTCACGTGCCCCCCGGTGGGGTTCCACCAGCCGCCGTGCCAGGCGGTGGAGCCGGTGCGCTCGCGGATCTCCTGCGCCGAGAGCAGCGCCACTGGCGCGCCCACCGCCGACCACTGCCGCACGCGGCGCTCGGCGATGGCCATGCGCCCCGGCGAGTGCACCGGCTGCACCCAGCCCGTCTGCTCGGCCTCGGCCGCGATGCCTTCGGCGCGGATCAGGTCGAACAGGCCGGCGGCGCAGTCGCGGATCAGGCCGACGAAGCGTTCGCCGGCCTCGCCGTGCCGGGCAACGATCTGTTCGGGTTCGGGCCGCGTGAGGGTGGGGATCACCTGGCCGTTGTTGCGGCCGGAGGCGCCCCAGCCGGGCTCGGCGGCCTCGAGCACCGTCACCTGCATGCCCTGTCGGGCGAGGTGCAGCGCGGCCGACAGGCCGGTGAAGCCGGCGCCGATCACCGCGACATCGGTCTGCAGGGGGCCCGGCAGGGCCGGCCAGGACGGGCCGGGCGGGGTGGCCGCGGCCCAGAGGGAGGGCGGCCAGTCGGGTGATGCGCTCATGGAAACGGAATCCGGGGGCGGTGCGTGCGCCACTGTGTCATCAAATCCGGTCGGCTTCCAGTCGGCCGGGCGATAGCATCGGCCGTCGGTCGCCCGCGGGGCGGCCAATCGGAATGGAGGCTTGCATGCTCGAACAGGTCATCGGACTCGACCACGCGGTGATCACCGTGCGCGACCTTGACGCCGCCGCCGACGGCTGGCGCGCGCTGGGCTTCACCTTGTCGCCGCGTGGCACCCACAGCGCCCACATGGGCACCGGCAACTACACCATCATGTTCGGCGAGGACTACCTCGAGCTCCTCGGGGTGCTCGCCGACACCGAGCACAACCAGCCCACCCGCGCCTTTCTCGCCCGCCGCGAGGGCATCGAGCGCGCCGCCTTCACCGCGCGGGATGCCGCCGCCGGCGTGGCCGAGCTGCGCGCGCGGGGCATCGCCGCCACCGGGCCCAATGCCTTCGGCCGGCCGGTGAGCCTGCCCGACGGCACGCGCACCGAGGCCCGCTTCGAGACCTTCATGTGGCCGGTGCACGAGCGGCCCGGCGACATGCGCCTGTTCGCTTGCCGGCACTTCACCCGCGAGGCGGTCTGGATTCCGGCGCTGTGCCGGCACGCCAACGGCGTCACCGCCATCGCGCGGCTCGAGCTGCTCGCCCCCGACCCGCAGGCCGCCGCTGCCCACCTCGGCCGGCTGGTCGATCGGGCGCCGCAGCAATTGCCCGATGGCGCCTGGCGCGTGGACTCCGGCGGCAGCCGCGCGCCCTTCGAGTATCTGTCGCGCGCCCAGCTGGCCGCCCGCCACCCCGGCGCCGATCTGCGCGGCCTGGCCGACGAGGGCGTGGCCGCGCTGGTGCTGCGCACGGCCGACCTTGCCCAGGCGCGGCGGGCGCTGGGCAGCACCCCCGTGGCCGAGTCCGCCGGCGCGCTGGTGGTGCCGGCCGCGCAGGCCAATGGCCAGCTGCTGGTCCTCGTGACCGCCTGATCCCCTCTGCAGACATCCGGAGTCCGTCTCATGGCCCTTCGCAACCGCGTCACCGAACTGCTCGGCATCACCCACCCGATCGTGCAGGCCCCGATGGGCTGGATCGCCCGCGCCCAGCTCGCCTCGGCGGTGTCCAACGCCGGCGGCATGGGCATCATCGAGACCTCCTCGGGCCGGCTCGACGAGGTCCGCGCCGAGATCCGCCGCATGCGCGAGCTGACCGATCGGCCCTTCGGCGTGAACATCGCGCTCACCTACGTGCGCGACCCCGACATCGTGAAGTTCGTGGTCGACCAGGGCGTGCGCTTCGTCACCACCTCGGCCGGCGACCCGTCGCGCTACTGCGCCGACCTCAAGTCGCACGGGCTGACGGTGTTCCACGTCGTGCCTACGCTCAAGGGCGCGCTCAAGGCGGTGGCCGCGGGCGTGGATGGCCTGATCGTCGAGGGCGCCGAGGGCGGCGGCTTCAAGAACCAGCGCGACGTCGCCTCGATGGTGCTGCTGCCGCTGGTCTGCTCGCGGGTGGCCGTGCCGGTGATCGCCGCCGGCGGCTTCACCGATGGCGTGTCGATGGCGGCGGCGCTCGCCCTGGGCGCCGAGGGGGTGCAGATGGGCACCCGCATGCTGAGCGCGGCCGAATCGCCCGCCCACGGCAACTGGAAGGACGCGATCGTGCGGGCCGAGGAGACCGACACGGTGTTCCTGAACCGCGGCGGCAACGGCCCCGCCCTGCGGGCGCTGCGCACGGCGCGCACCACGCGGCTGGAGTTCGCCAACCCCGAGAACATGCGCGACGAGTTCGCCAACGTGCTCGACCTGTACTTCGGCGGCGACATGGAGGCCGCGGTTCCCCTCACCGGGCAGGTGTGCGGCCGGATCGACGCGGTGCGGCCGGTGCGCGAGATCATCGAGCAGACCATCGCCGAGTGCGAGTCGGTGATCGCCTCCCTGGCGGCCCGCTACGGTTGCGGTGGATGAACCCTGCGCCATGCGGGGATGGTTCGTCTGTTGCAACTCCAGATTGCGGACTGGCCTGGACAATCAGCCATCCTTGTCCCGGTTTCGTCTTGGACAGATGATGGAAATTCCCGGATTTGGGGGCGCTCTCCTCTGAAAACCTGACAGCCCCGAGGAGCGCGGTTCTCAGAGGAGAAATGCGCTCCGGCTTCCGGAAAGCCCGGAAAATCGTTTCAACAGGTAAATCATCGAAAAAAGGAAACCTCGCGCTGGCGTTTCGCTTTCCCCATAATGCTGTCCAACAACGATCAGAATCCCTCAAGACGGAGACAGCGATGACCGACGATTCCGAGTTCGACACCGAGTTCCACGCCACCGTTCTCGAAGATCCGCCCGAGGCGGTACCGGCCGGATCCGCCATCCTGAGGGCCGTGCGCATCCTCGAGGCCATCGCCCGTCACGACACCCCGCCGCAGCTCTCCGAGATCTGCCGCGAAGTCGAACTCCCCAAGCCCACCGTCTACCGCATCCTCACCACGCTCGAGCACGCCGGCCTGGTCGGCCGTGAGCCGGGCAGCAAGCGCTACGCCTGCTCCGAGCGCATGAACGGCCTGGCGGTCGAGACCCTGCTGCGCTCCCCCGCCCGGGGCGCCCGGCGCGCGGTCCTCGAGGAACTGGTCGAGCAGATCGGCGAAACCTGCAACCTGACCATCCCCAACAACAACTCGGTGCTCTACCTCGACCGCGTCGAGGCTTCCTGGCCGCTGCGGGTGCGTTTCACCGCCGGCTCCAAGGTGCCGCTCTACGCCTCGGCCAGCGGCAAGCTGTTCCTGTCCTACCTGCCCAAGCGCAGCCGTGAGCGTTTCCTGCGCGTCACCCCGCTGATCCGGCATACTCAGAAGACGTTCACCGATCCCGCCCGGCTCGGTCGCGAGTTCGAGGCCATCCGCGCCAACGGCTACGCCACCGACGACGAGGAGTATCTCGCCGGCATCAATTGCCTGGCGGTACCGGTGCGCGACGCCGACCAGCGTGTGGTGGCCGCCGTGGCGGTCCAGGCGCCGGTCAGTCGTCTGCGTCTCGAGGAGGCCATCGAGTTCCTGCCTCATCTGCGCCAGGCGGCTGACGCCATCGCCCAGACCATCGACTGGTGATCGGCTGACATCACCTTTCGACAGGAAGTTGCCTCGATGAATGATTCAGCAGCCAATGGGGTTCTGCGTTTCGGCAGCGGACAGGCCGTCAGCCGGGTGGAGGACGCCGCCCTGCTCACCGGGCGCGGCCAGTTCACCGACGACATGGCGCCGGCCGGCACGAAGGTGCTGGCCTTCCTGCGCTCGCCGTATGCCCATGCCCGCATCCTGTCGATCGACACCACCGCGGCCCGGGCCATGCCCGGCGTCGCGGCCGTGATCACCTCGGCCGAACTGCTCGCGGCCGGGGTCAAGGCGCTGCCGCATGCGGCAGCCTTCAAGCGGGCCGATGGCTCGGCAGCGGTATCGCCGCCGCGCTTCCCGCTGGCACTCGAGGTCATCCGCTTCGCGGGTGAGGCAGTGGCTGCCGTGGTGGCCGACACCCGCGAGCAGGCCCGCGACGCGCTCGAGGCCATCGCGCTCGAGGTCGAGGAACTGCCCGCGGTCACCGCCCTCACCGACGCGGTCGCCGATGGCGCGCCCCAGCTCTGGCACGAGGCTGCCGGCAACATCGCGGCCGAGGCCCGCTACGGCAACGCCGCCGCCACCGAGGCCGCCTTCGCGGCGGCGGCCCATGTGGTCACGCTCGACCCGCTGGTCAACCAGCGCCTCGCGCCGGCCTCCATCGAGCCGCGCACCGTGCTGGCCAGCCACGACACCGCCAGCGGCCGCCTCACCATCCGCATGAGCAGCCAGATGCCCACCGGCGTGCGCAACCTGCTCGCCGATACCGTGCTGGGCATGCCCCAGGACAAGATCCGGGTGGTGGTCGGTGATGTGGGCGGCGGCTTCGGCATGAAGACCGGCCTGTATCCCGAGGACGCGGTGGTCGCGTTCTGCGCCCGCCAGCTCGCCTGCCCGGTGCTCTGGACGGCCGATCGCTCCGAGGAGTTCCTCTCGGCCATCCATGGCCGTGACATCCACACCCGTGCCCAGCTCGCCCTCGACGCCAACGGCCGGGTGCAGGCCTTCCGGGTGCACAATCTGGCCAACGTCGGCGCCTTCGCCACGCCCACCGGGGTGGCCATCCAGCTGCTGATCGGCCCCTGGGTGCTCAGCAGCATCTACGACATCCAGACCGTCGATTTCCACTTCAAGGCGGTGCTCACCAACACCGCCCCCACCGGCGCCTACCGCGGCGCCGGCCGGCCGGAGTCCATCTACATCATCGAGCGGCTCATGGATGCGGCCGCCCGCCAGCTCGGCATCGATGGCGCCGAGCTGCGCCGGCGCAACATGATCCGGCCCGAGCAGATGCCCTACACCAACCCCATGGGCCAGACCTATGACACCGGGCAGTTCGAGAAGGTGCTCGATCAGGGTCTGGCGCTGGCCGACTGGTCGGGCTTCGAGGCCCGTGCCGCGCAGTCGAAGGCCCGCGGCCGGGTGCGCGGCCGCGGCATCGCCACCTTCCTGGAATGGACGGGCGGCAACGCCCTCGAGGAACGGGTCACGGTGAACGTGCGCCCTGACGGCATCATCGAGCTCATCTCCGCCACCCAGGCCATGGGGCAGGGTCTGGCTACCACCTACTCGCAGCTCGCCGTCGACATCTTCGGCGTGCCCCTCGATCGCATCCGCGTCATCCAGGGTGACACCGATCTCGCCAACGGCTTCGGCAGCGCCGGCTCGCGCTCGCTGTTCACCGGCGGCACCGCGGTCACCGTCGCCTCCGAGCGCACCATCGAGCGCGCGCGCTCGCTGGCTGCCGAGGCACTCGAGGTGGGCGAACCCGATCTCGAGTACCGTCAGGCGGCCTTCCGCGTGGTGGGCACCGACCGCCAGATCGGCCTGTTCGAGCTAGCCGCTCGCCAGCCAGAGCAGAAGATCGTCATCGACAGCTCCGTGGCAGTCTCCGGGCCCACCTGGCCGAATGGCTGCCACATCTGCGAAGTCGAGATCGACCCCGACACCGGCGAGACCGAAGTCGCAGCCTACGCCTCGGTGAACGACGTCGGCCGGGTGGTCAACCCCACCATCGTGCGGGGCCAGCTCGATGGCGGTGCCCTGCAGGGCATCGGGCAGGCGCTGTGCGAGCATCTGGTCTATGACCCCGAGAGCGGCCAGATGCTCAGCGGCAGCTTCCTCGACTACACCATGCCGCGGGCTGATATGCGCGTGCCCTTCCTCACCGAGATGGACGAGTCCACGCCCTGCAAGAACAATCCGCTGGGCGTGAAGGGCGTCGGTGAACTCGGCACCATCGGCGCCACGCCGGCCGTGGTCAACGCGGTGGTCGATGCGCTGGCGCGCGCCGGGGTAGACACCCGCGCCCATCCGGTGCAGATGCCTCTCACCGCCGAGCGGGTCTGGCGGGCGCTCGGCACCCGCTGAATCCGCGTCAGCCGGTGCCCGCGCGGTGCACCGGGCCCGGCCCTCGCGCGCCGGCCAGCAGCACCAGGCCGGTCAGCGCGGGCAGCACGCCCAGCGCCGTGAACACGGCCGAGTAGCTGCCGGTCAGGCTCACCAGGGTCGCGAAGGCGGCCGAGCCGCCCACGCCGCCCATGAAGGTCAGGAATTGCGTGGCGCCGGTGCTGCTCGCCACCCGCTCGGGGGGCACCAGCCTGACCAGATCCGCGAAGAACACCCCGTTCCAGGCCACCGCCGTGACCGCGCAGGCCAGGGTCAGCGCGAGCATGGTGGCGGGTGAGGCATCGGCCGGCGCCAGGCCCACCAGGGCCACGGCCACGCCCATGGCCACGCCCAGTCCGCCCAGCAGCCGGGCGGGGTCGATCCAGCGGTCGGCCACATGGCCCCAGCCGATGCGTCCCGCCACGCTGGCTGCCTGCGAGGCGGCCAGCAGGCTGGCTGCGAGCGAGAGGCTGTAGCCGTGCTCGAGCTTGAGCAGCGACACCAGGAAGGTCAGGAAACTCACCTGGGTGAACGCGAACACCAGCGAGGCGATCGCCAGCCGGCGGGTGGGCGCGAAGGCCAGCACCTCGCGCAGGGGCTCGAGCAGGCGCTGTCGCAGGCCGAGAGCCCCGCCGGCCGCCGATGCCGATGCCGGCGCCGGCGCCGGCGTGCCGGCTTCCAGC
>JBIKWU010000271.1:0-5331 GCA_044356115.1 Burkholderiaceae bacterium
CCTCCCGAACCGGCGCGCCCGACAGGCCGCCCGGCTCGTCGGCGTGAGGCAGACCCGCGACGGCCTCGCGCGCCACCGTGGTGTTGGTGGCGATCACCGCGTCGAAGTCGTGACGCGGCAGGGCCTCGGCGATGACCGCGATCTGCGCCTCGTCGAGGTCGGGCGCGATCTTCAGCGCGAGCGGCACGCGGCGCCGGTGCGTCTGCTGCAGGCGATGACGGGCATTGGCCAGGCCCTCGAGCATCCAGTCGAGGCTGTCGCCCCCCTGCAGCTGGCGCAGATTGCGGGTGTTGGGCGAGGACACGTTCACCGCCACGTAGCTCGCGCGCTCATAGACCCGGTCGAGGCAGATCAGGTAGTCGTCGAGCGCGCGCTCCATGGGCGTGTCGGCGTTCTTGCCGATGTTCACCCCGACCACGCCGAGCTCGCGCGCATAGCCGAGGTTCTCGAGGAAGCGGTCGACGCCCTGGTTGTTCAGGCCCATGCGGTTGATGATCGCTTCGCGCTCGGGCAGCCGAAACAGCCTCGGCCGCGGATTGCCCGCCTGGGGCCGCGGGGTGACGGTGCCCACCTCCAGGAAGCCGAAGCCAAGGGCTCGCAGGGCCGGCACATGCGCGGCGTTCTTGTCCAGGCCGGCGGCCAGGCCCACCCGGTTGGGAAAGTGCAGCCCCATCACCTCCACGGGGTCATCCACGCGCACGCCCGCGCTCAGGCGCAGCAGGCCGCAGGCGTGGGCCCGGTCGAGCTGACCCAGGACGAGATCGTGGGAACGTTCGGCGTCGAGCGCGAACAGCAGCGGCCTGGCCAGGTCGTAGGCGTTCATCAGCGAGGGGGCAGGAGCGGGAGCGGGCGGTGCGGGGGTCAGCGCTGGGTCGGCGGCGGCTCGGCCTGCCAGCGGCCGCTGTGCAGGTACTCGATCGGCCGATACCCGGCCTTGTACGCCATCTTGGGGCTCTGGGCGATCCAGTAGCCCAGGTAGAGGTAGGGCAGGCCCAGGGTGCGGCACTGCTCGATCTGCCACAGGATGTTGAAGGTGCCGTAGCTGGCCCCGGGCACGTCCGGGTCGTAGAAGGTATAGACCGAGGACAGGCCGTCATTGAGGATGTCGATGATCGACACCATGCGCAGCCGGCCGTCGGCCTCGCGGAACTCCACCAGCCGGGTGTTGACCTTGCTCTGCAGCAGGAACTGCGCGTATTGCTCGCGGCTGTCCTGATCCATGCCGCCGCCGGAGTGCCGTGACGACTGGTAACGCAGGTAGAGATCGTAGTGCTCGGCCGCGAAGCCCAGCCGGGCCACCAGGGTGCGCAGCGGTGCATGCAGCTGGCGCGCACGGCGCTGCGAGCGCGAGGCAGTGAACTCGGCCGCCGGTACCCGCACCGGCACGCAGGCCCGGCAGCCATCGCAGTGCGGCCGGTAGGTGAACACGCCGCTGCGGCGAAAGCCCGCACGCACCAGCTCGCTGTAGACGTCGGCGTTGATCAGGTGATTGGGCGTGGCGACCTGGCTGCGCGCCTGCCGGTCGGCGAGATAGCTGCAGGGGTAGGGCGCCGTGGCGTAGAACTGCAGCGCCGAGAACGGCAACTCGGTGGGGTGGGTCATGCGTCAGGCAGCGCGATTCGCAGGCTGGACCAATCCGGCGGGGGCAGGGCAGTCAGCTCGCGCATTTCCCGCAGGAAATCGGCGCGCGCCACCGGTGCGGCGCCCAGCGAGGCGAGGTGCCCGGTTTCCTGCTGGCAGTCTATCACGCGAAAATCCTGGCTTTGCAGCAGTGCCACCAGCCCGGCGAGCGCGGCTTTCGAGGCATCGGTTTCGCGCGCGAACATCGACTCGCCGTAGAACATCTTCCCGATGGCCACGCCGTAGAGGCCACCCACCAGGGTATCGCCGCGCCAGGTCTCCACCGAGTGGGCCATGCCCAGGCGATGCAGCTCGCCGTAGGCCTGACGGATCGCCGCGGTGATCCAGGTGCCATGCCCATGGCTGGCGCGCGGCGCGGCGCAGGCGGCCATCACCTGCGGGAAGGCCCGATCGAGGCTGAGCGTCCAGTGGCCGTCACGGCGGGCGCTGCGCAGCACCTTGCGCAGCGAACGGCTCACCTTGAAGTCGGCCAGGCGCAGCACCATGCGCGGGTCGGGCGACCACCACAGCACGGGCTGGCCTTCGCTGTACCAGGGGAAGATGCCCTGCCGGTAGGCCTCGATGAGACGGGGCGCCGACAGGTCGAGGCCGGCCGCAACGGGTGCATCTCCCGGCGCCCGATCGGGCGGTGGCAGCGGGTCGTCGGCACTGACCCAGGGCACGCGCAGGCGCACGGTCGACCAGGAGGGTCGGTGTCGGGTGGGCGGCTGGCTCTCAGGCCCGGGGGCGGCGGTCGTAACGCAAGGTCTGGGTATGCAGCCGCCACTGGCCGGCCCGACGGTCCTCGAAGAACCACCGCAGGGTATGCGTGACAGTCGGGAAGGCGATCTGGTCCCAGGGAATGTCCGCCTCGCTGAAGAGCTTCGCCTCCAGGCTCTCGGGGCCGGGGTCGAAGCGCTCGTTGAGCACCCTGGCCAGAAAGAACATGTGGACCTGATCGACATGAGGCACGTCGAGGATGGAGAAGGGATCGCCCATCTCGATCTGCGCACCGGCTTCCTCGATGGTTTCGCGGTGCGCGCCCTCATGGGTGCTCTCGCCGTTTTCCATGAAGCCGGCGGGCAGGGTCCAGAAGCCGTAACGGGGTTCGATGGCGCGGCGGCAGAGCAGGATCTGCTCGCCCCACACCGGCACGGTGCCCAGCACCATGCGCGGGTTCTGGTAGTGGATGGTGCCGCAGCCGGCGCAGCAGTAGCGCGGACGGTTGTCACCGGCGGGAATGGTGTGCTCGACCGATTGGCCGCAAGCTGAACAGAAGCGCATCCGGGACCGTCCGTGAATGATCGGGTCGAGTGTATCGCAGCGCGGTCGCGGGCAAGCGGGGCCGCCTTGCCGCCGTGTCGCCCTGCCGCGGTTGCGTGCCAAGCGGGGGCGCCACGGGTCGGGTTTCCGGCCTTGCCTTGCCCCGCAGGGGCGTTCCGAGGTATAGTCTTTGTCTTCCGGACGCGGGGTGGAGCAGTCTGGCAGCTCGTCGGGCTCATAACCCGAAGGTCGCAGGTTCAAATCCTGCCCCCGCAACCAACGGTTTTTCATCAGGGCCTGCCGGTCCTGGTCGCCCCGGGTACCCGGGGCACGCGCAACGGGTTGCCCAGACTTTCGCCCGTTCTGTCGGCCACGTGGCCGGCCGCGCCGCCCGGTTCGCCGGTTTCATCATCCGATCAGCAGGCGCCCCCACGCGCATGGAAATCGCTCAGGCGAAGATCGTCATCGAGGCGGCGCTGCTCACCGCCGGGCAGCCCCTGGCCGTCGCTGACCTGCGGCGGCTGTTCGAGCAGTCGCTTTCCGCCGCCGAGGTGGAGGGTGTGTTGCGCGACCTGCAGGCCGACTGGCAGGGGCGTGGCGTGCGGCTGGTGCAACTGGCCAGCGGCTGGCGCTTCCAGAGCGCGCCCGAGATCGCCGAGTTCCTGGGCCGCCTGCAGGCCGACAAGGCTCCGCGCTACAGCCGCGCCGTGCTCGAGACCCTCGCCATCGTTGCCTACCGTCAGCCGGTCACCCGTGGTGACATCGAGGACATCCGCGGCGTGACCGTGTCCACGTCGGTGGTCAAGGCCCTGGAAGACCGTGGCTGGATCGAGGTGATCGGGCAGAAGGATGTCGTCGGCCGCCCGGCCCTCTTCGCCACCACCCGCCAGTTCCTCGACGATCTCGGCCTTCGCTCCCTCGACGATCTGCCACTGCTGCCCGACGCGGCGAGTCCGGCGCAGGCGGTGGCGGCCCTCGGGCAGCAATCGATCGCCTTCGACCCTGCCGACTCCCCCTCGGCCGGCGCCGAGGCCCCACCCCCCGATTCCGAACCCCGCGACGCGTCCTGACGCGCGGAGGACCCAGCCTTGCCCACTGACGCACCCGAGACTTCCCCTTCCACCCCGATGGTCGACACCCCGGCGGCGGCGGCCAGCGTGGCCACGCCAGACGGGGCTGCGCCGGCCCTCCCACCCGGGCGGCGTCCGCAGTTGCGTCTGCCCAAGCGGGTGAAGGCCGAGGCGGCTGGCGCGCCGATGCCGGCGGATGCCCAGGGCGCCAGCGCCTCCCAGGCGGCGCTGGCCAGGCCCGGCCACCGGCCCGAGGAAGGTCAGGTCGAGGACGAGGAGGGAGATCGTCAGCCGAACATGATCACCCGGCGCGAGGGGCCCGGTCGGGGGCGGCGTGGCGCCGAGGGCGAACCGGGAGACGGCCGCGGTCCGCGCGGCCGCCGGCGCGGTGCCCGCGGCGGCCCGCGTGAGGCCGGCGAAGCGGGCGGCGAGGCCCGCCGGCCTGCCGAGGCGCGCCCGCCCCGTCGCCCGGCCCCGCCGCCGGAGCCGGCCGAGCCGATCCCGTTCTTTGCCGAGTCGATGGTCACCGCGCCGCCCGAGCCGCCCGAGGGCGTGCCCGATGCCGGGCCCGGGCTCGAGGACGGTCCCAAGCTGCACAAGCTGCTGGCCGATGCCGGGCTGGGCTCGCGCCGCGACATGGAAGAACTGATCATCTCCGGCCGGGTCTCGGTCAACGGGCAGCCCGCCCATGTCGGCCAGCGCATCGGCCCCACGGATCAGGTCCGGGTCAACGGTCGCCCGCTCAACCGCAAGGTGATCGCCACCCAGCCCAAGGTGCTGCTCTACCACAAGCCCGCCGGCGAGATCACCACCCGCGACGATCCCGGCCAGCGCGCCACGGTCTTCGAGCGCCTGCCCAAGGTGCGGGGCGGCCGCTGGGTCTCGGTGGGCCGCCTCGACTTCAACACCGAGGGCCTGCTGGTGTTCACCACCTCGGGTGAACTCGCCAACCGCCTGATGCATCCCCGCTACGGCTGGGAGCGCGAGTACGCGGTCCGGGTGATCGGGCGCATCGACGACGAAGCCCGCGAGCGGCTGCTGAACGGCGTCGAACTCGATGACGGCCCCGCCGCCTTCTCGCGGCTCGAGGACATCGGCGGCGACGGGGTCAACCACTGGTACCGGGTGGTCATCTCCGAAGGGCGCAACCGCGAGGTGCGCCGGATGTTCGAGGCGGTCTCGCTCACCGTCAGCCGACTGGTGCGCGTGCGCTTCGGCCCGCTCGGGCTGCCGCGCAATCTCGCGCGCGGCCGCTGGACGGAACTGTCCGAGGCGGATGTCGGCCTGCTGCTTACCGCGGTCCGGCGCGCCGGACCGGTGCCGGGCGCGGTCGACACCGAGGAATCGGTCTCGGATCATCCGCGACACGATGATTTCG
>JBIKWU010000272.1:0-5319 GCA_044356115.1 Burkholderiaceae bacterium
AGTCCGACGTTCGCCTGCCCGACTCGGTGCCCCGTGCCGCCCGCCCGCTGCTGCGCCTGCTCGGACGGCTCGGCCATGGGCGGTTGCTGCTGACCCTGCCGGGCGGTGAGACCCTGACCTTCGGCGCCGGCGACCCCGCCGTGCCCCTGCAACTTCGCAGCTGGAAGCCGCTCACCGCGGCCCTGGCACGCGGCGATGTCGGCTTCGCCGAGAGCTGGATCGCGGGCGAGTGGCATTGCGAGCGGCTGATCGACGTGCTCGACCTGATGCTGGCCAACCGCGGCATCCTCGAGGCCGCGATCTACGGCAACGGGTTCACCCGGCTGATCGACCGGCTCAGGCACCTGATCAGGCACAACAGCCGGCGTGGCTCGCGGCGCAACATCGAGGCCCACTACGACCTCGGCAACGCCTTCTACCGGTTGTGGCTGGACGACACCATGACCTACTCCAGCGCGCTCTTCGGCGGTCAGGCCGCACTGCCGCTGCCGCAGGCGCAGCGCGCCAAGTACCGCCGCATCCTCGACCAGCTCGGCCTGCAGAGCGGCGACCGCGTGCTCGAGATCGGCTGCGGCTGGGGCGGCTTTGCCGAGCAGGCCGCACGCGCCGGGCTGCGGGTGAAGGGCCTGACCCTGTCGCGCGAGCAGCTGGCCTTCGCCAACCAGCGGCTGGCCGATGCCGGCCTCGGCGCCCAGGCGAGCGCCGTGCTCCAGGACTACCGCGACGAGCAGCAGCGCCACGACGGCATCGTGTCGATCGAGATGTTCGAGGCGGTGGGCGAGCGTTACTGGCCCCGCTACTTCGACACCCTGGCCCGCTGCCTCGTGCCCGGCGGACGCGCGGTGGTGCAGACCATCGTCATCGACGACCGCCTGTTCGAGCGCTACCGCCGCGGCACCGACTTCATCCAGCAGTTCGTGTTCCCGGGGGGCATGCTGCCCTCGCCCTCCGGCTTCGAGGCCCAGGCGCGCCGAGCCGGCCTGCAGGTCCTCGACCGATTCGCCTTCGGACAGGACTACGCCCGCACCCTGGCGCAATGGCGCGAGACCTTCATGCAACGGCTCGACGCGGTGCGCGGGCAGGGCTTCGACGAGCGCTTCATCCGCACCTGGGAGTTCTACCTCGCCTACTGCGAGGCGGCCTTCCGCCACCGCAGCACCGACGTGATCCAGTTCACCCTGGGCCATGCCGGCGCGGCGGGCATCACCGGAAGGGACGCGACATGAGCCGCGCGCGACCGGGCCGTCTGGCGGCAGCGTTTGCGCTGCTGGCCGCGATGATCGCCGCGAGCCCCGCCGGTGCGACCAGCGAGACCGCCCCCGGTCAGGCCGGTGCCACGGCCAACCCGACGGCCGCCGGCGCGCCGATCGCGGTCTCCGACCTGCTGCGTCAGCCGCGCGTGGCTGGCGAGGGGCGGCTGCGCTGGTTCGGGCTGCAGATCTACGACGCGCGACTGTTCGTCACGCCCGACGGGGTCGACATCGAGCGCTGGACGCGGACACCGTTCGCGCTCGAGTTGCGCTATGCGCGCAAGCTGCAGGGCGAGGACATCGCGCAGGCGAGCCTGAAGGAAATGGTGCGCATGGGCTTCGGCACCGAGGCGCAGCGCACCGGCTGGCTCGAGACCATGCGCCGGCTGTTCCCGGACGTGATCGCCGGCGATCGGCTCACCGGCGTGCACCTGCCCGAGGGTCGCGCAGTCTTCTATCGGAACGACACCCGGATCGGCCGGGTGGAAGATCGCCAGTTCGTCGAGGCCTTCTTCGCGATCTGGCTCGATCCGCGCACCGTGGCTCCGGACCTGCGCCGGTCGCTGCTCGCCGACCCGGCCGTCACGGCACGCACCGGCGCAGCGCCGCGATGAGCCTGACCACCGCCCTGCCGCTGCGTCGCCTGGCCGCCTATGGCGCGCTGCGCGCGCCGCTCGCGCTGGTCGAGCTGCCGGTGTTCGTGATGGTGCCGGCGTTCTACGGCGCCGGCCTGGGGCTCGACATCGCGCTGGTGGGGGCGGTGCTGTTCGGCATGCGGCTGCTCGACGCCCTGGTCGATCCGCTGATCGGCGCGCGCATCGATGCCGACCGCGTACAGGGCCGCCGCGACGAGCGCCGCTGGATCCAACTCGCCCTGCCGGTGCTGGCCCTGGGCTTTGGCGCGATGTTCCTGCCGCCGGTGCAGGGCACGGCCGCCGCCGCCTGGCTGGCACTGACCTCGGGCATCACCTACGTGGCGTATTCGGCGGTGTCGATCGCCTATCAGGCCTGGGGCGCCGGTCTGGCCGACACCGCCTCGCAGCGCGCGAGGGTGACCGCGGTGCGGGAGGGCTTCGGACTGGCGGGGGTGCTCGCGGCCGCCGGACTGATGGCCCCGGCCATGGCGCCCTGGCTGATCGCCGCCTTCCTGAGCCTGGCCGCACTGGCCGCCTGGCTCATGCGCGCGGCGCCGGTGCCGCGTCCGGCGCCAGCCCTCGCCTCGGGCGATCGTCACCTCTGGCAGGGCTGGCGGGAGGTGCTGGGCAATCCGGGATTTCGCTGGCTGCTGGCCGCGTTCATGGTCAATGGCGTGGCCACCGCCATCCCGGCAACCCTGGTGCTCTTCTTCACCCAGGACGTGCTGGGCGCGAGCGAGACCCAGACCTCGGTGCTGCTGGGCATCTACTTCCTCGCCGGCGCCCTGGGCATGCCGCTGTGGATCGCCGCCTCGCGCCGGCTCGGGCTGCGCAATGCCTGGCTGGTGGGCATGTCGTTCTCGGTGCTGGCCTTCCTGTGGGCGCTCAGCCTGGGTCGCGGTGACCTGATCGCCTTCGGCGTGGTGTGCGCCATGACCGGACTGGCACTGGGCAGCGACCTGGTGATGCCCAGCGCGCTGCTCGCCGCGCTGATCGACGGCGCCGGCCACGGCGGCCGCCGCGAAGGCGCCTACTTCGGTCTGTGGAACCTCGCCACCAAGCTCAACCTGGCGATAGCCGCCGGGCTGGCGCTGCCCCTGCTTTCACTGCTGGGCTATCTCCCCGGACAGCCAGGCGGCGGGCTCGCCCTGTCGATGACCTACGCCGCGCTGCCCTGCGCCCTGAAGCTGCTGGCCGGCGTGATCGTGCTGATCGCGCCCCTGCCCGATACCGTCCTGCGCGACCCCACCCCCGAAGCGACTGCCCTGCCATGACTGCCACCTCCCCCCTGCGCCGACGCGCCCTGCTGGCCGGGCTCGCCCTGCCGGCGGCGGCAGCCCTGCCCGGCTGCGCCAGCCTCGACCCTGCCGACTACGCCGACCAGAAACCGGTGCTCGACCTGACCCGCTACTTCGATGGCGTGATCGATGGCTGGGGCATGGTCCAGGACCGCGGCGGCAAGGTGCTGCGCCGCTTCACCGTGGTGATCCAGGCCGGCTGGCGCGGTGACACCGGCACGCTCGACGAGGCCTTCGTGTGGTCCGACGGCGAGCGCCAGCGGCGGGTCTGGACCCTGCAGCGCCGGCAGGCCGGCAGCTACACCGGCACCGCGGCCGATGTCGTCGGCGAGGCCACCGGCAACGCCCGCGGCAACGCCCTGAACTGGCGCTACACCATGGCGCTGCCGGTCTCGGGCCGCACCTGGCATGTCGACTTCGACGACTGGATGTTCCTGGTCGACGACCGCGTGCTGCTCAACCGCGCCACCATGAGCAAGCTCGGGGTGCGGCTGGGCGAGGTCACGCTCTCGATGACGCGTCGCTGAGACCGCCATGTTCACCCCCCTGAACCCCCGTATCACCCGCTGGCAGGATCACCGGGTCTGGATCGTCGGCGCCTCCAGCGGCATCGGCGCGGCGCTGGCCCGCGAGCTCCTCGCCCGCGGGGCACGCGTGGCACTGTCGGCCCGGCGCGAGGAGCCGCTGCGCGAACTCGCCGGCGCAGCGCTCGGCGAGGGCCGGGCGCTGGTGCAGCCGGTCGACGTGCTCGATGCGTCCGCGGTCCGCGCCGCGCACCAGGCGGTCCTCGAGCAGTGGCACGGCATCGACCTGGTGGTCTGGGTGGCCGGGACCTACCAGTCGATGCGGGCCTTCGACTTCGACCTCGCCGCGGCGCGACGGATCATGCAGGTCAACGTCGACGGGCTGCTCAACGGCCTGGCCTGCGTGCTGCCGATGCTGATCAGCCAGCGCGCCGGCGCGATCGGCATCGTCTCCAGCGTGGCCGGCTACGGCGGCCTGCCGCGCGCGCTGGTCTACGGTCCGAGCAAGGCGGCGCTGAACAATCTCGCGCAGTCGCTTTACCTGGACCTGCACCCGATCGGCGTGGGCGTGCATCTGATCAACCCCGGCTTCGTCGAGACCCCGCTCACCGACCTCAACGACTTCGAGATGCCGGCGCTCATGCCGGTGGACGCGGCGGCGCGTCGCATGATCGAGGGCTTCGAGCGCGGTCACTTCGAGATCCACTTCCCGCGCCGCTTCACGCTCGCGCTCAAGCTGCTCTCGCTGCTGCCGCACCGGGTGTATTTCTCGCTGGTGGGTCGCATCACCGGCGCCCGGCCTGCGGCCAGCACCCAGACCGCCGCGCCATGAGACACGCGGACCAACCCGCCGCCCTGCAGGCGGTGATCGCCTTCTTCGAGGGGATCACGCCCGGGCACGCGGCCCGCATCGGCGAGATCTACGCCGAGGATGCCTGGTTCAAGGACCCCTTCAACGAGGTGACCGGCGCGCAGGCCATCGGGCGGATCTTCTCGCACATGTTCGTGCAGGTGCGCGAGCCGCGCTTCGTGGTGCACGACTGCGTGGGTGACGCGCGCGAGGCCTTTCTCACCTGGGACTTCGAGTTCCAGCGGGCGGGCGGCGCGCCGATGCGCATCCGCGGCGCCAGCCACCTGCGGCTGGACGCTGCCGGCCGGATCCGCTGGCACCGCGACTACTGGGACACCGCCGAGGAACTCTACGCCCGCCTGCCGGTGATCGGGGCGATCTTCCGCTGGCTGCGCCGACAGGGCGCGGCCCGCTGAGGCGCGCTCGGCCAGCCTGACATCGCCCGGCGTCGCGCGGCCGAGACGAAATCCATTCCCCCGCAAGGCTCCGGCTCACCCGGCGCCGCGCCCGGGCGCTAGAATCCGGGGCTGACTCCCGGGACCGCGGAATGCTTTACCCAGAACTGTTCAAGTCTTTCGAGCGCGTTCGGTGGAACTTCGACACCGACATCCCCTGGGAGCGCTTCGATCCCGCGCTGCTCTCCGAGGAGCAGGCGCAGACCATCAAGATGAACGCCATCACCGAGTGGGCGGCGCTGCCGGCCACCGAGATGTTCCTGCGCGACAACCGCCACGACAGCGACTTCTCCGCCTTCATGTCGGT
>JBIKWU010000055.1:0-17763 GCA_044356115.1 Burkholderiaceae bacterium
CGCGCGCGGCCGCGCGCGTCCCGTGCCGTTCAGGAGCCCCCCTGTCCGATTCACTCGCCTGCCCGCTGTGCCGCGGCCGGCTTCGACAGACCGTGTCCGAGCGCGACCGCGACGGACAGCCGCTGCGCAACGTGCTCTGTGGCCTGTGCGGCCTGGTGCACGCCGACCCCATGCCCGCGCAGACCGACCTCGACACCTGGTACCAGCATGCCTACCGCACCGACTACAAGGGCGTGGTCACGCCGCGCAGCCACCATGTGCTGCGCGCCGGACGGGTCGCGCTCGAACGCCTGAACCGCATCCGGGTGCTGCTGGCCGATCGCCCGCGCACCCTGGACGTGGGCAGCGGCGGCGGCGAGACCCTGTACCTGCTGATCCACGGCGCCGGGGTGCCGGCCGAGGGCCTGGAGCCCAATCAGGGCTATGCCACCCATGCCCGCGAACGGCTCGGCCTGCCGGTGCGCCAGGGCCTGATCGCGCGCGAGGCGCATGCCCCCGGGAGCTGCCAGCTGATCACGCTCTATCACGTGCTGGAGCACCTGGCGCATCCGCGAGAGGTGATGACGGTGCTGCATGACTGGCTGGTGCCCGGCGGCCACCTGGTGATCGAGGTGCCGAACGTGGAGGCGACCTGCCAGTCACCATCGCACAGCTTTCATCGCGCGCATGTCACCACCTGGGGCATTCCGACGCTGTCAAGGCTGGGCATCGACTGCGGCCTGTCGGTGGTGTCGACCTGGACCAGCGCCGATGGCGGCAACATCGAGGTGGTGTTCCGGCGCGACGAGCACGCCGCGCCACCACCTGCCGTCACGCTCGACGAGATCACCCGCCACTATCCCGCGCGGGTGGCGCGGGTGCTGGCGGGGCACACACCGATGCGGCACTGGGCCTCGGGGCGCCCGCTGATCCGGCTCGCAAGCCGTCTCGGTCGGCAGATGGAGGAGCGGCTGCGCGTGCGGCAAGAGCCCGATCCGCGCGCCATTCTGGACGCGCTGGCGGCTCGGTGGTCGCGTACCGGGTCGGCGATCAGTCCGCCTGCAGGCGCATGATCAACCCGCCGGGTCAGAGGCCCAGCGCCATGCCGTCGCCCGCGGGGTCCGCACCGCCATCGAGCTGACCATCGCGCAGCCGGATGGCATGCACCAGCGGCGACATGTAGCTGAAGGGATGCCGCTGCACCGGATACCCCCGCGCGCGCAGCGCCGCCTCGGTGCTGCGCAGGATGCGGTTGGTGAGCTCGATGGTGTCGGACGTGGTGCAGAAGCGCGGCGCGCTGACCGCCTCGTGGGCGCTCATGCCGAAGTCGACCGCGTTGAGGATGGCCTGCAGGTTGCCCATGGTGATGGTGGTGCCGCCGGGCGCGCCCACCAGGAAGAAGGGCTTGTCACCACGGAACACGATGGTGGGCGACATGGCCGAGAAGCGCGCCTTGCCCGGGGCGAGCGAGCCCGGCCGGCCGGGCCGCGGATCGAACACCATCATGCAGTTGTTGTACATGAAGCCCAGCCCCTCGGTGACCACGCCCGAGGACGAACCCAGCGAGTGGGTCATGGTGACGCTGTTGCCCTCGCTGTCGGCCACGCACACATGGGTGGTCTCGCGGCTCTCGCGGCCACCGGGGTTGAGCCGGGGCACCGGGGTCTTCTCGCCACGGCGGATGCGATCGGCCATGCGCGCCGCGTACTCGCGCGAGCACAGCTCGGCCAGCGGCACGTCGACGAAGCGCGGGTCGCCGATCCGGGCGTCCTTGTCGACGGTGGCGATCTTCATGGCCTCGGACACGGTGGCGATGTACTCGGGCGAGTTGTGCCCCATGGCGGCCAGATCGAAGTGCTCGAGGATGTTGAGCATGAGCACGATCATCACGCCCCCGCCGGGCAGCGGGTTGGTGGCCACGCGATGGCCGCGGTAGTGGGTGATCAGCGGCGCGCCGGTCTCGGTGGCGCAACCGGCGAGGTCTTCGAGGGTGATCAGCCCGCCGTGCGCGGCCATGTCGCGGGCGATCTCCCGGGCGATCTCGCCGTGGTAGAAATCGGCCACGCCATGCTCGGCGATGCGACGCAGGGTACGGCCCATGTCGGGGTTGCGCAGCGTGTCGCCCACCCGGAGCGGGCGACCATCGGGGCGCATGTAGATCTTCGCGGCCGCCGGGTGATCGCGCAGCACCCGGATGCGTTCGATGCGCCCGCAGATGGCCGGCTGCATCCAGAACTCGTGCACGCGAGGACGCACCGCGAAGCCGTCCTCGCAGTAGGCGATGGCCGGGCCCATCAGGCTGGCCAGCGAGCGGGTGCCGAAGCGCTGCAGGGACTCGTCGAAGGCCTTGAGCGAGAGCGGCGTGGTCATGCACTGGTAGCCGATCTCGTTGACCTGATCGCGCAGCAGGAAGCCGAAGCCGTCGTCGCACTCGCCCAGGATGCGGTCGGCCCACATGTCGGGGCGGGTGGCCAGGGGCGCGCGACCATGGAAGTCGATGACGGTGTGCACCCCGCGCGAGGGCAGGCACACATGCATGGAGCCGAAGCCGGCGATGCCGCACATCTGCGGGTCGACCACGGTCTGCACCAGGGCCGCGCCGATGGCGGCGTCGATCACATTGCCGCCCGCCCTGAGCACATCCAGGCCAGCCTCCACCGCCTCGGGTTGCGCCGCGCTGACCATTGCCCGTGCCATGCCGTCTCCCTGTCTGTCGATCCCGCTAAGATGCACGGTTTTGCCAGCGCGGCCAACTCGCGCCGCCAAGCTCCGGACCCCGATGGCCGCGCCCTCTGTCAGCCGTGTCTTGCGCCTGCTCGCCACCTTGTGCGCGACGGTGCTGGCCGCGCTGCCGCCCGCCAGGGTCTGCGCCGAAGACCTCACCGATCGGCTGCGCGCCTGCACCGCCTGTCACGGCCCCGAAGGCAGGGCCTCGAGCGCCGGCTACCTGCCGCGCATCGCGGGCAAGCCGGCCGACTACCTGCGCAACCAGCTGCTCGCGTTCCGGGACGGGCGACGCCAGCACGCCCCGATGCAACGCCTGCTCGCGCCGTTGAGTGACGACTACCTGGGCGAGATCGCCGGTCACTTCGCGGCCATCACGCTGCCCTATCCGCCGCCGCAGATCAGTGGCGCGCCGGCGCCGCTGCTGCGCCACGGACAGACGCTGGTGATGCGCGGCGACCCGGCCCGCGGGCTGCCGGCCTGCGTCAGCTGCCATGGCGAGGCCCTGACCGGCACACTGCCCGCCACCCCGGGGCTGCTCGGGCTGCCGCGCGACTATCTCAACGCCCAGCTCGGCGCCTGGCGCAACCATCAGCGGCGCGCCCCCGAGCCCGACTGCATGGCCCAGATCGCCGCGCGGCTGACCCCCGAGGATGTGGGCGCGGTCTCCACCTGGCTGGCCTCGCAGCCGGTCCCGGTGCCGGCGACGCCGGCCCGGCAGGCGCCACGAGACCCGCCCCTCGCCTGCGGCAGCGCCATGCCGGCATCGGCCCCGCCCTCGAGCGCCGACACGCGCATCGCGCGCGGGGCCTACCTCGCGCAGGCCGGCAACTGCGTGGCCTGCCACACCGCGCCGGGCGGCGCGCCGCTGGCGGGCGGACGGGCGATCGAGACACCCTTCGGCACCGTGCGCAGCACCAACCTCACGCCCGATCCGGCCACCGGCATCGGCGCCTGGCGCGCCGAGGACTTCCGACGTGCCCTGCATGAAGGGCGATCGCGCGATGGCCGGCTGCTGTCACCGGCCTTTCCGTATCCGTACTACACCCGGATGAGCGCCGAGGACAGCGATGCCATCCTGGCCTGGCTGCGCACCCAGCCCGCGGTGCACCAGCCCGCGCAGCCGCACGCGCTGCGCTGGCCCTTCGGCACCCAGTGGGCGCTCGCGCTGTGGCGCGCGCTGTACTTCCGGCCGGGCGGGCCACCCCCCGACCCCGCGCGGCCCCCCGAGTGGCAGCGTGGTGCCTACCTGGTGGAGGTGCTGGGCCACTGCGGTGCCTGCCATGCCCCGCGCGACCGGCTGGGTGCCACGCAGCCGATGGGCCCGGCCAGCGGCGGGCTGGTGGACGCGGGCCGCTGGTACGCGCCCTCGCTGCAGTCACCGCAGGAGGCCGGCGTGCAGCACTGGTCGGCGCCGCAGATCGCGCACTGGCTGGCCACCGGGCGGACCGCCGGCGGGCGCGCGAGCGGGCCGATGGCCGAGGTGATCAGCCAGGGCACGCGGCATCTGACCGAGGCCGACCGCCTGGCGATCGCACACTACCTGCGCGCACTGCCGCTCGAGCCCGTGCGCGCGCCCGCCCCGGCCGCCGCGGCCATACCGGCCGGCGCGCGCGGCGCCGCGCTGTACCGCGACCACTGCGCCGACTGCCACGGCGAGCGCGGCGAGGGCAAGGCCGCCTGGCCGGCCCTGGCCGGCAACCGCGCGCTGAGCCTGAGCCGACCCGAGAACCTGATCACCCTGATCCTGGAGGGCGGCTTCGGGCCGGACATCCCCGGCCGGCCGCGGCCTCATGGCATGCCGCCCTTCGCCCACCGCCTGGACGACACCGAGGTGGCCGCGCTGGTCTCGTACCTGCGCGCCAGCTGGGGCCACCAGGCCGCGCCGGTGTCGGCGCAGCAGGTGCAGGCGCAGCGCCGCTGACTCAGTCGACGAGGATCACGTCGGGGTGCGGCGGTTCGGCGTACAGCCGCTCGACCAGGGCGGCGCGCCGCTCGATGGTCACACGCTGGTTGATGTAGCCCTTGTCGGTCAGCTCGCGGCCATCGATCGACGGCGGCTCGGCCATCAGCACCACCGCCCGGATCCGCGTGCTCGAGCCCGGAAAGGCCCGGTTGTGCGCGGCCAGCCCCTCGCGCACACGCTCGCGCACCCGCGGGTCGGCCACCACCTGCTCGAAGCTGGCCTCGGGCTGGCCGATGAACTGCCGGCAGGCTACCAGATTGGGCCAGGCCAGCAGGCCCACCCACTGCCGGTCGTGGCCGGTGACCACCGCGTCCTGCACCACCGGCGAGGCCGCTGCCACGCAGGCCACCCGCAGGGAGCCCACCTGCACGAAGGTGCCGGTCATGAGCTTGAAGTCCTCGACCACGCGGCCCCGGAACACCAGACCCTGGGCAGGATCGGCCGGATCGACGAAGACCCCGGCATCACCGATGCGATAGAAGCCCTCCTCGTCGAAGGCGGCCGCGGTGAGGTCGGGCCGACGGTAGTAGCCGGGCATGACGGTGACGCCGCGCAGGCGCAGCTCGTACTTGTCGGCGATCGGCACCATCTTGAGCTCGACGCCCGGGAACGGCAGGCCGATCAGCCCCACCCGCTCGGTGGCCCAGTAGGTGCAGGTGGCGGTGGGCGCGGTTTCGGTGGACCCCCAGCCGGTGAAGAAGACCAGCCGCTTGCCGGTATGACGCACCGCCAGTCGCTGGAAGCGCAGGTAGAGGTCATCGGGCAGCGTAGCGCCGCCATAGCCCACGATCTGCAGGTCCCGGAAGAAGCCCTGCGCGAGCGCATCGTCCTTCTCGAGCGCGGCCACCAGCATGGCGTAGCCGGCGGGCACGTTGGCGTAGTAGGTGGGCGAGAGCTCCCGCAGGTTGCGCAGTGACTCGCCGAAGAGCTCGGGCGTGGGCCGGCCATCGTCGATGTGCAGGGTGCCGCCATCGGCGAGCACGGCATTGAAGCTGGCATTGCCGCCCATGGTGTGGTTCCAGGGCATCCAGTCGAGCACCACCGGCGCCGGATCACCGGGCTGCCGAGGCCGCGCCTGCTGGCCCATGGTGATGTTGGCGCACATCATGCGCTGGGTGTTGATCACCGCCTTGGGCGTGCCGGTGGAGCCCGAGGTGAGCAGGAACTTGCCCACGGTGTCGGGGCCGATCGCGTCCACCGAGGCCTGCACCGCGGCGCTCACCGGGGTGGCGGCCAGGTCGGCCCAGGCGCGGCTGGGCAGATCAGGCACCGGATCGTCGACGTGGACCAGCGTGACGCCCTGGAGATTGAGCGCGCGCAGGGCGCGCTCGAACTGCCGCGCGTTCTGCACCATGACCACGCCGGGCTGCAGCAGCTCGAACACCTGACGCAGCACGCCATGGTCCTGGCTCATCAGCGAATAGCCCGGCGAGACCGGCGTGGCCGGCAGGCGCGCCTGCATGGCGGCCATCGCCATCAGGGCATGCTCGATGGAATTGCCGCTGAGGATCATCACCGGTCGGCCATCGGGCACCGCCAGATCGAGCAGCGCCTGGGTCAGCGCATCAACCCGCGCCTGCGCCTCGCGGTAGCTCACCCGCAGCCACTCCCGCGCCGGGCCACGGCGCTGCGCGAGCCAGGTGCGCTCGGGCGCCTCGCGGGCCCAGCGCCGCAGCAGCGCGGGCACGTGCGCGGCATAGGGTGCCAGCGGGATGCGCGAGCGCAGCACGATGCTGCCGTCGGCACGGCGCTCGGTCTCGATGTCGCGGGGCAGGAACTCGACGTGCCGGAAGGGAATCGACGACAGGTCGGCAGACTCGGGGGCGTTCAAGGCTTGGTCTCCGGAGATGGGGCCGCGGTGATCCGCGTGTGCGCCGCATCTTGCCTGAAGCCGCACGCCTCGCGCGTCAAGCCGCTGCGCTCAACGCTGCCACTGCAGGCGCACCGATGAGACCGACACCGGGCCGCGATCGGCGTTGTAGCCGGGATTCACGATGTGCTGATGGCCGAAGCTCAGCCATGCGCCGGCGCCGAGCGAGAGCCGGTAGTAGGCCTCGACGATGCGCTCGGAACCCGGATTGAGGCGGCCATCGCCCACGAAGAATCCGAGACCGCCGGCGGCGAGATAGTCGCGATGCGCGCCCGAGATGCCGTTGCGCGCCACGGCGATGCCCAGGGTGTCGGCGGGCCGGCCCCAGCGGCCGCCCTCCAGCGACAGCCCGGCCGAGACCGAGCGGTCGATCTCGGCGAAGGCATAGACCTCGGTGCCGCCGTCGGCCCGCATCGCCCGCGCGAACAGGCCCAGGCCGGGCGCGAGCTCCTGCTCCAGGTTCAGGCCGATGCCGCGCTTGTCGCGCCGACCGGTGCGCACCGCGTCGAGCGAGGGCGGCCCGCCCAGGACCTGGGCCCGCGCCAGCGCATCCCGGTAGGAGGCCATCGTGGCCTGATTGCGGAACACCAGCAGGCGCAGCCGGCCCGGGCGCTCCCCAAGCCGGTGACCGCGCTCGAGCTCGATCTGGTCGCCGTAGTGGATGCCGATCCGCGGGTCGATCGCCATCTGGTTGGGTTCGCGCGGCTGGGCGAAGCGCCCGGCGCGCACCGCCCAGTCGCCCTCGAAATACGCCAGCACACCGCCCCAGGAATACCCGCGCACATCGGCAGCGAAATCGAAGGCGCCGTGCGTGACGAACGACAGGTTCAGGAACTGGGTGCGCGGGTCATGGGCGTAGCGGTTGTCGTCGAAGAGATCCATCACCGGCAGCTTGCCCAGGGTGAGCACCATGCGGCGGCGGTCGACCGTGCCAGCCAGCTGATTGATGTCGGACTCGATGGACTCGGTACCGCCGCCCAGGCCCCAGGTACGCCGCAGGAAGGCGCGGGCCACGTAGGACGCGAGATGCGGCGTGCCGGCGCGGGTGAGTTCGGCATTGGTGAAGCCGCCCAGGCCCGATAGCGCCGACAGCGGCACGCCCTGGCTGAATTCCGGGTTGAGGTAGAGCTCCAGCCCCGGCGACGGGCGCCAGCCCAGCGCCACGGTGGTGGTGAAGGAGTAGCTGTTCTCGGCCTGCGGCAGCAGGCTGCGCGGGCCGGTGTAAGGCGCCGCGAAACCCTCCTTGAACTGCCGCACGTAGGTGGCCTGGATCCAGACGTCACGGTCGGCCGGGTCGCTGGCCGCGCGGGCCGGAGCCGAGGTCAGCGCGAGCATCAGCGCCGGCAGGAGCAGCAGGCCGCCGAGCGCCCGCAGGCGCGCGATCGCCTCGCTCGGCATGGCGCGAAAGCGCGAGCGGCAGGCAACGCGGCTGGCGGGCATGAAAGCGGGCAGACGGACGGACGGACAGGCGGCCGGCAAGGACACGATCCGTCAGTGTGCGTGCCGGATGCTACGCGCGCATGTCGGCGGGCGGTGCCGGTTGCAGCACCGCGCGCAGGGAGTCGAGCGAGACCGGCTTGACCAGGAAGCCGTCCATGCCGGCCTGCACGCAGGCCTCGCCGTAGTCGGCGGCCGAGTTGCCGCTGAGGGCGATCACGCGGGTGCGAGGCAGGCCTTGCGCACGCTCGCGCTCGCGCAGGGCGCGGGTGGCCGAGATCCCGTCCATCACCGGCATCTGCAGGTCCATGAGGACCAGGTCGACCGGCGACTCGGTCAGCCGCTGCAGCGCCTGCTGGCCGTCCTCGGCGAGGCTCACCGAGCAGCCCAGCATGGTGAGCATCTCGCCGGCCACCATGCGATTGACCGGATTGTCTTCCACCAGCAGGACGCGCTGCACGTCCGCGCCCGACGCGACGGGCACGGGCGCGCCCATCGGCTGACCCGAGGGCGCCACGGCCGGATCGCCACCGGTTGCTGCCGCCCCGTCGGGTAGCGCCACCGGCAGGCGCAGCACGAAGCGCGAGCCCTTGCCCTCGACGCTCGCGGCCTCGAGCGTCCCGCCCATCAGCTCGGCAAGCCTCCGCGAGATCGCCAGACCAAGCCCGGTACCGCCGAAGCGCCGGGTGATCGACGCGTCGGCCTGCACGAAGGGCTGGAAGATGGCCTCGAGCTTGTCGGCCGGAATGCCGATGCCGGTATCCGAGACCTCGGCCACCAGGGTCAGGTCACTGCCCGGCAAGGCAGGCTCGCCCGGCGCGACCATGCGCAGACGCACCGACACGGACCCCGCGGCGGTGAACTTGACCGCATTGGCCATGAGATTGACCAGGATGCGCCTGAGCCAGGTCGGGTCGACGAGCAGCCGTGGCGGCGTGCCCGGGTCGACGTCGATCGACAGTTGCAGCCCACGGCGTCTGGCCCGGTCGCTCATGAGCGAGGAAAGTGAGTTCACCAGGTCGACCACGGGCACAGGCACGCGTTCGGCACTGAAGCGACCGGCGCTCAGCTTGGCATGGTCGAGCATCGCCTCGACCACCTCGGCGAGCTCAGCGGCGCTGGCGGTGATGCCCTCGACCATCCGCTGCTGCCCCGGGGGCAGTTCGGCCGGCTTCAGCAGCGAGACCGCACCCACCACCCCGGCCAGCGGGGTGCGGATCTCGTGCGTGAGGTTGGCGAAGAACTCCTCCTTCGCGCGGCTCGCTGCCAGCGTCTCGTTGCGCGCGGCCTCGGCCTCGGCGCGCGCGGCGCGGGCATGATCAAGCGCTTCGGCCAGCTGCCGGGTGCGCTCGCCGATCTCGACCACCAGCAGGTCGCGTGCGCGCAGGATCAGCAGCCCGATCAGCAGGATCAGACCCTGCGCGGCGATCAGCGAGAAGGCGAGTTGCAGTTCACCATGCACCAGGGAGACCCTCGGCACGATCCACCCGAGATGCTTGCCGACGATCACCAGCAGCACGAGGCCGATGTTGATCAGCGCCAGGTAGATGCCCAGCGCCCGCATGCCGATCATCAGCACCGTGACCGAGGGCACCACCAGCCACGCCACGGCCGCGTGCATCAGGTCACCGATCAGCACCATCTGGTAACCGAGGATCAGCAGCGCGAGATTGACCACCAGGAATACACCGAGCCCGGGGTTGGCAGGCGGCCGGATCGCGACCGCCGCCAGCAGCAGACCGCCGATCAGATTGGCGGGGACGAACTCCGCCGGCCCGATCACCCAGTACACCACCCCGTAGGCGAGGCTGGCGAGCGCGGCGTAAGCCGCGCCCAGCCGATTGCTGCGGGCTGCGATCTCGCGCTCGAAGACGTGCAGGTGGCTCTGGTCGAACCGGAAGAGCTGGCGCAGCATGAACAGACCTCAGTCGCCGGCCAGCCGCAGCCGGTCGGGCAGACGGCGCTCCAGCGCGTGGCGCAGCAGCGCCGCCACCCGGAAGGGCGCGTGGGCGAACTTGCCGTAGGGTAGCGTGGCGAACAGCGCCAGCACCACGCCAAGGTGGGCCACGAGCAGCACGGTCATGGCCGCGGTGTCGCGAAACCCGAGCAGGGCCAGGCCGGTCACCGAGGTGAGGAACAGCAGCGCCAGGAAGCCGCGGTCGAGCGCCCGCTGATGCGGGACCGACTGGCGCGGGTCGGTGCGCCGCGACACCCAGGCCAGACCGAGCGGCCCCACCACCAGTCCGATGCCCCCCGCGATGCCCAGCAGCACCGGCAGGCTGGTCACCGGATAGGGCGCGGGTTGACCGAGCCCGTAGTGCATGAACGTGGCCACGCTGGTGGCCGCGAAGCACAGCATGAAGCCCCAGAAGGTGAGGTGATGCCAGCGCCGACGCCAGTGGGTGGGGCGGTCATCGGCGTCGTGGCAGCCCTCGCCGTGACCGCCGTCGAGGTAGCGCAGGCTCAGGGCCTGGCGCGCGGCCTCGCCGGCCGGCGCCAGGCCGGGGCCGGGCTGGCCCGGCTCGGGTCGCGGCGAGCCCGCCGAGATCTCGCGCCAGCCCTCGCGCCAGAAGCGGATGACGCCGATGGTGAGCGCGAGCACCGCCCAGGCCGACACCGCGCCGAACAGGCTGACCAGCGTGCCGTGGCTGAACACCGCGTAGAAGTTGCCGCCATTGGGCGCGCGCCAGAGACCCTGCCCGCCCTGAAGGGCCATCAGCAGGATCAGCGTGAAGGCCAGCGCCAGGGCCAGCGAGAGCGTCAGCCCGCTGCGCCGGTAGAGCGCGCCCAGCGGCGCCGGCCAGGCATAGCGCTGGTAGGTCTCGAGCCGGGCCGCGGCCATGGCCTGCGGCACGTTGACCGCGAACTCATGGGGCGGCGCGTACTGGCAGGCGTGCAGGCAGGCACCGCACTGGTGGCACAGGTTGGCCAGGAAGTGGATGTCGCCCCGCTCGAACGCGATGCGTCGGGTCATGGCGGGAAAGACCGCGCAGAAGCCCTCGCAATAGCGGCAGGCATTGCAGATCTGCAGCACCCGTCCGACCTCGGACTCGGCACGGGTGAGTTCGATGGTTTCAAGCAAGCGCTGCACGAGCGGCCTCCGCGCCGGCGATCCGGCCGAAGGCCGTGCCGATGGTCATGCCGATGCCGGCGAGGTAGCCCTTGCCCAGCACGTTGCCGGCCATGATCTCGCCGGCGGCAAACAGGTTGGGGCTGGGGCGGCCCTGGAAACACACCCGGGCGCTGGCATCGACCTTCACGCCCAGGTAGGTGAAGGTGATGCCCGGCCGCAGCGCGTAGCCCGAGAACGGCGGGGTGTCGATCGGCAGCGCCCAGTGGGTCTTGGCCGGCGCGAGGCCTTCGGTGCGGCAATCGTCGAGCACGGCGTGGTCGAAGCGGCCGGGACGGCAGGCGCGGTTGAAGGCCTCGACGGTGGCGAGCAGCCGCTCGCGCGGCAGGCCGAGCTGATCGGCCAGCGCCTCGAGGGTATCGGCGCGCTCGCCCGGAAACACCGGCGGCATGAACCGGCCCGCGGCCTTGGCGTCGATGATCGAGTAGGCGATCTGGTCGGGCTGCTGCGCCACCAGCCGGCCCCAGATCGCGTAGCGCTTGGGCCAGAAGTCCTCGCCCTCGTCGTAGAAGCGCTCACCGTCGCGGTTGACCACCACGCCCAGCGACACGCAGTCCACCCGGGTGCAGATGCCGCCATCGAACTTCGGGGCGCGGGCATCGATGGCCACCGCATGACATTGCGTGGGGTCGCCGATGCGGTCGGCGCCGGCATCGAGCAGGGCGCGCAGCACCACGCCCATGTTGTAGCGGGTGCCGCGAATGAGGAAGTTGTCGGCCGGCGGTCCCCAGGCTTCGCGCAGCCAGTCGAGGTTGGACTCGAAGCCGCCGCTGGCGATCACGCAGGTGCGGGCGCGGATGGGCTCGCCCTCGCCCAGCGCCGCCTCGAAGACGCCCTCGCGCAGGCGCAGGCCGCGCACCTCGGACTGGTAGCGCACCTGCACGCCCAGCGCCTGCGCGCTGCGGTAGTAGGCATTGACGAGCGCCTTGCCGCCCCCCAGGAAGAAGGCATTGGTGCGGCTCAGGTGCAAGGTGCCCGAGAGCGACTCCTGGAAGCGCACCCCGTGGCGGCGCATCCAGTCGCGGCAGCGCGAGGAATCGCGGATGGCGATCCGGGCCATCGACTCGTCGGTGAGCCCGCCGGTGACCTTGAGCAGGTCCTGCCAGTACTCCTCCTCGGGGTAGGCCTCGGTGAGCACATCCTGCGGCGACTCGTGCATGCAGCGCAGGTTGCGGGTGTGCATGGAGTTGCCGCCGCGCCACTCGCGGGGCGCCGACTCCAGCAGCAGCACGCTGGCGCCGGCCTCGCGGGCGGTGATCGCCGCGCACAGCGCGGCGTTGCCGCCGCCCACCACCAGGACATCGATGCCTGAGGACATGGTCTGCTCGCGTGATCAGTCGGGCCGGGGTCCGGCCGCCGCCGCACCCGCGAGCGCGTGCAACGCGCGTCGTCGTGCAGGGATGGGGGCCATGGCGGGTCTCCGGCGAGAGGGGCGGGCCAGCCGGTTCCGGCGCCGCATCCATCCGCCATGATCCCACGCCCGGGGCGATTACACTCGCCGCATGACCATCACCCTGTTCCGCGCCCGCCTCATCCACACCCTCAACCCGGCCCGAGCGCAGGCCACCCACGTGGCGGTGCGCGACGGCATCGTGCTGGGCGCCGGCACGCCCGCCGAGCTCGCCGGCTGGGGCCCCGCCCGGCTCGACGAACGCTTCGCCGACAAGGTGCTGGTGCCCGGCTTCGTCGAAGGCCACACCCACCTCATGGAAGGCGCGCTCTGGCGCTATGTCTATGTCGGCTGGCACGACCGCACCGACCCCGATGGCCGCACCTGGCCGGGCGCGCGCTCGATCGCCGCGGTGATCGAGCGGCTGCGCGAGGCGCAGCGCGACCTGCCGCAGGCCGACACGCCGCTGGTGGGCTGGGGCCTCGACCCGATCTACTTCGGCAATCAGCGCTGCACCCGTGCCGATCTCGATCAGGTCAGCCGCACGCGGCCCATCGGCGTGGCCCACGCCAGCCTTCACATCCTGAACGTCAACAGCGCCGCGCTGCAGGCTGCCGGCTGGCTGCGGCCCGGCATCGATCACCCCGGGGTGCCGCTGGGCACCGACGGCCTGCCCACCGGCGAGATGAAGGGCCCCGAGGCGATGGGCGCGGTCGCCGACCGGGTGGGCCTGGATCGTGCCGCGCTCGCCGGTGACGAGGACGCGGTGCGCCGCTTCGCGCGGCTGTGCGTGCGCCAGGGCGTCACCACCGCCACCGATCTGGCCAGCCCGCTGCCCGAGGGCGCGCTGGGCATGCTGCAGCGGGTCACCGCCGAGGCCGACTTCCCGGTGCGCCTGGTGCCGCTGCTGCGGCTCATGGAGCAGCCGCCTGCGGTCACCATCGCGCGCGCCGCCGCGCTGCGCGCCGAGAGCTCCGACCGGCTGCGGCTGGGCCGGGTGAAGGTGGTGGCCGACGGCAGCATCCAGGGCTTCTCGGCCCGCCTGCGCCCGCCCGGCTATCACAACGGCGCGCCCAACGGCCTGTGGTACATCGCGCCCGAGCAGCTCGCCCAGGCCTACGAGCTGGCCCTGGCGCAGGGCGTGCAGATCCACACCCACACCAATGGCGACGAGGCCACCGAACTGGCCATCGAGACCCTCGCCCGCGCGCTCGCCCGCCACCCCAGTCCCGACCACCGCTTCACGCTGCAGCACTGCCAGCTTGCCAGCCAGGCCCAGATGCGGCGCATGAAGACCCTGGGCATGGCGGTCAACCTGTTCGCCAACCACCACTACTACTGGGGCGACGAGCACTACGCCACCACGGTGGGGCCCGAGCGGGCCGAGCGCATGAACGCCTGCCGCAGCGCGCTCGAGATCGGCCTGCCCATGGCCATCCATTCCGATGCCCCGGTCACGCCGATGAGCCCGCTGTTCACCGCGTGGTGCGCGGTCAACCGCCTGACCGGCTCGGGGCGCGTGCAGGGCGGCCATGAGCGCATCAGCGCGGCGCAGGCGCTGCACGCGGTCACGCTCGGACCGGCGCACACCCTGCACCTCGACGGCGAGGTCGGCTCCATCGAGACCGGCAAGCGGGCCGACTTCGCGGTGCTGCACGATGACCCGCTCGCGGTCGATCCGGCGGCGCTGCGCGAGATCGGCGTCTGGGGCACGGTGCAGGGCGGCCGGGTGTTCGAGGCAGCGCGGGCATGAGCACCGAGGAGGCCGCCGGCCCCGCCCTGCCCCTGGTGGTGATCGGCGGCTACCTTGGCGCGGGCAAGACCACGCTGGTCAATCGCTGGCTGCGCGAGGCCCGCGCCCGAGGCCTGCGGATCGCGGTGCTGGTCAACGACTTCGGCGAGGTGGGCATCGATGCCGACCTGATCGTCACCCGCCGCGACGATGTCATCGAGCTCGCCGGCGGGTGCGTGTGCTGCAGCTTCGGCAGCGACCTGGTGGCCGCGCTCGGCCGGCTCCACGCGCGCGAGCCGCGGCCCGACGCGGTGCTGCTCGAGACCAGCGGCGTGGCCCTGCCCGGCACCGTGGCCGCCACCGCGCGCCTGGCCCGCGGCTTCGCGGTGGGCGAGGTGATCGTGCTGGCCGATCTGAACACCGTGCGCGAGCGCGCCGCCGACACCTACGTGGGCGACACGGTGCTGCGCCAGATCGCGCGCGCCGACCGGCTGCTGCTGTCGCGCGACGATCTCGTCGCGCCCGGCCGCGCCGCCGAGGTGCGGGCCTGGCTGGCCGACATCGCGCCCGGCGTGCCTCAGGCGCCCGCGCATGAGGCGCCGCTGCCGTTCGGCGCCGAGGGCGTCGGGCACGGCCCTGCGCCCGACGCCCAGCCCGGGCCCGCGCTCTTCCGCGGCCGGCCACGGCGCCCCGGTGCCTTGCCCGCCGGCGACGCCCGGCTGGCCTTCGACAGCGTGTCGGCCCGCTTCGACGGCCCGGTCGACCTCGCCGGGCTGGCCCACGAGCTCGCCGATCCGGGGCTGGGTCTGGAGCGCGCCAAGGGCATCGTGCTGGGTCCGGGCGATCGGCTGTGGGCGGTGGAGCTCGCCGGCGGATCGGTGAGCGTCTCGCCCGCGCCCGCCGTCACCGATGACGCAGTCGCCCGCGATCCCGCAGACCCGGCTGATGCCCCCACCGATGGCGAGCAGCCCGCCGTCGCTGCCGGCCGGCTGGTGTGCATCGGCGTGAAGGCGCAGATCAACCGGCCGGCGCTGCTCGGCCTGATCGAACGCCTGGGCGGGCGCGCGCTCTAGGCGAGCGGGCGCCAGCGCCGCAGCAGCAGCGCATTGCCCACCACGCTCACGCTCGAGAGTGCCATCGCGGCACCGGCGATCACCGGGTCGAGGTGCCCGAGCGCCGCCAGGGGCAGCCCGATCAGGTTGTAGACGAAGGCCCAGAACAGGTTCTGACGGATCTTGGTCCAGGTGCGGCGCGAGATCGACACCGCATCGGCCACCAGGCCGGGCTCGCCGCGCATCAGCGTGATGCCGGCGGTGTGCATGGCCACATCGGTGCCGCTGGCCATCGCCAGGCCGATGTCGGCCGCCGCCAGCGCCGGGGCGTCGTTCACGCCATCGCCCACCATGGCCACCACCCGCCCCTGCGCGCGCCAGGCGGCGATCACCGCCGACTTCTGCTCGGGCAGCAGCTCGGCGCGTACCTCGTCGACGCCGAGCTGCGCGGCCACCGCCTCGGCCGCGCCGCGGTTGTCGCCGCTCAGCATCGCGGTCCGGATGCCCATCGCGCGCAGCCGCGCGATCGCCCTGGCCGAGCCCGGGCGGACGGCATCACCAAACGCGAGCAGGCCGATCAGCCGCGCGGGGGCCTCGGCATCGCGCGAGCCGGTGCCCACCAGCGAGACGGTCGCGCCGGCCGCCGCGTGCGCCTCGGCGGCCGCCTGCAGGCCGGCGTCAGCCAGGCCCGCCTTCGCGAAGAGACGCGCGCTGCCGATCCAGACCCGCTGGCCATCGACCTCGCCGCACACCCCGCGGCCGGCGAGCGCCCGCACGCCGCCGGCCGGCGACGCCGGCACGATGCCCGCTGCTGCCGCGGCCTGCGTGACCGCGCGCGCCAGCGGATGCTCGCTGCCGGCCTGCACCCGCGCGGCGAGCCCGAACAGCCAGCGGCTGTCGACGCCGGGCGCAGGTTCGCAGGCGCGCAGGCTGGGCCTGCCCTCGGTGAGGGTGCCGGTCTTGTCGAAGGCGACCAGCGTGACCGCATGCGCGGTCTCGAGGGCCTGGACATCGCTGATCAGGATGCCGTGGCGCGCGGCCACGCCGGTGCCGGCCATGATCGCGGTGGGCGTGGCGAGACCCAGCGCGCACGGGCAGGCGATCACCAGCACCGCCACCGCGTTGAGCACCGCGCGCGACCACTCGCCGGTGCCCAGCCCCCAGCCGAGCAGGGTGACCGCGGCCACCAGCAGCACCGCCGGCACGAAGACCCGGCTCACCCGATCGACCAGACGCTGGATGGGGGCCTTGCGCGACTGCGCGTCCTCCACCAGCCGGATGATCCGCGCCAGCACCGTCTCGGCGCCGACCGCGCTCACCCGCACCACGATCAGCGCCTCGCCATTGATGGCGCCGCCCACCACCGCGTCGCCCGGCGCGCGCTCGCGAAGCCGGCTCTCGCCGGTGATGAGGGACTCGTCGACCCGGGTCTCGCCCTCGAGGATGGTGCCGTCCAGCGGGATGCGCTCGCCGGGCCGCACGATCAGGGCATCGCCCACGAACACCGCGTCCAGCGGCACCGTCACCGCCTCGCCGTCGCGCCGCAGCACCGCCTGATCGGGCCGCAGCGACTGCAGCGCGGCGATCGCGTCGGTGGTGCGCCGGCGGGCGCGCGCCTCCAGCCACTTGCCGAACATCACCAGCGTGATCACCACCGCCGCGCCCTCGAAGTAGAGGTGCGTGCCGTGGCCGTCGCCGTGCGCGAGCAGCTGCTGCATCGACAGGCCCCAGGCCGCGCTGGTGCCGATGGCCACGAGCAGGTCCATGTTGCCCTCGCCCACCCGCGCGGCGTGCCAGCCGGCCTTGTAGAAGCGAGCGCCAAACACGAACTGCACCGGGGTGGCGAGCGCGAACTGCCACCAGCCCGGCAGCATGGCGTGGATGCCCAGCGGCGCGAGCAGCATCGGCAGCACCAGCGGCGCCGACAGCAGCGCGGCCGCCAGCACCTGCCAGGCGGCGCGCCGGTCGGCCGCCTGCTGATCGGCCTGCAGCGCCGCGCGCGGCCGGTGCGGCTCGGCGTGATAGCCGGCCTTGTCCACCGCCGCCACCAGCGTGTCCAGGCCCGGCCCGTCCCCCTGGAATCGCACCTTCGCCACCTCGGTGGCGAGATTCACGCTGGCATCGCTCACGCCCGGCACGCGGGCCAGCGCCCGCTCGACGCGGCCCGCGCAGGCCGCGCAGGTCATGCCGGTGATGTCGAGCGAGAGCGCCTGGATGACGGGCATGGCCGCGGGCGCGGCATCCGGCGTGGCGGCAGGGCGGGAGGTCTCGGCGAGGGCTTCGGTCATGGTCGCACCATAGCGCCGACACGCGCGCGCGGCCAATGCGCGATGTCAATGCCGGCCGGCGGGCCGGCTCGCTATCATGGCCGCATCCCCATCCAGGAGCGGACGATGATCAGCATGCAGGTGAAGGGCATGTCATGCGGGCACTGCGTGAAGGCCGTGACCGCAGCCATCCATGACGTCGACCCGGCCGCCCGG
>JBIKWU010000056.1:0-17758 GCA_044356115.1 Burkholderiaceae bacterium
CGTCGGGGCTGTCCCAGTTGCGATATCCCCAGAAGTGACCGATGCCGTTGATGATGCCGGCCGCGGTGACGGGGATCCAGAGCATCTGCACCGCGAAAACGGTGAGGCCGATCGCACCGAACAGCAGCACGTCGATCAGCAGGGTGAGGTACACGCCCAGCGACGAGTGGCGGGAGTAGACATGACGCTCGACCCAGTCATCGGGCGCGCCGTGGCCGAACTTCTCGATGGTCTCGCGGTTGGCCGCCTCGGCACGGTAGAGCTCGACCCCCTCGAGGAGCACCTTGCGCAGGCCGCGGGTCTGCGGGCTGTGCGGGTCATCGGGGGTCTCGCAGCGGGCATGGTGCTTGCGGTGGATGGCCGCCCACTCGCGGGTGACCATGCCGGTGCCCAGCCAGAGCCAGGCGCGGAAGAAGTGCGAGACCAGCGGGTGGAGATCCAGCGCCCGGTGCGCCTGGCAGCGGTGCAGGTAGATGGTGACCGCCGCGATGGTGATGTGCGTGGTCAGCAGGGTGAAGCCCACGATCTGCCAGCCGGAGAAATCCAGCAGACCGGTATCGAGGAAGGAAAGCAGCGAATCGAGCAAGGTGGCACTCCAGGGTGCGTCAGTTTTCCCGCGCAGTGTACCCCGCGGCGGGGGGGTTCAAGAACCGTATCTCGCGCTGGGGATACGGAATTTCAATGCCATCGGCGCGCAGCGCGGCGAGGATGGCCCGGTTGATCTCCGACTGCACCACCGGGCGCCCGATCTCGCCGTCGGTGATCGAATAGGCCAGATCGAGGGCCAGCCCGTCGGCGCCGAAACCCGAGAGCATGGCCTGGGGCGGCGGGTCGGCCACCACGCGCGGATGGGCACGGGCCAGCGCCTCGAGGCGCGGAAACAGGCGATCGAGGTCGGTGCCATAGGCCACCGTCACGCTGCTGCGCAGCCGGGCCGAGGTCTGCTTGGAGAAGTTCTGCACCGGATTGGCCATCAGCATCTCGTTGGGGATGATCGACTCCCAGCCCTCGAGCGAGCGGATGACGGTGAACCGCGTGCGGATCTCGCTGACCCGCCCGTGGTACTTGTCGACGGTGACGAAATCGCCCATGCGCACCCGGCGCTCGAGCAGCACCACGAAGCCGCTCACGTAGCTGCTGGCGATGCGCTGCAGGCCCAGGCCGATGCCCACGCCCAGGGCGCCGCTGAACACCGAGAGCGCGGTCAGGTCGAGCCCCACCAGCGACAGGCCGATCATGAGGGCCAGCAGCAGCAGCAGGGCGCGCATCACCCGGGCCAGCACCACGCGCACGCTCAGGTCGCCGGCATCGACCGCCAGCAGACGGGCCTCGACGAGGCTGCCCAGCCAGAGCGCGCCCAGCAGCGTGGCCAGCACCCAGAAACCGGCCGACAGGATGGTCCAGACCGACACCCGCTGCTTGCCGACCGGAATCTGCATCGAGTCGGCCAGGGCGACGACGTCGTCGGCATAGCCGGTGACGTGCAGGGCGACCGTCAGCCAGACCATGCCGGCCAACAGCCGCAGGAAGAAGGCCGCGGTGGAGGAACCCGCCATGCGCGCCACCATGTGGCCGATGCCACGCGCCAGCGCCAGCCCCCCGGCCAGCACCGCGACCAGATGCAGCAGGCTGGTGTGCTGCCAGATGGCGAGCAGGGGTTGCGCCGCGGCCATCAGCGCCGCGGCGCAGGCCGGGAACAGCACCCGCCCGACCGCCGAGCGCGCCGCAGACGCGGCGCGGCGGGCCGCGGGATGATCCTGTGCAGCGGCTGACGCCGCGGGATGGTCCTGAGCCGCAGCTGCCGCCGCCGGCATTGTCGGGCCCGGCCCGCCGGTCCGCGACGCATCGGCATCCTCGGGCGGCAGCGGCGCCGTGTCTGCGCCGTCGGCCGCCGGCGCGGTCTCGCCGGTGAGCGCCGCCTGCGCCGCCAGGGCCGCGGCCCGGTCGCGGCGCCAGCGCTCGAGGATGACGCGCTCCAGCCAGCGCGCCACCAGGAGGCAGACGACGATGACAGCCACCTGCCAGAGCGCCGCCGGGCTTTGCAGGTCGGTCCAGAGGCTCTTGAGAAGGGGCGAGAACGAGATCATGGTCGCTGAAGAAGGTCGGGGCTCGGCGGGCTCAGGCCGGGCGCAGCCAGCGCACCGCGTAGAAACTGTCGGTGCCGTGGAGGTCGGTGCGCAGCGCGAGCGCCTCGTGCACCTCGGCAGTCGGCGGCAGGCGCACGGACTGACGGGCCAGACACCCGGCGGCGGGTTCCACCGTCCAGCCGGGATGCTCGCGCTCGAAGTCGCGGCGCACCGCGTCGTTCTCCTCGGGCAGCAGGCTGCAGGTGGCGTAGATCAGCGCGCCACCGGGGCGCACCAGCCGGGCCGCCGCCGTCAGGATGGCGCGCTGGCTGGCCCCCAGCGCGGCCAGGCTGCCGGGATCGAAGCGCCACTTCAGATCGGGGTTGCGACGCAGCGTGCCGGTGCCGCTGCATGGGGCATCGACCAGCACCGCGTCGGCGCGGCCGGCCAGCCGGTCGAGCTTGGGATCGCGCTCGCTGTCGATGCCGAAGGGCTGGACATTGCTGGCCCCGGAGCGGGCCAGGCGCGCCCGCATGCGCGAGAGCCGCGCCGCCGAGACGTCACAGGCAAAGACCTGGCCGCTGCCGCGCAGCAGCGCGGCCAGGGCCAGGGTCTTGCCGCCGGCGCCGGCGCAGAAGTCGACCACGGTCTGGCCGCGGCGCGGCGCCACCAGATGCGCCAGCAACTGGCTGCCGGCATCCTGCACCTCGACCAGTCCGTCGCGAAAGGCGGCGGTCCGCTCCAGCGCCGGCTTGCCCTCGACCCGCAGCGCCAGCGGCGCGATGGCCAGGGGCTGCGCCGCGATGCCTTCGGCCGCCAGGGCGGCCAGCGCAGCCGCGGGGTCTGACTTGAGCAGGTTGACCCGCAGATCGAGCGGCGCGGGCTGCAGCAGCGCCGCGCCGAGCGATTCCAGCGCCGCAGGCTCGAGCGCCGCGCCCAGGCGCTCGGCCAGCCAGTCGGGCAGGCTCAGGCGCACCGCCGGCGCGAGCCCGTCGGTGACCAGGCGCTCGCGAGCCTGATGGACGGCGATCAGGCGGGCTGGCAGCGGGCCGCTGCCGCTCTGGGCCAGGTGGGCGTAGAGCCGGCGCTGGCGCAGGATGTCATAGGCCATCTCGGCCAGGCGGCCGCGGTCGGACCGGCCCATGGCGGGGTGGGCAGCGAAGAAGCGGCGCAGATGCTGGTCAGCCGGCTCCTCGAGACTGAGCATCTGGCCGATGGCGGCCTGCGCCAGCGGGCCGAACCCCAGGGGCGTGTCGCCCCGGCGCGAGGATGCATCGCCGCGAGAAGGCCGGCGGGCGGGCGAAGCGCGCGGCTTCATGCCACCGGCACCCAGAGCAGCAGCGGGTCGGTCGAGGGCGAGGCACCCATCCAGCGTGCCCGCCGGCCATTCACCGCGAGACGCCCCTCGAAGAGCGCGCGCAGCACCGGCGGATACAGGCGATGCTCGGCCTGCAGCACCCGCGCGGCGAGCGTGGCCTCGTCGTCATCCGGCAGGACCGGCACCGCGGCCTGCGCCAGGATGGGCCCGGCATCGACCGCCTCGTCGACCAGATGCACCGTGGCCCCGTGCAGCTTGACCCCGGCCGCCAGCGCCTGGCGGTGGGTGTGCAGACCGGGGAAGGCAGGCAGCAGCGAGGGGTGGATGTTGACCAGGCGACCGGCATGGCGGCGCACGAAGGCCGGCGACAGGATGCGCATGTAGCCGGCGAGCACGACCCAGTGGATGCCGGCCTCGTCGAGGCACTGGCTGATCTGCGCGTCCTGGGCGGGCCGGTCGAGCGCCGGGTTCAGGGGTAGGATGCGCACCGGCAGGTCAAGCTCGCGGGCCCGCTGCACTGCCGGGATGTCCTCCCGGTGGGCCAGCACCAGCGCCAGACGCGCCGGCCAGGCCTGACTGGCGGCGGCCCGGGCGATGGCCTGGAGGTTCGACCCCCTGCCCGAGACCAGCAGGGCCACGCGCGGCACGGTGGCCGGCGACGGCGGATCGGACATCGGCATGACCGAATCTTAGCATCACGTCGCCCAAGGCTCTCCGGAAAGCCTTATAATTCAAAGTTTTACCAGATTCCAGCCCGGCTCTGGCCGCCCATCCCTTCCAACGCGTTCCCGATGCAAGTCTTTCGCCGCCTGCCCCCGGCCGATCAGCGCCAGCCCTGCGCGCTGACCATCGGCAACTTCGATGGCGTCCACCGCGGCCACCAGGCGGTGCTGCAGCGTCTGGTGAGCGTGGCCCGCGAGCGCGGCCTGCCGGCCTGCGTGCTCACCTTCGAGCCCCACCCCCGCGAGTACTTCGCCGCCAACCGGCCGGGCGCGGGCCCTGCCCCGGCCCGCATCCTCACCGGCCGTGACAAGCTCGGCGCGCTGGCCGCCTGCGGCATAGACCGCGTGTGCATCGCGCACTTCAACGCCACGCTCGCGGCCATGCCGGCCGAGACCTTCGCCGAGCGGCTGATCGTGGACGGCCTGCAGGCCCGCCATCTGCTGATCGGCGACGACTTCCGCTTCGGCGCGCAGCGCCGCGGCGACTTCGATCTGCTCGCCAGCCTGTCGGCCCGCCACGGCTTCGGCCTGGAGCGCATGCCCACCATTGCCGACCACGGCGAGCGCTACTCCAGCTCGGCGGTGCGCCGGGCGCTGGCCGCCGGCGATCTCGCCCGCGCGCGCGAGCTGCTCGGCCATCCCTACTGCGTGTCGGGCCATGTCATCCATGGCCGCAAGCTCGGGCGCACGCTGGGCTTTCCCACGCTGAACATCGGCATCCCCTTCGGCAATCCGGCCGTTGCCGGCATCTTCATCGTGCAGGTGCATGGCCTGGGGCCCCGGCCGCTGCCGGCGGTGGCCAGCCTGGGCACCCGCCCCGCGGTCGAGCACAACGGCCGGCTGCTGCTCGAGGTGCATGTGTTCGACTTCTCCGCCAGCGTGTATGGCGCGCTGGTGAGCGTGGAGTTCATCGCGCGGCTGCGCGAGGAGCGCCACTACGACAACCTCGACCTCATGGTCGAGCAGATCCACCGCGACGCCCGCGACGCGCGCGACCACTTCGGCATCTGACCCAGGAACCCCCCATGGCTGACGATCAGGCCAAGAGCCCGCGCGGTGCCGCGCCGGGCGCGAGCTCGTACCGCGACACGCTCAACCTCGCCGACACGCCCTTCCCCATGCGCGGGGACCTCGCCCGCCGCGAGCCCGGCTGGGTCAAGGACTGGCAGGACAAGGGCACCTACCAGCGCATCCGCCAGTTCTCGCGCGGTCGGCCGCTGTGGGTGCTGCACGACGGCCCGCCCTACGCCAACGGCGACCTGCACATCGGCCACGCGGTCAACAAGATCCTCAAGGACATGGTGGTCAAGAGCCGCCAGATGTCGGGCTTCGATGCGCGCTACGTGCCGGGCTGGGATTGCCACGGCATGCCGATCGAGATCCAGATCGAGAAGCAGTTCGGCAAGCACCAGCCGGCTGATCTGGTGCAGAGCCGCTCGCGCGCCTACGCCACCGAGCAGATCGCCCGTCAGAAAAAGGACTTCATCCGCCTGGGCGTGCTCGGCGAGTGGGAGAACCCCTACCTCACCATGGCGCCGCGCAACGAGGCCGACGAGCTTCGCCTGCTCGGCCGGCTGCTCGAGAAGGGTTACGTCTATCGCGGCCTGAAGCCCGTGAACTGGTGCTTCGACTGCGGCTCGGCGCTGGCCGAGGCCGAGGTCGAGTACGCCGACAAGACCGACATCGCGGTCGACGTGGGCTTCCCCTTCCTGGCCGATCAGGCCGGCACGCTGGCCGCCGCCTTCGGCCTGTCGGCCCTGCCGCTGCAGCGCGGCTTCGCCGTCATCTGGACCACCACCCCCTGGACCCTGCCGGCCAACCAGGCGCTCAACCTGCACCCCGAGATCGACTACGCGCTGGTGCGCACGGTCTGGCAGGGCGAGGACACCCTGCTGGTGCTGGCCGCCGAGCGGGTGCAGGCCTGCCTGCAGGCCTGGGGCCTGCCCGGCGAGACGATCGCGCGCTGTCAGGGCCGCGCCCTCGAGCAGGTGCGCTTCGGCCATCCCTTCTTCGAGCGCGCCTCGCCGGTGTACCTGGGCGAGTACGTCACCACCGACACCGGCACCGGCCTGGTCCACTCCTCGCCGGCCTACGGCGTGGATGACTTCCTCTCCTGCAAGCGCTACGGCATGAGCGACGCCGAGGTGCTGCAGCCGGTGCTGGGCGATGGCAGCTACGCGGCCTCGCTGCCGCTGTTCGGCGGGCAGTCCATCTGGAAGGCCAACCCGAGCATCGTCGAGCACCTGCGCAGCCTGGGCCGCCTCTTCTCGGCCAGCCGCTACACGCACAGCTACATGCACTGCTGGCGGCACAAGACGCCGATCATCTATCGCGCCTCCAGCCAGTGGTTCGCCGGCATGGACCTGACCCCGCGCGAGGGCGGCGCCACGCTGCGCGAGACCGCGCTCAAGGCGGTCGAGGCCACCGAGTTCTACCCCGCCTGGGGCAAGGCCCGGCTGCACGGCATGATCGCCAACCGGCCCGACTGGACACTCTCGCGCCAGCGACAGTGGGGCGTGCCGATGGCCTTCTTCGTGCACCGCGAGACCGGCGCGCTGCACCCGCGCACGCCCGAGCTGATCGAGGCGGTGGCGCAGCGCATCGAGACCGGCGGCATCGAGGCCTGGCAGCGGCTCGACCCGGCCGAGCTGCTCGGCGACGAGGCCGCGCACTACGAGAAGAACCGCGACACGCTCGATGTCTGGTTCGACTCCGGCGCCACCCACGCCACGGTGCTGCGCGGCTCGCACCGCGAGCAGTCGCACTTCCCGGCCGACATGTACCTGGAGGGCAGCGACCAGCACCGCGGCTGGTTCCACTCGTCGCTGCTCACCGCGTCGATGACCGATGGCCGGGCGCCCTATCGTGCGCTGCTCACGCACGGCTTCGTGGTCGACGGCGAAGGCCGCAAGATGAGCAAGTCGCTGGGCAACGTGATCGCGCCGCAGAAGGTGTCCGACACGCTCGGCGCCGAGATCCTGCGGCTGTGGGTGGCCTCCACCGACTACTCCGGTGAGCTCTCGCTCTCCGACGAGATCCTCAAGCGGGTGGTCGAGGCCTACCGGCGCATCCGCAACACCTTGCGCTTCCTGCTTGCCAACCTTGCAGACTTCGATGCCGATCGCGGCCTGGTGCCGGTGGACCGGCTGCTCGAGATCGACCGCTACGCGATGGCGCTGGCCGCCCAGTGGCAGGCCGGCATCGAGGCCGATCTCGCCCGCTTCGAGTTCCACCCGGTGGTGTCGCGCCTCCAGACCTTCTGCTCCGAGGACCTCGGCGCGTTCTACCTCGACGTGCTCAAGGACCGCCTCTACACCACCGCCGCCGGCAGCCATGCCCGGCGCTCGGCGCAGACCGCGCTGCACCACATCGCGCACGGGCTGCTGCGCCTGATGGCGCCCATCCTGTCCTTCACCGCCGAGGAGGCCTGGCCGCTGCTCGCGCCGCGCCTGCACCGCGACCATGGCGAGACCATCTTCACCCAGACCTGGCACGCCTTCCCGGCGCCGGCCGATGGCGCGCAGCTGCTGGCCCGCTGGACCCGCATCCGCGAGCTGCGCGCGCTGGTGCTCAAGGAACTCGAGGCGCAACGCGCGGCCGGCGTGATCGGCTCGTCGCTGCAGGCCGAGGTCACCCTGCACCTGTCGCCCGAAGACCGGGCGCTGATGGCCACGCTGGGCGATGACCTGCGCTTCGTGCTGATCACCTCGCAGGCCAGCCTGGCCGAGGCCGCGGCCGATGCGCCGGCCTCGGTGAGCGTGGCCGCCAGCGCGCATGCCAAGTGCGAGCGCTGCTGGCATCTGCGCCCCGACGTCGGCCACGACCCGGCGCATCCCACGCTGTGCGGGCGCTGCACCAGCAACCTGTTCGGCGCCGGCGAAGCCCGCCACGCCGCCTGAGCGCCCGGCCATGGCCCGCCGCACCCGTCGCCGCGACGGCATCACCTCGGCGCGCAGCCGCCAGCCCCTGGGCGGCTGGCTGCTGCTCGCGCTGGGGGTGGTGGTGCTCGATCAGCTCACCAAGCTGCTGGTGCTGCGCGCCTTCGCGCCGGGCGAACGGCTGCCGGTGGTGGCCGGCTGGTTCGACCTCACCCTGCTCTTCAACCCGGGCGCGGCCTTCAGTTTCCTGGCCTCGGCCGGCGGCTGGCAGCGCTGGTTCTTCACCGTGGTGGGGGTGGTGGCCGCGGTGGTCATCGCCTGGATGCTCTGGCGCCACGGCAACCAGCGGCTGTTCGCGCTCGGCCTCACGCTCATCCTGGGCGGCGCGGTGGGCAACGTCATCGATCGGCTATGGCTCGGTCAGGTGGTGGACTTCCTGCTGGTGTACCGTGGCAGCTGGCACTGGCCGGCGTTCAATGTCGCCGACTCGGCGATCACCGCGGGCGCCGCCCTGCTCATCCTCGACGAACTGCGGCGGGTGCGCCGCGGCCGCTGAATCCGCCACCATCCGGGGGCTCCATGGAATTGCGCAACCGTCATCTGCTGCTGGGCATCACCGGCGGCGTGGCCGCCTACAAGGCCGCCGAGCTCGCCCGCGAGCTGCAGCGCCGCGGCGCCACGGTGCAGGTGGTCATGACCGAGGCCGCCACCCGCTTCGTGGGGCCGCCCACCTTCCAGGCACTCACCGGCCAGCCGGTGTTCACCGATCAGTGGGATCCGCGCATCGGCAATGGCATGGCGCACATCGAGCTCTCGCGCCGGGCCGATGCCATCGTCATCGCGCCGGCCTCGGCCGACTTCCTCGCCAAGCTGGCCAACGGGCTGGCCGATGACCTGCTCTCCACGCTGTGCCTGGCGCGCAGCCGCCCGCTGCTGGTGGCGCCGGCCATGAACCGCGAGATGTGGGCCCAGGCGCCCACCCGTCGCAACATCGCCCGGCTGCGCGACGATGGCGTGCACCTGCTCGGGCCGGCCAGCGGCGAGCAGGCCTGCGGCGAGACCGGCGAGGGCCGCATGCTCGAGCCCGAGCAGATCGCCGAGGACATCGTGGCCCACTTCGTGCCGCAGCGCCTGGCCGGGGTGTCGGCGCTCATCACCGCCGGCCCCACCTTCGAGCCGATCGATCCCGTGCGCGGCATCACCAACCTGTCCTCCGGCAAGATGGGCTTCGCGATCGCGCGGGCCTGCCGGCAGGCGGGCGCGCAGGTCACGCTGGTGGCCGGCCCCACCCCGCTGCCCACCCCGCGCGGCGTGCATCGGGTGGACGTGCGCACCGCGCGGCAGATGCATCAGGCCGTCATCGATCAGCTCGATGCGCCGGGCCCGCGCACCGGCCTGTTCGTGGCCGTGGCCGCGGTGGCCGACTGGCGGGTGGCCAATGCCAGCAGCAGCAAGCTCAAGAAGACGCCCGACGGTCAGCCGCCGGTGCTGCAGTTCGCGCAGAACCCCGACATCCTCGCCGAGGTGGCGGCGCGGCCGGCCGCGCCCTACTGCGTGGGCTTTGCCGCCGAGAGCGAAGACCTGGCGCGCAACGGCCAGGAGAAGCGCGCCCGCAAGGGCGTGCCGCTGCTGGTGGCCAACATCGGGCACGAGACCTTCGGCCAGGACGACAACGAGCTGCTGCTGATCGATGCCGAGGGCCAGCAGCGCCTGCCGCGAGCGAGCAAGCAGGCCCTGGCCGCGCAGCTGGTGGCCGAGATCGCGCAGCGCCTGGCCGCGCCCACCGCGCCATGAGCCCGCTCACCGTTGCCCTGCGGGTGCTCGACCCGCGCATGGCCGAGCGGCTGCCCGCCTACGCCACGCCCGGCAGCGCGGGCCTCGATCTGCGCGCCTGCCTCGAGGCGCCGCTCACGCTGTCGCCGGGCCAGACCGAACTCATCCCCACCGGCTTGGCCATCCACATCGGCCACCCCGGCTACGCCGCCCTCATCCTGCCGCGCTCGGGCCTGGGCCATCGCCATGGCATCGTGCTGGGCAACCTGGTCGGCCTGATCGACTCCGACTACCAGGGCCAGCTGATGGTCTCGTGCTGGAACCGTGGCCAGGAGGCCTTCCGGATCGAGCCCTTCGAGCGCATCGCCCAGCTGGTGGTGGTGCCGGTGGCGCAGGCGGCCTTCCAGGTGGTGGACAGCTTCAGCGCCAGCGCGCGGGGCGAAGGCGGATTCGGCAGCACCGGCCGCTGACGCGGCGCCGGCGCGTTCTGGCCGAGGCGGTCCCCGGCACGCGCGAGCCGAGGCAGCCCCCGGCGCGCTCAGGCCGAGGCGATCAGCGCATCGAGCTTGCGGGCATCGGCCACGAACAGGCGGATGCCCTCGGCCAGCTTGTCGCTGGCCATCGGGTCCTCATTGAGCTCGAAGCGGAAGTGCTTCTCGTCGAAGCGCACCCGCTCGATCGCCATGGCCTGCGCCTGCGCCGGATCGAGCCGCCGACGCACCGGAGCGCTGGAGGCCTGCAGTTCGCCGAGCAGTTCGGGGCTGATGGTGAGCAGGTCGCAGCCGGCCAGCGCGATCACCTGCCCGAGGTTGCGAAAGCTCGCGCCCATCACCTCGGTGGGATAGCCGAACTTCTTGAAGTACTGGTAGATGCGGCGCACCGAGAGCACGCCGGGGTCGTTCTCGGGCAGGTAGTCCACGCGATCGCGCGCCCGGTACCAGTCGTAGATGCGGCCCACGAAGGGCGAGACCAGGGTCACGCCGGCATCGGCGCAGGCCACCGCCTGCGCGAACGAGAACAGCAGGGTGAGGTTGCAGGCGATGCCGTCGTTCTCAAGGCGCTCGGCGGCCCGGATGCCTTCCCAGGTGGCGGCCACCTTGATCAGCACCCGGCGACGATCGACGCCGGCGTCGCGGTAGAGCTCGATCAGCCGGCGCGCCCGCGCCACCGTGCCCTCGGTGTCGAAGGACAGGCGCGCGTCGACCTCGGTGGAGACCCGCCCCGGGATGATCTTCAGGATCTCCCCGCCGAAGCGCACGATCAGCCGGTCGGCGAGCATGTCGGGGGCATCGCCCCGATGCGCCGCCACCACCTCGGCGAGCAGGCCGCGGTACTCCTCGCGGGCCACGGCCTTCAGGATGAGCGAGGGGTTGGTGGTGGCATCGCGCGGCGCGAAGGCCCGCATGGCGAGGAAATCGCCGGTGTCGGCCACCACGGTGGTGTGCTGCCTGAGCTGTTCGAGTGCGGTCATCGGCCGGGTATCCTGACGAGCGTGGGCAACCGGAACTTTGCCCCGACCGGGGATAATAAGCGTTTACTCCTGCGGAACCCGTCATGATCCTCGTCACTGGCGGCGCCGGCTTCATCGGCGCCAACTTCGTGCTCGACTGGCTGGCCCAGGGGGACGAGCCCGTGCTCACCCTCGATCTGCTCACCTACGCGGGCAATCTCGAGAATCTCGCGCCACTGGAGCAACACCCCGGGCACCGCTTCGTGCGCCTGGACATCTGCGAGCGCGACGCGGTGCTGGGCCTGCTGCGCGAGCACAAGCCGCGCGCCATCGTGCACTTTGCCGCCGAGAGCCACGTCGACCGCTCCATCCACGGGCCGGCGGCGTTCATGCGCACCAACATCGAGGGCAGCTTCTCGCTGCTCGAGGCCGCCCGCGAATACTGGGCCGCGCTGCCCGAGGGTGAGCGCGCCGCCTTCCGCTTCCTGCATGTGTCCACCGACGAGGTCTACGGCTCGCTGGGTCCGACCGACCCCGCCTTCGCCGAGACCACCGCCTACCAGCCGAACAGCCCGTACTCGGCCTCCAAGGCGGCATCGGACCATCTGGTGCGGGCCTGGCACCACACCTACGGGCTGCCCACGCTCACCACCAACTGCTCCAACAACTACGGGCCGCTGCAGTTCCCCGAGAAGCTCATCCCGCTGATGATCGGCAACGCCCTGGCGGGCAAGCCGCTGCCGGTCTACGGCGATGGCCTGAACGTGCGCGACTGGCTCTACGTGGGCGACCACTGCGCCGCCATCCGCCGCGTGCTGCAGGCTGGCCGCCCGGGCGAGACCTACAACATCGGCGGCAACCAGGAGATGACCAACATCGCCGTGGTGCATGCGCTGTGCCGCCTGCTCGACGAGCTGCGCCCCGACCCGGCCGGCCCGCGCACCCGCCTGATCACGCATGTGCGCGACCGGCCCGGCCATGACCGGCGCTACGCGATCGACGCGCGCAAGATCGCCGGCGAGCTCGGCTGGCAACCCGCCGAGACCTTCGCCTCGGGCCTGCGCCGCACGGTGGCCTGGTACCTGGCCAACCCCGGCTGGGTCGAGCGCATCACCTCAGGCCGCTACACCGAATGGATCAGCCGCAACTACGGCGCGCGCTGAGCACCCGCGGCGGCGCCGGCTCAGCGGCGCATGCCGACCGTCCCCAGGGGCGACATCGCACGGAAGGCTTCGCATGAAAGGCATCATCCTCGCCGGCGGCTCCGGCACCCGGCTGCACCCGGCCACCCAGGTGGTGTCCAAGCAGCTGCTGCCGGTCTACGACAAGCCGATGGTCTACTACCCGCTGGCCACGCTGATGCTGGCCGGCATCCGCGAGATCCTGATCATCTCCACCCCGCAGGACACGCCGCGCTTCGAGCAGCTGCTCGGCGACGGCACGCGCTGGGGCCTGAGCCTGAGCTACGCCGTGCAGCCCTCGCCCGACGGCCTGGCCCAGGCCTTCCTGATCGGCGAGCGCTTCATCAACGGCTCGCCCTGCGCGCTGATCCTGGGCGACAACATCTTCTACGGTCACGACATGGCCACCGACCTCACCGAGGCGGCCGGCCGCCGCCACGGGGCCACGGTCTTCGCCTACGCGGTGCAGGACCCGGAGCGCTACGGGGTGGTGGAGTTCGATGCCGCCGGCCGGGCGGTCAGCCTCGAGGAGAAGCCGGCGCAGCCGAAGTCGCGCTACGCGGTCACCGGGCTCTACTTCTACGACAGCCAGGTGGTCGAGGTGGCCCGGCAGCTCAAGCCGTCCGCCCGCGGCGAACTCGAGATCACCGACCTGAACCGGGTCTACCTCGAACGCGGCCAGCTCGAGGTGAAGGTGATGGGCCGCGGCCACGCCTGGCTCGACACCGGCACCCATGAATCGCTGATCGAGGCCTCGCTCTTCGTGCAGACCCTGGAGAAGCGTCAGGGGCTGAAGATCGCCTGCCCGGAGGAGATCGCCTACCGCATGGGCCTGATCGACGGCCCTGCCCTCGAGCAGCTGGCGGCGCCGCTGGCCAAGAGCGGCTACGGCCAGTACCTGCTCGGCCTGCTGCGCGAACGCATCTTCTGAGCCCGAGGGCACTCACGCATGAACATCATCGCCACCAGCCTGCCGGGCGTCGTGCTGATCGAACCGCGCGTGTTCGGCGACGACCGCGGCTTCTTCTTCGAGAGCTTCAACGCCCGCGCCTTCGCCCAGGCCACCGGCGTGAGCGCCGCATTCGTGCAGGACAACCACTCCCACTCGGCCCGCGGCGTGCTGCGCGGCCTGCACTACCAGATCGAGCAGCCGCAGGGCAAGCTGGTGCGCGCGGTCACCGGCGAGGTCTTCGACGCGGTGGTCGACCTGCGGCGCAGCTCGCCCACCTTCGGACGCTGGGAGGGCTTCATCCTCTCGGCCGAGAACAAGCGCATGCTCTGGGTGCCGCCGGGCTTCGGCCACGGCTACTTCGTGCTCTCGGAGCGCACCGACTTCCTCTACAAGACCACCGACTACTACGCGCCGCAGCATGAGCGCTGCGTGCTGTGGTCCGACCCCACGGTGGGCGTGCGCTGGCCGCTCGCGCCGGGCCAGCAGCCGGTGCTCTCGACCAAGGACCAGGTCGGCCTGGCGCTGGCCGACGCACCGCTCTATCCCTGACCATGAGAATCCTGATCACCGGCACCGCGGGCCAGGTCGGCCACGCCCTGCGCCGTGAACTCGCCGGGCTGGGCGAACTCATCGCCGCCGACCGCTCGGTGCTCGACCTGAGCGCGCCGCCAGCCGTCATCCGGGCCCGCGTGCGCGAACTCGCGCCGCAGCTGATCATCAACCCGGCGGCCTACACCGCGGTGGACCGCGCCGAGCAGGAACCGGAGATTGCCCAGGCGGTGAATGCGCTGGCGCCCGGCGCCCTGGCCGAGGAGGCGCGCGCCCTGGGCTGCCCGCTGGTGCACTACTCCACCGACTATGTCTTCGATGGCAGCGGCGAGGCCCCCTGGCAGGAGGACGACCCCTGCGCGCCGCTGAGCGTCTACGGCCGCAGCAAGCGCGAGGGTGAACTGGCGATCGCCGCCAGCGGCGCGCGCCATCTGGTGCTGCGCACCAGCTGGGTCTACAGCCTGGGCGGGCGCAATTTCCTCGCCACCATGGCGCGGCTGGCCGGCGAGCGCGCCGAGCTGCGGGTGGTCGATGACCAGTTCGGCGCCCCCACCACCAGCCTGGCGATCGCCCAGGCCACGCGCGCGCTGGTCCAGGCGCTGCAGGCCGGGAACGGCCCGGCCTCGGGTGTCTACCACCTCAGCTGTGGCGGACGGGTGTCCTGGTGCGGCTTCGCGCGGGCCATCATGGCCCGTCTGCCGCAGGTGCGGGCAGCCCTGGGTCTGCCGGCCTGCGCCGTGCCCACGGTCACGCCGATCACCACGGCCGACTACCCCACGCCAGCGCGTCGCCCGGCCAACTCGGTGCTGTCCAATCAGAAGCTCGCGGCCGCCAGCGGGATCTCACTGCCCCCCTGGGAGTTGGCGCTCGATGCGCTGCTCGCAGCGGGTCACTGAGGCCCGGCGCGCAGACGCCAGGCCCCCCGAATCGCGAGCACCGCGGCCAGCCCGAGCAACGTGAAGAGCGCAGCGCCCCAGAGCGCGAAGGGCAGGCCCAGCCAGGGCACATTGGCCTCCTGACAGGAGGCGTCGGGCATGAAGAGCCAGGGCGCGATCTCGTGCAGGCCGCCGGCCATGATGATCTTCTCGGCAAGGCTCACGCCGCAAGCGTCGCTGCGCGCAGCCACGAAGTGCTGATGCAGCGCGGCGGCCAGGCCAGCCGCGGCGATACCCAGCCCGAGCGCCGCACCCGCAAGCCACCCGCCCGGCCTGCGCGCGAGCGCGCCGGCCGAGGCCACCGCCATGAAGACCAGGCAGGCCAGACGCTGCAGCACGCACCAGGCGCAAGGGCGCATGTCCCAGCCGTGCTGCAGCAGCAGCGCCAGCATCAGGGCCGCCGCCGTCAGTGCGGCCGCAGCCCCCAGCAGGCGCCGGGGATGCAGGCTCATCCCGCGAACATGTCCTTCCAGATGGTCTGCGCCCAGGCGTTGGCGTAGGCACCCTCCAGAAGATTGGGCGCGGGCGACAGGCCACCGGCACCGGCCACCGCCTCCATGGTCTTCTTCTCGGGCGAGTAGCGGTGCACCGAGGCGACATGCACCACCTGGCGGTCATCGATGAAGCTGTAGCAGGTGTTGGCCATCATCTGCGGCTGCGGCGCGCGACCGCTGAGCGACTCGACGATCGCCGCCGCGGCCGCCTTGCCGTGCTGGTTGGCCATGTGACCGGACTTCGGCATGGCCGGCGCCGACAGGGTGGCATCGCCGAGCACGTGCACGCCCGGCGCGGCGGTGGACTCCATGCTCACCCAGTCCACCTGGCACCAGCGGTTGTTGGCGTTGATCAGCCCCGCCTTGCGAGCGATCTCGCCGGCCGCCTGCGGCGGGATGACGTTGAGCACGTCGCCCCGCACCCGGTCGCCCAGCTCGGTGATTGCCGTGCGCCCGCGGGCATCGATCTCGGTGACATTGCTGTTGGGCCGGTACTCGACGATGCCGGCGTAGGTCTCGGTGAAGGCCTTGGTGAACAGGCCCTTCTTGGAGATGATCTCGGGGTTGGCGTCGAGGATGACCACCTTCGAGCGCGGCTTGCGGGTCTTGAAGTAGTGGGCCACCTGGCAGGCCCGCTCGTACGGGCCGGGCGGGCAGCGGTACGGCGCCAGCGGAATGCTCATCACGAACACGCCGCCATCGGGCATGGCCTCGAGCTGCCGGCGCAGCTCGACGGTCTGCGGGCCGGCCCGCCAGGCGTGCAGCACGGTCTTCTGCGCCTCGGCATCGAGCCCCTGGACCGCGCCGAAGTTGAAGTCGATGCCGGGTGCCACCACCAGCCGGTCATAGGTCTGGTCGGCGATCTTGCCGAGCACCACGCGCTTGCGGGCGGTATCGATGGCCGAGACCTCGTCGCTGATCACCACCACGCCCTGCTCGCGCAGGCCCTGGTAGCTGACGGTGAGTTCCTCGATCTTGCGCGAGCCGCCGATCACCAGGTTGGACAGCGGGCAGGACACGAACTGCGGATTGCGGTCGATCAGCATCACCTCCAGACCCGGGCCGCCCCAGAGCTTGAGGTAGCGGGCAGCGGTGGCGCCACCGAAGCCGGCGCCGATCACCATCACCTTGCCCAGGCGCACGGGTGGCGTGGGCGCCGGTGTGGGCAGCGCGCAGGCGCTCAGCGCCCCGAGGGCGCCGGCCGAACCCAGCGCCATCAGGGCGCGACGACGATTGCGGTCATGCGGGTTCATGTCAGGCTCCTAGCGGACAGGCTTGATCTGGGCGAAGTAGTCGGCCATGCGGCTGATCTGCTCATCGGAATAGCCCTTGGCCAGCTGATGCATGATGGTGGCCTGCCGGGCACCGCTGCGAAACGCGTTCATCTGCTCGATGAAGTAGGTTCGCGAGAGCCCGGCCAGACCCGGCATGCCGCCGCCCGCGGCGGCGCGGCCCTCGGTGCCGTGGCAGTTGGCGCAGTTGGCGGCAAGGTAGCGGGCATCCTGCGCCTGCGCAGGCGCCGCCCAGGCCAGGCTCAGCGAGACAACGGCCGCCAGCGCGGCCAGTCGGTGGGTCATGGTGTGGTCTCCGTTGCGGTTTCGGATCGATCTGGGCGCGGCGCCGTGGCGCGGCAGCGCATCACGGGCAGGGCTCCAGACGGAACGATACGCCAGAAGCACAACGCGGGCCGCATGGCCCGCGTTGCCTCGGGTGCAAGCCCGGTCAGGCCTGCACCACCTCGGCCTGTTCCTCGCCATCGCCGGTGACGGTGGGGATGACCGCGCCATCGGCGAAGGACAGCGTGACGTTCTCGTGCTCGTCGAGGTCGACCACCACCTTGCCACCCCCCACCAGCCGACCGAACAGCAGCTCGTCGGCCAACGCCTTGCGGATGGTGTCCTGGATCAGGCGCTGCATGGGGCGCGCGCCCATCAGGGGGTCGAAGCCCTTGGCGGCCAGCATCTTGCGCAGGCGATCGGAGAAGATCGCCTCGACCTTCTTCTCGTGCAGCTGCTCTTCGAGCTGGATGAGGAACTTGTCGACCACCCGCATGATGATGTCCTCATCGAGCGCACGGAAGCTGATGATGGAATCCAGGCGGTTGCGGAACTCGGGGGTGAACAGCCGCTTGATCTCGACCATCTCGTCACCCGCCTGGCGGGTGTCGGAGAAGCCGATCGAGCGCTTCTGCAGGTCGGCCGCACCCGCGTTGGTGGTCATGATGATGATCACGTTGCGGAAGTCGGCCTTGCGCCCGTTGTTGTCGGTGAGCGTGCCGTGGTCCATCACCTGCAGCAGGATGTTGAAGATGTCCGGATGCGCCTTCTCGATCTCGTCGAGGAGCAGCACCGCGTGCGGCTTCTTGGTGATGGCCTCGGTGAGCAGGCCACCCTGATCGAAGCCCACGTAGCCCGGGGGCGCGCCGATCAGCCGGCTCACC
>JBIKWU010000273.1:0-5311 GCA_044356115.1 Burkholderiaceae bacterium
CGCGCTACGCCCAGCCCGGCTGGGTGAGCTGGTCGCAGTTCCTGGGTCGCGCCCATGCGATCCTCTGACCGGTCCCTGGCCGCGGCAATGCTCACGGCCGGGCTCGCGCTGGGCGCGCCGGGCGCGAGCTACGCCGAGAACCTCGGGGTGATCGGCCCGGTCCATCCGATCGCCGAACCCAGTCTGCTCGAGGTCATCCGGGAGCAACTCACACGCGCACAGGCCGACGGCACCCTGCAACGGCTGCAGCGCGAAGCGGCTGCGCGGGTGCGACGGGCCATCGAGCAGCCCGCGCCGGTGGCCAGCGTGCACAGCACGCGCGAGCCACGCTCCTTTCTGCACGACCCCTCGCTGGTGGTCGATGAGCCGATCACCGATGCGCAAGGGCGCGTCCTGGTTGCCCCGGGCAAGACCATCAATCCGCTGGCCTGGGTGTCGCTGCGCGAGCCACTGCTCTTCTTGGACGCACGCGAGCGCGAGCACCTGCAACGCGCCCGAGAGCTGATCACCGCCCGAGGCGGCCGAGTGCGCCTGATCCTGACCGGCGGCTCGCCACTGGCCCTGATGCGCCGCTGGGAGCGTCCGGTCTTCCACGACCAGGGCGGCTGGCTGACGGCCCAGCTTGGCATCCGGCAGGTGCCGGCGCTCGTGACCCAGGAGGGTCTGAGGCTTCGCATCGATGAGATCCGCTGACGCCCATCCCCTGCCAGGGTGCCGCCGGCTGTACGTCCGGCTACACACCCTGCTGCTCCTTGCGCTGGCGGCGGGCCTGCTGCTGGCAGGCGCTCGCACGGCCAGCGCCCAGGCGATCTCCTCGCAGGCGAGCTGCCACGGGCGCTTTGCGAACCCGATCACCGACATCTGCTGGAGTTGCCTGTTTCCGCTCACGGTGGGCGCCGCAACCCTCGTCCCCGGGGCGGTACCCGACACCGAGAACCCCGGCTCGCCGCTTTGCCAGTGCGCCAATCCGCCACGAGTCGGGCTCGCGGTGGGCTACTGGGAGCCGGTGCGCATGGTCGATGTCACCCGCACCCCGTTCTGTCTCGTGGGGCTGGGGGGTCTGGTGATAGACCCGGGTGTGCACGTGCCGCGCGGGGCTCAGGTCGGCCACGACAGCCAGACCCGCAAGAGCTTCTGGCACGCCCACTGGTACACCAACCCGATCCTCACCTGGCTGCAGGTGCTGCTGGACTTCCCCTGCCTGGAGGAGGGCACGCTAGATCTGGCCTACCTCACCGAGATCGACCCGCTGTGGGCCGACGACGAGCTCTCGGCGATCCTCAACCCCGAGGTACTGCTCTTCGCCAATCTGCCGGCCAAGCTCGCCTGCGCCGCCGACTGCGTGGCCGCCACGGCAGGCTCCCCGATCGCGCGCCTGTTCTGGTGCGCCGGCTGCCAGGGCTCGCTCTACCCCCTGAACGGCCACGTGGCGACCCATATCGGCTCGGTGCAGGCCTCGAGCCTGATCGCCCAGCGCATGGCCGCCCGCATGCACCGGGTGCTCGCCACCTTCAGCGGGGCGGGCAGCCAGGGCCTGTGCGGGCTCTACCCGCAACCGATCATGGACCGCACCCAGTACCGGCTGCAGATGCTGCATCCGGTACCAGGCACCGATCAGATTCAGGGTCAGTGCTGCCACCCGCTGGGACGCTCGACCACCTGGTGGGGAGCGGGCAAGTCCTTCCCGGGTGCTGGAGAAGACTTTGCCTATCAGCTCTTTCGCAAGCGCAACTGCTGTGCCGGCGCCTTCTGACGCGAACCACAAGGCGGTGATCCTGCGCCCCCGCTCCGGGCGGGCAGCGCTGCTCGCCCTGTGGCTGGCGGCTGCGAGCGTGGCAAGCCAGCCCCTGCCCAGCGCTGCACCGGCCAATGGCCCGGCCAATCCCGCCGCCATGCAGGAACTCGAGGCCCTCGCACGCGCCTGGCCGACATCGCCGGGCCAGAGCACCGAGGACCGGCGCGATGTGCTGCGCATCTTCGTGTCCCTCTCGATGCCCGAGAGCAGCCTGAAGCGCTTGATCGCCCAGGCCGAGCGCAGCGGCGCAGTCCTCGTGCTACGCGGCCTGCACCGCGGCTCGATGCGTCAGACGATGAGCGCATTGCAAGCCCTGATCGGCGAGCATCGGGTGAACTGGGTGATCGATCCGCCGGCCTTCGAGCGCCATGCGATCGCTCTCGTGCCGGCTTTCGTGCTGGCACCGGCTGCCAGTTCGCAAACCGCGTGCGCCGGCGCATGCTCGGCGGAACCGGGCGCGCTTCAGGTGAGCGGTGATGTCAGCCTGGACTACGCCCTGGAAGCGATGGCGGTCCGCCGCCCCCAGGAGCGCGAACGCATCGAACCGTGGCTTGCCCGGTTGCGCCCCCGATGACAAGCGCCCTGCCCCGAGGCGCGGCCCAGTCAGGCATGCCGCGCACCCGCCACGCCACCCGCGTGCCCGCGCTGCTGCTGTCAGCAGTGCTGACAGCGCTGGCCTGCGATGTCCGCCCCCAGTCACTGGACGAGGCCTTCACGCAGGGCACAAGCCTCGGTCGCAGCGGCAACGCCGCCGCCCGCGCCACCCTCAACCCGGGCACGCTCGGCACCACGCTGCCCGCCGCACGTCCCGACGCGAGCCAGTCTGCCCTGTTTGGCAGCCCGGGCCTGACTCAGCAGGCAAGGGCCCGGGCAACCGCCTGCGCCAGTGCGGCCACCGAGAGCGGCGCCGCGCCCGGCGCCGCCGATCCGACCTGCAGCGCAATCGAGTTCAGCCAGACCAATCCGTCTCGAGCCCCGCGCTTTGGCATCGCGACCAACGATCCGCTGATCGTCCAAGGACGCACGATCGCGGCCAACCCGCGAGCCATCGCCGACAGCCTTGTCGGGCACTACTCCGGATGCAGCGTGCGCACCACCACCGGCGCCGACCGCTTCGAGCGGGCCAGTTGCCATCAGTACCGGGGCACCGAGACCGCAAGCTGCGACCGGCGTCTGATCGTGAGCCCGGTGCTCGTGCCCGGCTGCAGCGATGGCCAGTTCCTTACCCGCGCCAGCGCCGACCCCTGCCCGGAGTGCATCGACTATCTCGCCTTCGACTTCAGCTGTGCCGCGCAGGGCTATCGCATGCACCTGCTCAGCATCGACCGGGAAACCGGCAGCGTCTACATGGATCTCGGCAGCCAGATCATCCCCGGGAGCCTCAACACCGAGATCCCGAGAACCCAGGGCCTCTCCAACACCGAGGGCCAGTTCTGCTACCAGACCTTCTACAGCCAGTCCTGTGACGGCGAGCAGTGCGGCATCGGCGTGTGGTTCACCAACCCCTGCCGGGGCCTGCAGTACGAAGGACAGAGCCGCTTCACCATGCCGACCCAGCTGCGCTTTGTCGACAGCTGGGACGACCAGTGCGCCGCTCTGGAGGCCCGCACCCGATGAAGCTCCGGAGCCTGCGCAGACCGCCGGCAGCCGCAGCCCGGTGCGCCATCCCGCGAGGGCCAGCGCAGGCTCGGGCATCGGGCCGGCTGCGCACCCTGCTCCTGGCGATCGCGCTGGGCATTGCCAGCCCGATTCCAGCCGCAGCCCAGTGCGTGAAGACCGGCGAGTTCTGCGCGGAGGGTCCTGCCACGCGCGACATCGGCGGCCACCCGGTATACCGCGAGTGCTGGCGTACTACATCGACCTACAGCTGCGCCGCGTCCACGATGCAGGACGACTGCCAGGGCCTGCGCGAGCGCGGCTGCAGCCAGGTCGATTCGATATGCATCGACACCGACCCATCGGGCAACTGCACGGTCTACGAGCAAGGCTTCCAGTGCCGCATAGCGAGCGGCACCACCCGCACCGTCACCGACTGCGGGGAGCGCCGCTTCTGTCTGGAGGGCAACTGCTTCGATGCCTCGCACCGCCCCGACCCGGATTTCGCGCGTGCCGTCACCGCGATGGAGGCGCAGCGCGAGGCGGGCAAGTACCTGGATGCGTCATCGCTCACCCTCTTCCAGGGCCACGACAACCGCTGCAACAAGAAGCTCTTCGGCCTGATCAACTGCTGCCGCGGTGGCGGGTCGGGCGCCACCGGGCAGATGCTCTCGACCCTGAGCCTTGCGCGAGGCGCGGTCGGCCAGGCCGGTTCGGTACTCGGCTCGAGCTACACCTACGACGCCCTGTTCACCGCCGATGCGCCGCAGATCGTGATCGCAGGCTTCGAGCGGCTCTTCGGTGCCGGCGGCGGCTCTTCGGCGCTTGCCGGCCTGATGGCAGGCGACGTGTCGGTGAGCTCCTTCATCCAGGGCATGGTGCCCGGTCCCTGGAGCATCGCCATGCTGGCGATCCAGCTCTCAGGACTGCTGTCCTGCGAACAGGCCGACCAGATCCTGGCACTCAAGCGCGATCAGCGGCTGTGCCACGCCGTGGGCAGCTACTGCTCGATGCGCGTGCCGATCACCCGCACCTGCGTGCAGACGACCGAGACCCAGTGTTGCTTCAACTCGCGCCTTGCCCGCATCCTGAACGAGCAGGCCCGCGCGCAGCTGGGCCGCGGCTGGGGCTCCGCCCAGCAGCCCGAGTGCCAGGGCCTCAGCCCCCAGGAGTTGCAGGCGCTGGACTTCTCCCGCCTCGATCTCTCCGAGTTCTACGAGGAGATCGTCCCGGCCGATGCCGATCCGGCGGGCAGGATCGGCCAGGCCCAGCAACGCATCCGAAGCCTCTATCCCGATGAGATCCGCTCTTCGCCTGGGCGCAATCGCATTTTCGGGGGCATGCGCCGCCCCCCTTTCGGCCAGTGAGGTCGCAGTGGTCAGCGAGATAGCCCCGCTCCTCACCCAGGCAGCGCGCCTGGGCAGTGCACGAGGCGTGCTCGAAGGTGCCAGCGCGCGCTACCTCCAGGAACGATTCGACAGCCGGGAACCGGTCCTGATCGAGGTGCAGACCCTCTACCGACTGCCAGTCCCAGGCTGCAGCCGCCTGCAGGTACTCACCCGGCAGGCGGGCGTGCTCGAGCACGGCAAGCGCACCGATGCCCAGCTCGTCTATCACATCGACCATTGCAGCGACGGCAGGCCGCCACAGTCGCGATGAGCCGAGCGCAACCGACACGCGACTCACGCCTGAGCTGCCTGCTCGCGGGCTGGCTGCTGCTCGGCCAGCCCTGGGACGCAGCACAGGCCGAAACCACCGCGCCCCAATCGGGCACAGGCAACCCACCCAGCCCGATGTCCACCGCCACAAAGGCGCACCCGGACCGAGGTGCAGCAGCGCCCCTGTGGTGGCGTCGCCACCGCGAGGGCTGGTTCTGGTACGAGGATCCGCCCGGCGAGGCCGAGCCCAGAAAGAGCGAGC
>JBIKWU010000274.1:0-5306 GCA_044356115.1 Burkholderiaceae bacterium
AAATGACGTCGATGTTCAGCGACTTGTAGATCTCCTCGAGCAGGGCCTTGCCGCCGCCGTAATAGTGCCAGGCCAGCACCATGTTCGGGTCCATGCCGAAGGCCGGGCCCGAGCCCCACAGCGCCATGGCGGAGTTCTTGCCGTACCAGTAGGCGAGCACGCCGTGACCACCGTCGAGCGTGCCCTTGCTGACCGCGTCGAGGAGGTCGAAGGCCTTGACCACGGCACCCGCGGGCAGGACCTCGATCTTGACCTTGCCGCCCGCCATGTCGTTCACCCGGGCGGCGAAGTCGTTCGCGTACTCGTGGAAGATGTCCTTCTGCGGCCAGGTGCTCTGGAAGCGCAGCGAGATGGTCTGCGCCGTGGCGATCATGGGGAATCCCAGCGACGCGGCGCCGGCGGTGGCGGCGGTGGCGCCGGCGATGAAGCGGCGGCGGCTGGCGGGGGTGGCGGCGTGATCGGTCATGGGCGGGCGTCTCCTGGGGGCAGGCTTGTTCAGAGGATCGCCATGCTAGGAGCCGCCTGCCCCGGTTGTCACGCGCCACACGCCTAGGGTTTTCCCCGAGGCATCGGCTCAGCCCTTGCGGTAGGCGCCGCGGGAGAGGTCGATGCCGAGCTGCTTGAGCTTGCGGTAGAGATGGGTGCGCTCGAGCCCGGTTTTCTCGGCCACGCGGGTCATGCTGCCGTGCTCGCGCGCGAGATGGTGCTCGAAGTAGGCGCGCTCGAAGGCATCGCGCGCCTCGCGCAGCGGCATGTCGATGGGCAGGTCGCGCACGGCGACGGTGGCCCCGGTGGCAACGGCCGGGGCCGGCGCATCGGGCGCTGCGGGCGCGGGGCTGCCGCCGACACCCGCCGCCGCCGCCGGGGCTGGCGCAACAGCCGGGGCGGCCAAGGGCTGGACGGCGCCCGCGAGCGGCGCCACGCCAGGCGCGCGGGCAAGGCCGGCGCGACCGCGCATCAGACCCTGCTCGACCGCCTTGAGCAGCTTCTGCAGCGCGATGGGTTTCTCGAGAAAGTCGAGGGCGCCGATGCGCGTGGCCTCGACCGCGGTGTCGATGGTGGCGTGGCCCGACATCATGATCACCGGCATGGTCAGCTTGCCGGCCGCGGCCCATTCCTTGAGCAGCGTCACACCATCGGTGTCGGGCATCCAGATGTCGAGCAGCACCAGGTCGAGCGGGTTGTCCTCGCGGATGCGGCGTGCCTGCGTGGCGCTGTCGGCCAGCAGCACGGTGTGGCCCTCGTCGCCGAGGATTTCGGACAGGAGTTCGCGGATGCCGATCTCGTCATCCACCACCAGAATCTCAGCCATGGTCCCTGTCGCGATTGCCCGCCTGCAGAATGCCCGGATTCTCCACGGTTTTCGGGAGTTTGGTAAATAGGATCTCCACCTGCGCTCCCTGCGTGCGGCCGGTCTCGTCCTGCCAGTTGCCGATCTCGATTCGCGCGCCGTGCTCGTCGATGATCTTGCGCACGATCGGCAGGCCCAGACCGGTGCCGCGCGGCTTGCTGGTCACATACGGCTCGAAAGCCCGGGCCAGCATGCCCGGCGAGAAGCCGCCGCCATGGTCACGCACCCGCACCTGCAAGGCGGCGCGGCCATCGGCAAGCGCCACCCGCTCGCTGCTCACGGCGATCGGATCGGTCGCCGCCGCGCCGGGCGAGGCCTGTGCCTCCTGGGCGTTCTTGAGCAGGTTGTGAAAGACCTGGCGCAGCTGCGTGGCATCGCCCAGCACGCGCGGTGCGGCCGGATCGAGCGACACCCGGATGGCGGCCTGCGGGTCGCCGGCCGCGTAGAGCCGCAGCACGTCCTCGAGCAGCTCGTTGACCTGCAGCGGCTGCAACTGCGCCGCGGGCAAGCGGGCGTAGTCGCGGAACTCGTCGACCAGGGTCTTGAGCGCCGCCACCTGGTTGACGATGGTCTGGGTGTTCTTGGCGAGCAGCTCGGCGTCGGCGGGAGGCAGGCGATCGTGCAGCTTGTGCGCCATGCGCTCGGCGGCGAGCTGGATGGGGGTGAGCGGGTTCTTGATCTCGTGGGCGAGGCGCCGCGCCACCTCGCTCCAGGCCAGCGCGCGCTGGGCGCCGATCAGGCCCGAGATGTCGTCGAACACGATCACGTAGCCCACCGGCTGGCCGGGCATCACCGAGCCGCGTACCAGCAGGGTCTGGTCACCGGGCCGGGCGGGATCGGGCGCCGGGCCGGCATCGGCGCCGCCGGCGCCGGCACGGCCGGGATCGGCGCCGAGCACGAACTGGCGCTGCCAGGCCACGGGCCCGCTCGCGGTCTGCTCGTCGAAGGCGGCCCGGATCTGCGGCTCGAGCGGCCCCAGGCCCGGCAACGCCGCCAGGGGTTGCCCCAGCAGCGCGCTCAGCTCGCCCCCCAGGATGCGCTCGGCGCCGCGGTTGGCCAGCCCCAGGCGCAGCTCGACATCGAGCACCAGCACACCGGCATCGAGATTGGCCAGCACGCTCTCGAGGCGCGCGTTGACCCGCTCGAGCTCCTGCTGGTGGGACTCGGCCAGGGAGCGCGCCTCCTGCAGCTGCCGGGTCATGCCGTTGAAGGAGCGGGTGAGCACACCGAGCTCGTCGCGCCCGGCGTAGTCCTTGATGGGGCGGAAGTCGCCTCCGGCCACCGAACGGGTGGCGGCGGCCAGCTCCGAGAGCGGCCCGGTGAGCCAGCCAGCGAGGAGGAAGGCACCCGAGACCGCCGCCAGCATGGTGAGCAGGAAGGTGAGCGTCAGCGTGATGTGGAAGATGCGCTTGAGCCCGCCGCGCGAGAGCGAGAGCTCCTGGAAGTCGCGAAAGCCCTGCTGCACCGCCTCGGCGTTCTCGGCGAGGGCCGGTGGCACCGGTTGCAGCAGTTGCAGATAGCGGCTCTCGTCCAGGCGCTGGACGTCGGTGAGCAGCGGCACGATCACCCGCAGCTTCAGACCGCGTCCGGTACCGTCGGCGTCGGCGGGCTCCACCCGTGCGAACTGCCGCGTGAGCCGTACCTGGCGCAGGGCATCGGCCGAGGGCAGGTCGGGCACCAGACGCGCGAACTGCCCGCCGCTGGCGGTGACGATGCGACCGCTGCCGGTGAGCACCACCGCCTCCTGGGCGCCGGCCTGCTCGCGCAGCCGACCCAGGGCGGCAGGCCAGAGCGTCGAGGGTGTCTCGGCGAGGTCGCCGGCCATCACCCGGGCCTTCTGCGAGAGGTCACCCAGCATGGCGTCCAGCGAGGTGCGCGCCAGGCTCAGGCCGGAATCGAGCGCGCGCTCGACCGGGAAGTCGAACCAGGATTCGATGGACCGGCCCACGAACTGCACCGCTACGAAGAACACCAGCGCCACCGGCAGCACGGTCATGAGCGCGAAGGAACCGGCCATGCGGGCGATCAGGCGGGTCCCGAACAGGCCGCGCCGGTAGCGCGCGAGCAGTCGCCGCAACAGCTCGAGCACCAGCGCGGTGAGCATCACCGACACCAGGGTGGCCAGCCCCAGCAGCATGGGATAGCTGTCCTCGAACAGCCGGGTATTGCCGCTGGCCGAGATCAGCAGGGCGAGCAGCACCACCGCGATCACCAGGGCGGCGATCAGCGAGAGGCGCAGCGCCCGGCTTATGGCGCGCTTTTCGTCGTCTCGGGATTGAACCGGAAGCGCTTCCATTCGGAGCTGAGCGTCCACTCTCGGTTGGTCAGGGCATTCACCTGGAAGGGCTTGGGCAGCTGCGCGGTGTCGAGGCGCAGGCGCACCTGGGCCTCGTACTGCGCACCGGGGCGAACCTGGTCAGGCTCGAGCACCCGCCAGCCGCGCACCCGCGACATCACCCCCAGGGCGTCGGCCAGCTCGGGGAAGCTCTGGGCGATGCCGGACAGCGCCAGCCGGTACTGCCGGGTGAGGGCGTGATAGGACAGGCGGTAGGTGAGCGTGGCCGAGGCCACCGATTCATCGAACCAGTACCAGCGCGGCCGGATGAGTTCGAACTCGACCACGAAATGGAGCATCACGCCGCGATTGACCGCTTCCTCGAGGCGCGCCGGCAGCGCCAGGCCGAAATCGGCCGCGAGTTGCCAGCCCTCGGCCGAGGGCTCGAGCCGGGCGGCACGAACCTCGATGCCGTCGGCCCTCGCGGCCGGCGGCACAAGCACCAGCGCCACCCCGATCCAGGCGATCAGGGCCAGCGCCCGGGCGAGGCGGACTGTCACTGGCGTTTGCGAATGGAGGCGTAGAAGAATCCGTCGTGGTTCCGGTCGGGCGCGACATGCGGCAACAGCTGCGAGAGGCGGTACGGCGCCGTCTGGCCCTGCCAGCGCCAGAACAGGGGTTGCTCCTGGGCGTCTGGCCGGCCGGCACGGAAGCGCTCGACCACCCTCTCGCCTTCGGCCCGGAACACCGAGCAGGTGGCGAAGAGCAATGTACCACCCGGTTCGAGGAGCCCCCACAGGGCGTCGAGCATTTGCGACTGGCGCTCGGCCAGTGTCGCGAGATCGCGACGGCGCCGAAGCCAGCGGATGTCGGGGTGGCGGCGGACGATGCCCGAGGCCGAGCAGGGCGCATCCAGGAGGATGCGCTGGAAGGGCCGGCCGTCCCACCAGTCGGCCGGCCGGCTGGCATCGCCCTGACGCACCTGGGCGGGCAGCGACAGCCGCTGCAGGTTCTCGTGCACGCGCTGCAGGCGGGTCGCGTCGGTGTCGATGGCCAGCAGCTGGCAGTCGGCCCGCTCCAGCAGATGGGCGCTCTTGCCGCCGGGGGCGGCGCAGGCATCGAGCACCCGCTCGCCGGGCTGGGGGTCGAGCACCGCGGCAGCGATCTGCGCCGCCAGGTCCTGCACCGAGACCTCGCCCTGGGCGAACCCGGGCAGATCGCTCACCTCGCAGGGCTGCGCCAGCAACACCGCGTCAGGCCCGATCGGCACGCCGGCCATCCCGGCCGCAGCCAGGCGCGCCAGGTAGTCGGCCACACTGCCGCGGCGCCGGTTCACCCGCAGGGTCATGGGCGGACGCGCATCGGCGGACGCCAGCACCGACTCCCAGTGGCGGGGGTGGTCGCGGCGCACCTGCTCCACCCACCAGGCCGGGTGGTTCCAGCGCGCCTGCGGGTCGTCGGCCAGCGCGGCGAGCAGGGCCTCGCGCTCGCGCAGGAAGCGGCGCAGGGTGGCATTCAGGAAAGATGCTGCCGGGGCGAGGGCCGGCCGCAGCCGCGCGGCCGAGACCAGCTGGTCGACCACCACGGCCTCGTGCCGGCGGGCGGGCGCGAGCAGCTCGGACAGGCCGAGCAGCTGCAGCGCGGCAACCTCAGGGGCGGGCGGGCGGGCGTTGAGCCGCT
>JBIKWU010000276.1:0-5269 GCA_044356115.1 Burkholderiaceae bacterium
CGCCGGCCGGGAGCCGGCGCGCCCGCGACGAGGCTCAGCCCAGCAGGTGCTTGACGCCGTCACGCTCCTCGAGGAGTTCCTTGAGCGTGATGTCGATGCGTGACTGCGAGAACTCGTCGATCGCGAGGCCCTGGACCAGGCTGTATTCGCCGTTGGCGCAGGTGACCGGGTAGCCGAACATGATGCCCTCGGGGATGCCGTAGGAGCCGTCGGAGGGCACGCCCATGGTGACCCAGCGGCCGTTGGTGCCCAGTGCCCAGTCTCGAACATGGTCGATCGCGGCATTGGCCGCCGACGCTGCCGACGACAGGCCGCGCGCCTCGATGATGGCCGCGCCGCGCTTGCCTACGGTGGGCAGGAAGACATCGCGGTTCCAGGCCTCGTCGTTGATCATGGTCTTCACCGACTCGCCGCCGATGGTGGCGAAGCGGTAGTCGGCATACATGGTCGGCGAGTGGTTGCCCCAGACGGCGAGTTTCTCGATGGCCGACACCGGCTTGCCGGTGCGCGCGGCGATCTGCGAGAGGGCGCGGTTGTGGTCCAGGCGCAGCATGGCGGTGAAGTTGCGCGCCGGCAGGCCGGGCGCCGACTTCATGGCGATGTAGGCATTGGTGTTGGCGGGGTTGCCCACCACCAGCACCCGGCAGTCGCGGCTGGCGGCCTCGTCGAGCGCCCGCCCCTGCACCGTGAAGATGGCGCCGTTGGCCTCGAGCAGGTCCTTGCGCTCCATGCCCTTGCTGCGCGGGCGGGCGCCCACCAGCACGGCGTAGTCGGCATCGCGGAAGGCGGTCTTGGGATCGTCGGTGATCACCACGCCGGCCAGCAGCGGGAAGGCGCAGTCCTCGAGTTCCATGACCACGCCCTTCACGGCGGGCAGGGCGGCGGTGATGTCGAGCAACTGCAGGATCACGGGCTGGTCCTTGCCGAGCATGTCGCCGTTGGCGATGCGAAACAGCAGGCTGTAGCCGATCTGCCCGGCCGCGCCGGTGATCGCGACACGCTTGACGGGTTTGGTCATCAGGAAACCTCGCGTTGGATGCGGTTGGAGGACAGCGGGGCGCGGGGGGCCTGAGCAGGCCAAGACCGGGCCACGGGTGTGGTTTCGAGGATAGCGGCGGGCTCGTGCCGATGTCAATCCAGAAAGCTATCTTATATAAGACATATGTTATTGAAATTTCGATTCGCTCTGTGATTCAATGAAGGCATGACCGATCACCGCCCCGGCGCCGAGGCGGCGCGGGCCGACACCCCGCGCTTCAGCCCGCTCTATCGCCAGATCAAGGGTCTCATCACCCGCGGCCTGCAGGCCGGCGAATGGAAGCCGGGGGAGCCCATCCCCAGCGAGACCGAACTCGCGGCCCGCTTCGGGGTCAGCCAGGGCACGGTGCGCAAGGCCGTCGATGAACTCGCCGCCGAGAACCTGCTGGTGCGCCGGCAGGGCCGGGGCACCTTCGTGGCCACCCACCACGAGGAGCGCACCCAGTTCCGTTTTCTGCGCCTGCGGCCCGACGACGGCGGGCCTCCCGGTCGCATGGAGAGCCGCATCCTGGAATGCCGGCGTCTGCGCGCGCCGGTGGAGATCGGGCGTGCGCTCGGCCTGCGCGGTGGCGAGACCGTGGTGTTCATCCGTCGGCTGCTGTCCTTCGAGCAGCGCCCCACCGTGCTCGATGACATCTGGCTGCCGGGCGCGCTGTTCCGTGGCCTGAGCGCCGAGCGCCTGGGGGCGTCGGTGGGCCCGCTGTACGGTCTGTTCGAGTCCGAGTTCGGCGTGCGCATGGTCCGCGCGGCCGAGCAGTTGCGCGCGGTGGCGGCCGATCGCGAGGCCGCGGCGCTGCTCGCGGTGGCGCCGGGCGCGCCGCTGCTGCAGGCCGAGCGGGTCACCTACACCTATCAGGATCGCCCGGTGGAGGTGCGCCGAGGCCGCTATGTCACCGATTTCTTCCACTACCGCAGCGCGCTGGGCTGAGGGTCCTGTGAACCGGACCCGTGCCTCGGGCATCGCATTGGTGCGCCGCGCAAAAATGATTCAGAATACGACCGCCTTTTTTGTTGCACTGTTCGAATCTCCGTCCCCGATGAGGCACTGATGTCAGAACTCGCAGGAAGCAAGGGGCCGCGGGCCCGTCCTCAATTCCGGAACATCCACGTCTCGCAGATCCTCCAGTACCGTCTCCCAGCCGCCGGCGTCGTCTCGATCCTTCACCGGGTCAGCGGCGCGCTCATGTTCCTGGTCGGCCTGCCCTTCGCGCTCTATCTCTTCCAGCAGAGCATCACCTCCGAGATCAGCTTCGACAGCTATCGCGCCATCGTCGGCTCGGTGCCCGGGCGCCTGGTCATCCTGGTGCTGAGCTGGGCCTACCTCCATCACTTCTGCGCCGGCATCCGCTACCTGCTGCTCGACCTGCACATGGGCACCGCCAAGGAGCAGGCCCGCACCTCGGCCACGCTCGCCATGGGCGCGAGCCTGTTCCTCACCGCGCTGGTCGCGCTCAAGCTCTTCGGGGTGTTCTGACATGACCACCAAGCGAATCGTCGTCGGCGCCCACTACGGCATGCGTGACTGGCTCGGCCAGCGCGTGACCGCCGTTCTGCTCGCCGTGTATACCGTGGTGCTGCTGGTGTCGCTGCTCACGCTGCCCGAGCTCAACTACGGCACCTGGGCCGGGCTCTTCGCCAGCGGCTGGATGAAAGTGCTCACGCTGCTGGCCCTGCTCTCGCTGGTCTACCACGCCTGGATCGGCGTGCGTGACATCTACATGGACTACATCAAGCCCACCGGCGTGCGCCTCGTGCTGCAGGTGGGCACCATCGTGCTGCTGGCCGCCTATGCCTGCTGGGCGGTCCTGATCCTCTGGAGAGTCTGAGATGGCCGAAGTCCTCAACAACCTGGCCAACAACCTGCCGCGCCGCAAGTTCGACGCGGTCATCATCGGTGCCGGTGGTTCCGGCATGCGCTGCTCGCTGCAGCTTGCCGAGGCCGGCTACAGCGTGGCCGTGCTTTCCAAGGTGTTCCCCACCCGCTCGCACACCGTGGCCGCGCAGGGCGGCATCGGCGCCTCGCTGGGCAACATGAGCGAGGACAACTGGTACTGGCACATGTTCGACACCGTGAAGGGTTCGGACTACCTCGGTGACCAGGACGCGATCGAGTTCATGTGCCGCGAGGCGCCCAAGGTGGTCTACGAGCTCGAGCATTTCGGCATGCCGTTCGACCGCAACCCCGACGGCACCATCTACCAGCGGCCTTTCGGGGGCCACACCGCCAACTTCGGCGAGAAGCCGGTGCAGCGCGCCTGCGCCGCCGCCGACCGCACCGGCCACGCCCTGCTGCACACCCTGTACCAGCGCAACGTGCGGGCCCGCACGCAGTTCTTCGTCGAGTGGATGGCCCTGGACATCCTGCGCAACGCCGAGGGCGACTGCGTGGGCGTCATCGCCCTCGAGATGGAGACCGGCGAGGTCATGATCCTCGAGTCCAAGGTCACCGTCTTCGCCACCGGCGGCGCGGGCCGCATCTGGGCGGCGTCCACCAATGCCTTCATCAACACCGGTGACGGCATGGGCATGGCGGCGCGTGCCGGCATCCCCCTGGAAGACATGGAGTTCTGGCAGTTCCACCCCACCGGCGTGGCCGGCGCCGGCGTGCTCATCACCGAGGGCGTGCGCGGCGAGGGCGGCATCCTGCTGAACAAGCACGGCGAGCGCTTCATGGAGCGCTACGCGCCCACCCTGAAAGACCTCGCCCCGCGCGACTTCGTCTCGCGCTCGATGGACCAGGAGATCAAGGAAGGCCGCGGCGCGGGCCCCGATGGCGACTACGTGCTGCTCAAGCTCGATCACCTCGGCGCCGACACCATCATGAAGCGGCTGCCCTCCATCCGCGAGATCGCGATCAAGTTCGCCAACGTCGATCCCATCAAGGATCCCATCCCGGTGGTGCCCACCATCCACTACCAGATGGGTGGCATTCCCACCAACTTCCACGGCCAGGTGGTGGTGCCGCGCAACGGCAATCCCAACAGCGTGGTCCAGGGCCTGTACGCTATCGGCGAGTGCGCCTGCGTGTCGGTGCACGGCGCCAACCGGCTGGGCACCAACTCGCTGCTCGATCTGGTGGTCTTCGGTCGCGCCGCGGGCAACCACATCGTGTCCAGCCGCCTGAAGGACGAGGCGCACAAGCGTCTGCCCGATGACGCCGGCGACGCCACCCTGGCGCGTCTGGCCCGGCTCGACGGCTCCTCCGGCGGCGAGAACACCCAGGTGGTGGCCGACGAGATCCGCCGCACCATGCAGGCCCACTGCGGGGTGTTCCGCACCGCCGACCTGCTCAAGCAAGGGGTCGATCGCATCCTGGAGCTCGACCAGCGCGCCCAGCACATCCACCTCAAGGACAAGAGCAAGGTGTTCAACACCGCCCGGGTCGAGGCGCTCGAACTGGCCAACCTCACCGAGACCGCGAAGGCCACCATCGTGTCGGCCGAGGCCCGCAAGGAAAGCCGCGGCGCGCATGCCCACCGCGACTTCCCCAACCGCGACGACGCCAGCTGGATCCGCCACTCCCTGTGGTTCTCCGAGGGCAATCGCCTCGACTACAAGCCCGTGAACATGAAGCCGCTCACGGTCGAGACCTTCGAGCCCAAGGCCCGCACCTTCTGAGAAAGCTGCCACCGACATGAGCGCCACCATCGAAGCCCCTGTCGCCGCGCCCGCCGCGGCCGCCACCCGCGTGGTCAAGTTCTCGATCTACCGCTACGACCCCGACAAGGACGAGCGGCCGTACATGCAGAACATCGAGGTCGAGCTGCTGCCCACCGACAAGATGCTGCTCGACGCGCTGATGCGCATCAAGCAGACCACCGACGACTCGGTGAGCTACCGCCGCTCCTGCCGGGAGGGCGTGTGCGGCTCCGACGCCATGAACATCAATGGCAAGAACGGGCTCGCCTGCATCACCAACCTGCGCGACCTCAAGCAGCCGATCGTGCTCAAGCCGTTGCCGGGCCTGCCGGTGGTGCGTGACCTGATCGTCGACATGACGCAGTTCTTCAAGCAGTACCACTCGATCAAGCCGTTCCTGATCAACGACACGCCGCCGCCCGAGAAGGAGCGCCTGCAAAGCCCCGAGGAGCGCGAGGAGCTCGACGGTCTCTACGAGTGCATCCTGTGCGCCTGCTGCTCCACCTCCTGCCCCTCGTTCTGGTGGAACCCCGACAAGTTCGTGGGCCCGGCCGGCCTGCTGCAGGCCTACCGCTTCATCGCCGACAGCCGT
>JBIKWU010000058.1:0-17587 GCA_044356115.1 Burkholderiaceae bacterium
GAGGCCCTCGACCTTGATCACCTCGGCGCCATAGTCGGCGAGGATCTGGGTGGCGAGCGGACCGAGCACCACCGCGGTGAGATCGAGGATGCGCACGCCGGCGAGCGGGCCGGTGGCCGTGCCGGCAGGCGCGCTGGGCTGTGAGGTCTGGGTCATGGCAAGGGGCGGTTCGGCGGCCGTCAACGGCCATGGAAGACGGGAGGCCGGCGCTCGTTCATGGCGGCCACGCCCTCGGCGAAGTCCTGCGAGCGGAACATCACGCGCTGCTCGGCCGCCTCGTGGCGGGTGGCGGCGGCCACGGCATCGGCCAGCCCGGCGCGCAGGGTCTGCCGGGTGGAGACCACGGCCAGCGGGGCCGACACCGCGAGATCGGCCGCCAGCGCGCAGGCCGCCTCGCGCACCTGCGGCTGGGGCACCAGCTGATCGGCGAGGCCCATGGCCACGGCCTGTTCGCCCCCCACCCGCCGCCCCGTGAAGCAGAGCAGCGCGGCCTGGCGCGCGCCCACCAGCCGGGGCAGCGCGACGCTCAGGCCGAAGCCGGGATGGATGCCCAGCCGGTTGAAGTTGGCCGAGAAGCGCGCCTGCGGGCAGGTGACCCGGAAGTCGGCCACCAGCGCCAGCCCCAGTCCGCCCCCGACTGCGGCGCCCTGCACCGCGGCCACGATCGGCTTGGCGACACGGAACAGGCGCACCGCCTCGGCATAGAGACCGCCATCGGCGCCAGGATCGGCCAGGCCCTGCACCGCGCCCGGCGTGCCGAAGTTGCCCCCCGCGCAGAAGGCGCTGCCCTGCGCGGCGAGCACCATGGCCCGGCAGCCCGGATCGTGATCAAGGGCGTGCATGGCATCGGCCAGGCTGCGCAGCAGGGGGATGTCGAGGAAGTTGCTGGGCGGGCGCCGCAGTTCGAGGATGGCGACAGGGCCCTGCCGGGTGACACCGATTTCGCCTTGCGCCATGGTGGAAGGCCTGCCCGCTGCACTGAGTCCGATCGACGATAGCACAGGGCCGCAGGCGCCCCGCCCGCCGGCGTTCCGCTCCCGCACGGCCCGATCGGGCGGTGTCCGGCCCGCCGGAACGCGGGAAGCGGACGCCCCATCGCGCGAAGGCCAAGACCCGGGTTGCGGGCGGCAGCGCGCCGCGACAAGATGCGGCACCCTCCCCCGACACGCGAGCCCCATGACCATCCTGCTGATCCGCCACGGCGAGACGCCGCTGAACGCCGCCCGGGTGATGCAGCCGCCCGACACGCCGCTGAGCGAACGCGGCATCGCGCAGGCCCAGGCCCTGGCGCAGCGCCTGGGCGTGGCGCCGCTCGCCGGCATCCTGAGCAGCGATCTGCGCCGCGCCCACGACACCGCGCAGGCGGTGGCCGCGCGCACCGGCCTGCCGGTGCAGACCACCCCGCTGCTGCACGAGCGCAACTTCGGACGGCTGCGTGGCCAGCCCTACGACCACCTGGGCTTCAATCCCTTCGAGATGCAGGAGGCGCCACCCGAGGGCGAGTCGATTGCCGATTTCCTCGCGCGGGTGGCGCAGGCCTTCGAGGACGCGGTGCGGCTGCGCGCCCGGCTCGATGGCCCGCTGGCGGTGGTCACCCATGGCCTGGTGATCAAGGCGATCCTGCGCGGCCATGTCCGCCTCCCCGAGGGCGTGACCGTGCCCGACCGGATCGGCAACACCTCGATCAGCGTGCTGGACGCCCGCCCCCCGCACGCGCTGAGCCTGCTCGACTGCGTGACCCATCTGGACGGCAAGCTGCTCGAGGACGGCAGCAGCCTGTCCGGCGGCTGAAACCCGCCGTCAATACCCGAACGCGCTGCGGGGGATAGCCGCTTCTTGGTACCGTGCAGCACCTTTTCCCTCCCGGAGCACGCACCATGACCTCCCGTCGCACCTTCATCATGCAGATCAGCCTCGGCGCCACCGCGCTGGCCAGCGCCCACGCCAGCGCCCAGGGCGCCGCTCTCTCGGAGACCGACGCCCAGGCCGCCTCGCTCGGCTACAAGGCCGACGCCACCAAGGTGGACAAGGCGAAGTTCCCCAAGTACGCCGCTGGCCAGAACTGCTTCAACTGCTCGCTCTACCAGGGCAAGGCCACTGACGCCATGGGCGGCTGCCCGATCTTCGCGGGCAAGCAGGTGGCCGGCAAGGGCTGGTGCAGCGCCTGGGTCAAGAAGGGCTGATCAGGCCTGGGCCCTCGGTCGGCCGCCCTGGCCGACCGCCCGCACCGGGGCGCGCCAGACCGGCCGCGTCACCGGTACTTACCGGGGTCACCCGGCGGGCAATTCCCGCAGAAACGCCAGCAGCAGACGGTTGACCTCGTCAGCGGCTTCCTGCTGCACCCAGTGGCCCGCCTCGGGCACGATGTGGCAGCCCCGGATGCCGGGCAGCGTTCTGGGAAAGCTCTCGATCTGCTGGCGCGACGCCGGGAACTTCAGCACGCCATCGCGGCTGCCGGCGATGAACAGCGACGGCTGGTGGATGACGCAGCCATGCCAGGGTGCGGTCAGGCGCCAGTTGCGGGTGAGGTTGCGATACCAGTTCAGCCCGCCGCGAAAACCCGCCCGGGTGAACTCGCCGGTGTACCAGTCGAGATCAGCCTCGCTCAGCCAGCCCGGCAGCACCGCGGGATCGGCGGTATTGGTCAGGACGCCGCCGTCAGGGGGCAGCTGGGCGAATCCCTTGCCGGGCTGGTCCAGGTCGCCACTGGCGGTGAAGTAGAGGCGGCGCAGCGAGGCCCGCGGATCGGCGTCGAGCTCGGCCTCGGCCACGCCGGGCTCCTGGAAGTACTGCATGTAGAAGCGCGTGATGCCCAGCTTGCCGAGCGCCGAGAGCAGGTCGATGCCGCCGCGCGGCGCCCAGGGCACGCTCAGCCCGGCCACCGCCCGGAACAGGTCCGGGCGCAGCAGCGCGCAGTGCCAGGCCACCGGAGCGCCCCAGTCATGGCCGACCACCACCGCCTGCGTGGCGCCGAGTTCGCGCACCAGCGCGACCATGTCGCCGACCAGATCGAGGATGCTGTAGCGGTCGATCTCGGCCGGCGCATCGGTGCCGCCATAACCGCGCATGTCGGGCGCGACACAGCGCCAGCCCGCCTGCGCCAGCGCGAGCATCTGGTGCCGCCACGAGTACCAGCTCTCGGGCCAGCCGTGGCAGAAGAGCACCAGCGGGCCGCTGCCGCACTCGGCATAGCGTTGCGTGATGCCGTTGGCGATGACGGTCTGCAGGCGGATGCCATCGATGGGGGAAGGAATCATGAGCGCTCGCGCCAGTCTGAAGATGATGGATCGGGCCCCCCCGCGCCCCGGCGCGCGGCCGGGGCGCGGGAGTGTGGGTCAGGTACGCAGGATGACCTTGCCGAAGTGCCGGTTGGCGCGCAGATGGGCCAGCGCCTGCGGCACCTGGTCCAGGGGGAACACGCTGTCCACCGGCAGCCCGATGGCCCCGCTGGCCAGCGGCTCGGCCAGGTCGGCGATCATGCGCCGGTTGATCTCGCGCACCTCGGCCACCGAGCGGGTGCGGAAGGTGACGCCGACATAGGTGATGCGGCGCAGCGCGTGCAGGTCGAAGTCGAACTCGGCGCGCATGCCGCCGAGCCGCCCCACGTTCACGATGCGCCCGAGGATGCGGGTGGCGTGCAGGTTGGGCGTGGCCAGCGCGCCGGAGACCTGGTCGACCACGAGGTCGACGCCGCGACCGCCGGTGGCCTCGAGCAGTTGCGCCACCCAGCCCGGGTCGGTGGAATCGAGCGCGAGCTGCGCGCCGAAGTCGGCCAGGCGGGCGCGGCGGCCGGGGTCGGTGGAGGTGCCGGCCACCAGCGTGGCGCCGCGCCAGCGGGCGATCTGCAGGGCCATCAGCCCCACGCCCGAACTCGCGCCCTGGATCAGCACCGTGCCGCCCGGCGCGAGCTGGCCATGGGTGATCACCGCATCATGCATGGTCTGCAGGGCCACCGGCAGGCCCGCCGCCTGCTCGAAGCCCATGCCCGCCGAAGGAATGGGCATGACGCGACCGTGATCACTCACCGCGTACTCGGCGAAGGCGCTGCCGCCCGAGCCCATCACCCGGTCGCCCTCGCGCAGGCCTTTCACCGCGGCGCCGGTGCGCACCACCTCGCCGGCCCACTCCAGGCCGAGCACCGCCCCCGCCCCGCCGGCCGCGCCATGGCGCAGCCCGGCCGCCATGCCGAGGTCGGCGCGGTTCAGGCCGCAGGCCCGCACCCGGACCAGCACCTCGTGCTCGCCCGGCACCGGCACGGGCACGTCATCGGCGAGCGCCGGCCCGCCGGGCCCCACCACCACGGCCCTCATGACCGCGCCCCGGCCAGCGGCGGCAGATGCAGGCAGGCGATGCCGTGGTCGTCGCCGGGCACCTGCGGATAGCGTTGCAGCACCAGCGGATCATGGCCGGGGATGACATGGTCGGCGGAATCCGCCTCGCGGAACAGCCGGCGATGGCCGTCGAGCATGTCGGCCACGTTGTAGACGATCGGGAAGGGGCGCGCCGCTTCCATGTTCTCGTAGTAGTGGCTGGCATCGGAGGCCAGCACCACCGTGCCGCGGGCGGTGCGCACGCGCACCGACTGCAGGCCCCGGGTATGGCCGCCGATCAGCATCACCGACACCCCGGGGGCGATGTCGGCATCGCCGTCGTGGAACTGCACGCGGTCGGCATAGACATGGCGGATCAGGTCGGTGACATCCTGGACATCGTAGGCATGGCGCAGCGGGCCGTGGCACATGCAGCGCCCGGTGGCGAAGGACACCTCGGCGTCCTGCACATGGAAGCGGGCCCGGGGCAGCTTGCCGATGTTGCCGGCGTGGTCGTAGTGCAGGTGGGTGATGATCACGTCGGTGACCGCCTCGGGCGCGACCCCGAGCGCGGCCAGCGCGGCGATCGGGCAACGGCGCAGGCGTCGCTCGCGGCGCTGTGCGGCCTCGGCGCCGAAGCCGGTGTCCACCAGCATGACCCGGCCGGGCGCGCGCAGCAGCCAGACATAGAAGTCCATGGGCATCGGCCCGTCGTGCTCGTCGCGCACGATGAAGTTGGCGCTGCGGTTGCGCTCATGGCTGGCATAGCGCACGGCGTAGATTTCCCAGTTGATGTCGGCGTCGGTCATCGCATCCTCCCGCCGGCAGTGTAGTGCCCGAGCCGGGCCTGTCCATCGCCGGCGCTGGGCGCCGTTCCGAAGCGGTGCCGGGCGGAATGGCACCGGTGCTAGAGTGCATGGGCATCGAGTCCGATCGCGGAGGCCCGTCCGATGAGCTTCGAATGGCCCAGGTTGCTGTGGCTGCTCGCCCTGCTGCCGCTGTGCGTGCTCGGCCATGTCTGGTTCCTGCGGCGCCAGCAGGCCATCGCCCGTACCTGGCCGGGCCTGGTCGGGCCGCTTGCGCCCGCCACCACCGGTCCGCTGCGCAGGCTCAACGCCCACCTGCCCGCCCTGCTGCTGCTGGTCGCGCTAGGCTGCGGCCTCTTCGCGCTGTCCCGGCCGCAGGCGCCCATCGTCCTGCCCTCGCAACAGCAGACCGTGATGCTGGCACTCGATGTGTCGCTGAGCATGCGCGCCCGCGATGTCGAGCCCGACCGCTTCACCGCGGCCCGCGGCGCAGCCCGGGCCTTCATCCAGGACATGCCCGATGACGTGCGGGCCGGCATCGTTGCCTTCGCCGGCACCGCCACGCTGGCGCAGCGGCCCACCACACGGCGCGAGGATCTGCTCGCCGCCATCGACCGCCTGGAGATGCAGCGTGGCACCGCCACCGGCAACGCGCTGGTGGTGGCGCTGGCCACGCTGTTCCCCGATCACGGGCACGACCTGGAGGCCATGCAGTACGGCGGCGCGCGCCCCGGCGCCGAACGCGCGCCCGCGGCCAAGCCCTTCAAGGCGGTGGAGCCGGGTTCGCATCCTTCGGCGGCGATCATCCTGCTCAGCGACGGCCGGCGTACCACCGGGGTCGATCCGATCGCCGCGGCGCGTCTGGCCGCCGAGCGTGGCGTGCGCGTGTACACCGTGGGCATCGGCACGGTGCAGGGCGGCGAGGTCGATTTCGGCGGCATGTCGATGTACATGCGACTGGACGAGGAGGCGCTCAAGTCGATCGCCGGCATGACCGCCGGCGAGTACCGGTACGCGGCCACTGCCGACGATCTTCGCAAGGTCTACCAGGGGCTCAGTTCGCGGCTGGTGCTCGAGCGGCGCCACACCGAGCTCAGCTTCGCCTTCGCGGCGCTGGCCGCGCTGCTGGCGAGCGCCTCGGCCGGGTTGTCGCTGTGGCGGCGCGGGCGGCTTTTCTGAGAGCCTGAACCTGAGCCCGAACCTGCCGGACCGAGGGTCGCGCGGCGCCTTGCGCCGGCGCCGCTGACAGTCCGCCGGGGCGTTCAGCGCGCGCGCGTGCGCACCAGGCTCACGCGGTGGGCCTGCAGGCCCTCGGCCGCTGCCTCGACGATGAAGCGCACCGCCATGCCCGGTGCCACGCGCTCGAAGTCGCCGTTGGCCAGGCTGGCGCGCCCGAAGTAGTACTCGCCGCCCTGGGCGGTGCGAATGAATCCGAAGCCGCCGTCGGCATCCAGGCGGTCGATCACGCCATCCAGGCGCTCGGGATGCGACTTCAGTTCGCCGCGCTGCTGGCGCACCGTCTCGTCGAGCCGGCGCCGCATGTCGTCGAAGGCATCGCGCAACGCGATGTAGGCATCCTCGTCGGCGACCCGATCGACCACCAGTTCGCGGCCCGGCAGGGTGAGATCGATGCGCACGCTCACCGGCCGACCCTGCCGGCTGTGCCGCGCGCCCAGTTCGAGCGCCACCCGGCAGGCCGTGATGTCGGGCGCCAGACGCTCGAGCCGGGCTGCGCGCGAGCGCACCGCCGCCTCGAGGGCGTCGGTGCGATCCATGCCGAGGAACTGGATCTGCAGGGGCAAGCGCATGGGACGCAACTCCACGGTGGCAACACGGGCGGGCCGACGCGCCGGGGCGTCGGGCAGGTTCTCGAGGATCAGCCGGGCCAGCGACTCGAGTTCGGCGCTGCACAGGGCGAAGACATCGCCCACGGCGACCGTGCCGGTCGGGTGGCCGGCGCGGTCGACCACCGGGGCAAGCGGCTCGTCCGGACGGGGCAGCGGCATGCTCAGCCTCCGGCCGCCAGGACCTGCGGCGAAGGGAGCGGCGATGGCGCCACCAGCGCGGCGCGGATCGCATCGTCGACATGCTCGAGCCAGATCAGGACGAGATCGGCGCGGCTCGCCGCCGGCACATCGACCAGGTCCTTGCGGTTGCGTGCCGGCAGCAGCACGGTGGCGATGCCGGCGCGACGGGCCGCGAGCACCTTCTCCTTGATGCCGCCCACCGGCAGCACCAGGCCGCGCAGGCTGATCTCGCCGGTCATGGCCACGTCGTGGCGGGCCGCCCGCCCGGTGAAGAGCGACGCCAGCGCGATGAACATCGCCACCCCGGCGCTCGGGCCGTCCTTGGGGATGGCGCCCGCCGGCACGTGCAGGTGCACGTCGACCCCGTCGAAGACCCGCGCCGACAAGCCGAGCACTGATGCGCTGGACTTCACCAGGGTGAGCGCCGCCTGGGCGCTCTCCTTCATGACGTTGCCGAGCTGGCCGGTGAGGATCAGGCGCCCCTCCCCCGCGACCCGGGTGGCTTCCACGAACAGGATGTCGCCGCCCGCCGCCGTCCAGGCCAGGCCGGTGGCCACACCCGGCAGGCCGCTGCGCAGCGCGGTCTCCTGCTCGAAGCGGGCAGGTCCGAGGATGTCGGCGAGCGCGGCGGCATCGACCGTCGAGTCGCTGGCATCGCCCTGCGCGACGCGGGTGGCGGCGTGGCGCATCACCCGGCCGATCTCGCGTTCGAGCTGGCGCACCCCGGCCTCGCGGGTGTAGTGCGACACCAGCAGCGCCAGTGCGTCATCGGTGAGCCGGCACTGCGGGCCGAGCAGCCCGGCGGCCTGCAGTTGCCGCGGCACGAGATGGACCCGCGCGATCTGCAGCTTCTCCTCCTGCGTGTAGCCGGGCAGCTCGATCACCTCCATCCGGTCGCGCACCGCGGCGGGCACGTGGTCCATGACATTGGCGGTGGCGATGAACACCACCCGGCTAAGGTCGAAGGGCACGCCCAGGTAGTTGTCGCGGAAGCTGCCGTTCTGCTCCGGATCGAGCACCTCGAGCAGCGCGGCCGAGGGATCGCCGTGGGCGCTGGCCGACAGCTTGTCGACCTCGTCGAGCATCATCACGCAGTCGCGCGAGCCGGCCTTGCGCAGGCCCTGCATCAGGTTGCCGGGCAGCGCCCCGATGTAGGTGCGGCGATGGCCCCGGATCTCGGCCTCGTCGTGGACCCCACCGAGCGACACCCGCACGAAGGGCCGCTGCAGCGCGCGCGCGATGCTCTGCCCGAGCGAGGTCTTGCCGACCCCGGGCGGCCCGGCAAAGCACAGGATGGGGGCACGTCCGCCGGGATTGAGCTTGCGCACCGCCAGGAACTCGATGATGCGCTGCTTGATGCGCTCCAGGCCGTGGTGGTCGGCATCGAGGATCTGCCGCGCCTTGATCAGGTCGATCGGCGCCTCGGTCGGCTCGGCCCAGGGCAGTTCGGTGAGCCATTCGAGATAGGTGCGCAGCATCGCGTGCTCGCCGGAGGATTCGCTGCTGCGACGCAGCCGGCCGAGTTCCTTGCGGGCGTGAACCTGCACATCGGCCGGCATGCCCACCCGGGCGATTGCCTCCTCGAGCCGGCGGGTGTCCTCATCGCCGTCGCCGGCTTCGCCGAGTTCCTTCTGGATGGTCTGAAGCTGTTCGCGCAGCAGGAAGCGGCGCTCGCGATCGTCGATCTGCTCGCGGGTGCGATCACGGATCTCCTGCGACAGGCGCAGCACCTCGATGCGCCGCATCACGATCGCGAGCACCCGCTGCAGGCGCTCGTCCACGTCCACGGTCTCGAGCAGCGTCTGCTTCTCGGCCACATCGGCATCGAGCAGGCCGGCCACGATGTCGGCGAGATGTCCGGGCGCACGCGGTGTCTGCAGCGAATGGGCCAGTTCGGCCGGCACACCGGGCAGCAGGGTGAGGATCTCGGTGGCCTTCTCGCGCAACTGGATCGCCAGCGCCTCGGCGCGGGTGGACACCGTGCCCGGTTCGTCGATGGGCACGACACGCGCCGCCAGGAACGGGTGACCCTCGACCATCGCCACGATGCGCATGCGCTGCACACCCTGGCAGATCAGGTGCAGGGGCTCGCTCTGCGGATCGCCCACCTGCGCCACCCGGGCCACCGTGCCGACCTCGAAGAGGCCGTCCTGGCCGGGCTCGTCGGTCTGCGCCTGACGCTGCAGGACGATGCCCAGCGACGCGGCGCCGGCCAGCGCATGGCGCACCGCCGCGATCGAGCGCAGCCGCCCGACGGTGATCGGCAGCAGCACCTGCGGGAACAGCACGACATTGCGCATCGGCACCAGGGCCAGCGCGTCGGCCGGCAAGGGCAGCGCCGGCCCGTTCATCGCGCCGACCCCGCCATTGGCCGCGAGCACGCGCAGCCGATCATGCCGGCACTCCGTGCGCGACCAGACGTGGCTCGGCGCGCCGCTCGCCGACCTGGCGCAGGAACTCGTCGAGCCGGGCGCCGTACTGGCGCCAGACGATCTCGTGCTCGCGCAGGGCGAGCGTGGCCACCGGCGCGCGAGCGCACAGCGCGGCCATGTCACGCAGCACCGACGCGCCGCCCGGCCAGCGGCTGGTGCAGAAGAGCGCGACGGCCGGGAACTGGCCGGCATGGTCATGCAGGTAACTGCGCACCGGGCCGCAGACGCTGCGGCTCCACACCGGGGTGCCGATCACCACCAGGTCGTAGTCGGCCACGCGGCGCAGGCCGGGTGCGATCGGCGAGCGCACGCCGGCGACCGCCTGCAGCGCGTCGATCAGGTCGCCCCAGGCACCCGAGCGGGCGTCACGCGCGACGATCTCCTCGATCTCGGCGTCGCAGCCCTCGGCGATCTCCTCGGCGATGCGGCGGGTGTTGCCGGTCTTGGAGTGGTGGACGACCAGGATTCTCGGCACTCGGTGCTCCAGGAAGGACGCGAACGGCCGCCGCGGTGGCGGGCCAGCGCAGTGTGTCTTCCGGGCCCGGCGACCGGCTGAGCCTGCTCAAGCCCGGTCTCGCGGGCGTGGCATGGGGCTGCGCAGGCGCAGGCCGCGGGCGAGTGGTGGCCCGGACAGACCACGCCCGCCCAGCAGGACCGATCACTCCGGATACTGTGTTTAAATACAGTATCCGGGACCTCGCCTCCCCAGTCATGCACCCCTACGCCGAACTGCACTGCGTCAGCAACTTCAGCTTCCTGCGCGGCGCCTCGCATGCCGAGGAACTGGTCGCGCGGGCGCTTCGGCAGGGCTACGCGGCGCTGGCCATCACCGATGAATGCTCCCTGGCCGGCGTGGTGCGGGCCCACCTGGCTGCCCGCGAGCAGGGGCTGCCGCTGATCATCGGCGCCGAGTTCAGCCTGCAGGCCGTCTTCCATCTGCCGCCGCCCCCGCCCCAGGCCCGCCCCGAAACCGGCCCTCCCCGACTGGTGCTGCTCGCGCGCACACGCGAGGGCTACGGCCATCTCGCCGAGCTCATCACCCGGGCACGGATGCGCGCGCCCAAGGGCCACTACCAGCTGCTGGCCGCCGACCTCGATGGCGGGGTGCCCGGCTGCTCGGCCCTGCTGGTGCCCTCGCCGTGGGTGGCGCTGGTCAGCGCCGATCAGCCCGCGCCGGGCATGGGCGGGCCCAGCCTGCTGCAGCAGGCGCGCTGGCTGCGCGAGCGCTTCGGCGCCCATGCCTGGCTGGCGGCCGAGCTGCTGCTGCGCGGCCATGACGGCGCCCTGCTCGAGCGCCTGCGGCGGGCCGGCGAGCACGCCGGGCTGCGGCTGGTGGCCGCCGGCGATGTCCACTTCCACGTGCGCTCGCGCAAGCGGCTGCAGGACACCCTCACCGCCATCCGCCTCGGTCGGCCCCTGCCCGAGCTGGGCACCGCCCTGGCGCCCAACGCCGAGCAGCACCTGCGCAGCCGCCTGCGGCTGGCGCAGATCTACCCGCCGGCCCTGCTCGAGGAAACCCTCGAGGTGGCCGCGGGCTGCGGCTTCAGCCTCGACGAGCTGCGCTACGAGTACCCGCGCGAGATCGTCCCGGAGGGCCACACCCCCGGCAGCTGGCTGCGCGCCCTCACCCTCGAGGGCATCGGCCAGCGCTATCCCGAGGGCGCGCCGGCCGCGGTACAGGCCCAGGTCGATCATGAACTCGCCCTCATCGCCGAGCTGCGCTACGAGCCCTACTTCCTCACCGTCGCCGACATCGTCCGGTTCGCACGCGAGCGCGGCATCCTGTGCCAGGGCCGCGGCTCGGCCGCCAATTCGGCGGTGTGCTACTGCCTGGGCATCACCGAGGTCGATCCGGCCCGCATGAGCGTGCTCTTCGAGCGCTTCATCAGCCGCGAGCGCAACGAGCCGCCCGACATCGACATCGACTTCGAGCACCAGCGCCGCGAAGAGGTCATCCAGTACCTGTACCAGCGCTACGGCCGAGACCGCGCCGCGCTGGCGGCCACCGTGGTCACCTACCGCATCCGCTCGGCGCTGCGCGATGTCGGCCGCGCCCTGGGCATCGACGCGCAGCGCGTCGACCGGCTCACCCGCTCGCAGCAGTGGTGGGACGGCAACGGCCTGAACCCGCAGCGGCTCACCGACAACGGCTTCCACCCCGAGGCCCCGCTGGTGCGGCACTGGACCGAGCTCAGCGGCACGCTGGCCGGCTTCCCGCGGCATCTGTCGCAGCACAGCGGCGGCTTCGTGATCGCGCAAGACCGCCTCACCCGGCTGGTGCCGGTCGAGAACGCGGCCATGGACGGGCGCAGCGTCATCCAGTGGGACAAGGACGACCTCGACGCCCTCGGCCTGCTCAAGGTCGACGTGCTCGCGCTGGGCATGCTCTCGGCGATCCGGCGCGCGCTCACCCTGATCGGCGAGCGCCGCGGCCAGCCCTTCCGCATCCAGGACATCCCCGCCGAAGACCCGGCCACCTACGAGATGCTGTCGCGCGCCGACAGCGTCGGGGTGTTCCAGGTCGAGTCCCGCGCCCAGATGACCATGCTGCCGCGGCTGCGCCCGCGCTGCTTCTACGACCTGGTCATCGAGGTCGCCATCGTGCGCCCCGGCCCCATCCAGGGCGGCATGGTCCATCCCTACCTGCGCCGCCGTCAGGGGCTCGAGCCGGTCACCTACCCCCAGGAGGCCATCAAGCCGGCCCTGGAGCGCACCCTGGGCGTGCCGATCTTCCAGGAGCAGGTGATGCAGATCGCCATGCTGGCCGCCGGCTTCTCGGCCGGCGAGGCCGACGCCCTGCGCCGTTCCATGGCCGCCTGGCGGCGCAAGGGCGGGCTCGCGCCCTTCGAGGCCCGGCTCACCGAGGGCATGCTCGCGCGCGGCTACAGCCGCGAGTTCGCCCAGACCCTGTTCCGCCAGATCCAGGGCTTCGGCGAATACGGCTTCCCCGAGTCGCACGCGGCCAGCTTCGCGCTGCTGGTCTATGTCAGCGCCTGGATCAAGCGCCACGAGCCCGCCGCCTTCCTGGCCGCGCTGCTCGACAGCCAGCCCATGGGCTTCTACGCGCCGGCGCAACTGGTGCGCGATGCGCGCGAGCACGGGGTCGCGGTGCGCCCGGTGGATGTCCTGCTGAGCAAGGCGGCTTGCAGTCTCGAACCCGACAACGACGAGCCCGCCTGCGTCGCAGGCCACCCCCATGAGACCGGCACGCAACCGGCGGTACGACTGGGCCTGAACCAGATCCGGGGCCTGTCGGCGCAGGCCGGCGAGCGCCTGGTGCAGGCACGCGCTCGGCGCATGGCAGCGGCCCCGGCACATGGTTTCGCCTTCGACAGCGTCGAGGATCTCGCCCGGGCCGCGGCGCTGGGCGCCGCCGACCTCAAGGCCCTGGCCGATGCCGGCGCGCTGGCACCGCTGGCCGGGCACCGTGGCGCCGCCCACTGGGAGGTGGCCGGCGTGCAGGCCTTGCCTGCACTGCTGGCACCCGCCGGCTTCGACGAAGCTCCCCCCGTGCTACCCGAGCCGCCTGAATCCCACGACATCCTGGCCGACTACCGCGCCATCGGGCTGTCGATGGGCCGGCACCCGCTGGCGCTGCTGCGGGCCCAGCTCGGGCGCTACCAGGTGCAGCCCGCCGGGGTGCTCAGGGGCTATCCGGCCGGGCGCCTGGCGCGAGCCAGCGGCCTGGTCACCCACCGGCAACGGCCCGGCACCGCCAAGGGCACGATGTTCATCACCCTCGAGGACGAGACCGGCACGGTCAACGTGATCGTCTGGCCCGACATCCTCGAGCGCTATCGCCAGGAGATCCTCGGGGCGCGTCTCATGACGGTGTACGGCATCTGGCAGACCGATGCCGCCACCGGCGGCCAGGTCACCCATCTGGTAGCCCGTCGGGTGGCTGACCATAGCGCCCTGCTCGGCCGGCTCGCCCCCCGCAGCCGCGACTTCCATTGACGCCGGGCTCGGGGGCCGGCGCGCGGCGCGGCCGGAGAACTGACCCGCTGACGGGCCGGCCCTCCGGCCAAGGCGCTCACGCCGCCTTCAGGTTGGGGTAGCGCACATGCTCCACCAGCTCCTGGGTTTCCCGCGAGGGGGCAGGCGTGATCAGACTCACCAGCACGATCACGGCGAAGCCCAGCGGCACCCCGAACACTCCGGCCGAGATCGGCTGGATGTCCCACCACAGCGAGGTCACCGGGGCCGACTTCGGAATGCCGTAGAACACCTCCCGCAGCCAGACCTGGTTGAGCGCCATGTAGTAGAAGGTGATCGCCACGCCGGCCAGCATGCCCAGGGAGGCGGCAATGCCGGTGGTGCGCTTCCAGAAGATGCCCAGCACCAGCGCCGGGAAGAACCCGGCCGCCGCCAGCGAGAAAGCCGCCGACACCAGGAACAGGATGTCGGCGGGCTTCTGCGCGGCCACCAGCGCCGCGAGCACCGCCACCACCAGCAGCAGCACCTTGGAGAGCAGCACACGGCGCGAGGTGGGCGCGTTCGGATCGATCATCTTGTAGTACAGATCGTGCGACAGCGCATTGGCGATGGTGAGCAGCAGACCGTCGGCGGTGGACAGCGCCGCCGCCAGACCGCCGGCCGCGACCAGGCCCGAGATCACGTAGGGCAACCCCGCGATCTCAGGTGTGGCCAGCACCACGATATCGCCACCGATGCTGATCTCGGCCAGCTGCACGATGCCGTCCTTGTTGACATCGACCACCGAGAGCAGCGACGGGTCCACCTTGGTCCAGCTCTGGATCCACGCTGGCAGGCTGGCGAATGCCGTGCCCACCACATCGTTGTAGACCACGTACTTCACCAGCACCGCCAGGGCCGGCGCCGTGAAGTAGAGCAGGAAGATGAAGAACAGCGACCAGGTCACCGAGGTGCGCGCCTCCTTCACTGACGGCGTGGTGTAGTAGCGCATCAGGATGTGCGGCAGCGCCGCCGTGCCCACCATCAGGCAGAAGACCAGCGCCAGGAAGTTGCGCCGCGCGACGTCGCGGGCTTTCTCGTCCTTGCCGGGGAAGGCCTCGCCGTGCCGCAGCGGCGGATTGGCCCGGGGCGCCACCGCCTTGTCCTTGGTCCAGGCCGCCTTGGCCTCGGCCTCCGACTTCGGGTACTTCGCGAGCGCCTCCTCGGCCTTGCGCAGGGCGTCGGCGTCATTGGCGCCGCGGGCCTCGGTCACTGCCTTTTCCAGCTCGGCCTTGCCCGCACCGTAGGCGTTGGGATCCTTCAGCCGGGCGTCAGCATCGGCCGCGCGCTTCTTGAAGATCTCCCGGACTTCCTTCTCCTTGGGGTCATCGGCGAGCTTCTTCTCGATCTGGGTGACCTTCTCGAGCTGCGAGCCGTAGACCAGCTGCGGAATGGGCACGCCGGTCTGCTTGATCGACAGCCAGACCACCGGGATCAGGTAGGCGATGATCAGGATGATGTACTGCGCGACCTGGGTCCAGGTGACCGCCTTCATGCCGCCCAGGAAGGAGCAGACCAGGATGCCGGCCAGGCCCAGGAAGATGCCGATGGTGAAGTCCACGCCCGAGAGCCGGGTGGTGATCAGGCCCACGCCGTAGATCTGCGCCACCACATAGGTGAACGAGCACAGGATCGCGATGAAGATGCCGATCAGCCGGGGCACATGGCCGCCGTAGCGCGCGCCGAGGAAGTCCGGAATGGTGAACTGCCCGAACTTGCGCAGGTAGGGCGCGAGGAACAGGGCCACCAGGCAGTAGCCGCCGGTCCAGCCCATGATGAAGGCCAGGCCGTTGAAGCCCTGCAGGTACAGGCCGCCCGCCATGCCGATGAACGAGGCCGCGCTCATCCAGTCGGCGCCGGTGGCCATGCCGTTGAACAGCGAGGGCACCCGCCGCCCGGCCACGTAGTACTCGGCCGCGTCGTTGGTGCGACTCATGATGCCGATGCCGGCATAGAGCAGCACCGTGGCCGCGAGGAACACGTAGCCGATGGTGGCCCGGGGCAGCCCCATCTGCTCGAGGATCGCCAGCACCACCACGAAGGCGACGAAGCCGCCGGTGTACCAGCTGTAGACCTTCTTCAGCTGCGCGGTGAAGGACTTCTGCGTCTGGGCGGCGCTCATTGCTCGTCTCCCTCGTCGACCCCGTACTCGCGGTCGAGCTTGTTCATGTAGCTGGCGTAGTACCAGATGATGAGGACGTAGATGATCAGCGACCCCTGGGCGGCCATGTAGAACGAGAACGGCCAGCCGAAGAAGTCGAAGTTCAGTTCGCGGGCGTAGTAGCCCATCACGAAGGTAGCCACGAACCAGACCGCCAGCAGGATGCCGGTGATGGTGAGGTTCTTCTTCCAGTATTCCTGGTGTCGTGCGGTGAGCGCCATGCTCTCCTCCTTGTCGCGTCTGTGATCGATCGCTTGTGTGTGTGTGTTGACGGGCGGGACAGGACTCTCGGGGTTCGGGTCACCTCCTTGCTGTCATGCTTCAGGGCGGCGAAGGCCGCCGCGCGTGGCGCAGCCCTGCGGTCTCACTGCGCCGGCCCCAGACCGGTCTCGCGCTCGAGCTGACGCGCCACCTGGGGCTCGAATCCGTCCAGCCTGCGGATCACCCCACGCGCTTTCTCGGGCTCACCGGTGCGCACATAGGCGTGGGCCAGCTGGTACCAGCCGAACGGGCTCATCGGCTGCAGTTCGGTGTTCCGACGCAACAGGGGGATGGCCTCGGGGACGCGGTCGAGCTTGATGAGCGAGAGCGCCTTGCCGTACCAGGCCCGGTCGAGCCGCTGATCGAGCGCGAGCGCCCTGTCGAAGCTGGCCAGGGCGGCGTGGTGCTCGCCTTGCTCCTGCTGCAGGAATCCGAGGTTGAACCAGCCGGCGGCCTGGGTGGCATCGAGCTCGAGCGAGGCCTGCAGGGCCGCGATGGCCTCGTCACGGCGACCGGCGCCGGCGAGCAGGTGGGCGATCGCCGCGGGCGGGCCGGGATCGGCCGGGCGCCAGCGACGCACCGCACGCCAGTGGTCCAGGGCGATCTCGTGGCGCCCCAGCAGCGCCGCCCAGGTGGCAAGCTGGCGATGGAACCAGGCGTTGACGCGCGCGGCCATGCGGTCAGCCCCCGGTGCGCGGCATCAGCCGGATCCCGTCGAAGACCAGCACCCAAAGCCAGAAGAGCAGCAGGAAGGCCACCACCGGCAGATGCCGGTCGGCGATCCGGGCGGGGGTGATCAGCCGGGTGAGACGGGTGATCGGCGAGGTGAGGAAGCGCACCGCGCGATAGACCGGATTGCGCTCGTGCCCGCCGAAGCTGAGCAGGAAGATGCCGCCCTGCGCGATCAGCAGGAAAGCGGCGAACTCGACCAGACCCTTGCCCAGGCCTGCGATGTCCAACATGCGTGTCTCCCGAGGGCGCCCGGCTCTTGGCGGCCAGTGCGCCCCTGCTGCGGTGTTGCCACCTGGCGCTTACTGGCTCTGCTTGAGTTGCTCCAGAATGGCCGGGTTCTCCAGGGTGGAGACATCCTGCGTGATGGCCTCGCCTTTGGCAATGGCGCGCAGCAGCCGGCGCATGATCTTGCCTGAGCGGGTCTTGGGCAGGTTGTCGCCGAACCGGATGTCCTTGGGCTTGGCGATCGGGCCGATCTCCTTGCCCACCCAGTTGCGAAGCTCGTTGGCGATCCGCGCGGCGTCGGCTCCCGAGGGCCTGGCCTGCTTGAGCACCACGAAGGCGGCGATCGCCTCGCCGGTGAGATCATCGGGCCGGCCCACCACCGCGGCCTCGGCCACCAGCGGGTTGGCCACCAGCGCCGACTCGATCTCCATGGTGCCCATGCGATGGCCCGACACGTTGAGCACGTCGTCGATGCGCCCGGTGATGGTGAAGTAGCCGGTGTCCTTGTTGCGCACCGCGCCGTCGCCGGCGAGGTAACAGCCCTTGAGCTCGTCGGGGAAGTAGCTCTTGCGGAAGCGCTCCGGGTCACCCCAGATGGTGCGGATCATCGAGGGCCAGGGCTTCTTGACCACCAGCAGGCCGCCCTGCCCGTTGGGCA
>JBIKWU010000059.1:0-17560 GCA_044356115.1 Burkholderiaceae bacterium
CGCCTGTCACGCGGGGCTCCCCATCCGGGGTCGACCAAACAACCTTGAAAGCTGCTCTTCCTGCACCTGCCCGAGCCCAGCGGCGCGTGCCTCCTGCTCGGCCGCATCGCGCATGCGCTTGGCCGCCGAGATGCGTACCAGCACCGGCTCGGACTCGAGCAGCTGCTCGAGCAGCCGGTGCGCGGCCGGGTCCCAGGGCATGGAGCTGGTGCCACTGGCCCGGCTGGGCGTGGCCTCGATGCGGTCCATGTCGGTGGCCAGCGGCAGGATGTGGAAGAGCGCGTCGAAGAGCGCGTTGCACACCTCCTGCACCAGGTAGGTGGCGCCGGCGTAGCCCATGAAGGGCGTGCCGGTATGGCGGCGGATGATCGCGCCCGGGAACGAGGCCGGGATGTAGGCCGCGCGTCCGCCGCACTCGGCGAGGTACATGCGCTCGTTGTAGCTGCCGAACAGCACCAGCGGCGTCTGCTCCTGCACCAGCTGACGCACCGTGGCGTTGTCGGTCTTCTCGCCCGGCTTGCGCGCCACCGCGAAGCGGCAGGGCAGGCCCATCTCGTCTTCGAGGAAGCGACGGATGCCGCGGGCGTAGGTCTCGTTGGCCACCACCGCGAAGCTGGCGGTGCCGAAGAAGTCCTGGGTGACCGAGCGCCACAGGTCCCACAGTGGCTTGATGGTGGTGTGCTTCTCGCGCTCGATGAAGGGCTCGGGATCGAGGCCGAGCAGCTCGCCCAGCGTGCGCAGGAAACGGGTGGTGCTGTGCAGGCCCACCGGCGCCTGCAGCCAGGGGCGGTCGAGTGCCTCGCACAGCATCTGGCCGAACTCGCGGTACAGGCAGATGTTGGCGTCGGCCTCGACCAGGCGGGACACGTCGGCAAGGTGGCTGCCGAGCGGGAACACCATGTTGATCTCGGCGCCGATGCCCTGCACCAGACGGCGGATCTCGGCGAGGTCGCTGGGCGAGTTGAACACGCCGTAGCTCGGCCCGATCAGGTTGACGCGCGGCTTCTCGCCGGGCGCGCGCGGCTTGCGGGCCGGCACCTTGCGCATGCCGTACTCGGACCACAGCCAGAACATGGCGCGGTTGGCGCACTGCCACTGGTCTTCGTCGATGGTGCGCGGCAGGAAGCGCTTGAGGTTGGTGCCCTCGGGCGTGACGCCGCCGCCGATCATCTCGGCGATGGAGCCGGTGACCACCACCGCGGGCAGGTCGGGGTCGAGCACGCTGTGCGCGCGCTTCATGGCGCCTTCGGTGCCCTCGCGGCCGAGCTGTTCCTCGGCCAGGCCGGTGACCACGATGGGCAGCTCATGCGGCGGCAGCGCGTCGCTGTAGTGCAGCACCGAGGTGACCGGCAGGTTCTCGCAGCCCACCGGGCCGTCGATGACCACCTGCAGGCCCTTGATCGCGGTGAAGACATACACCGCGCCCCAGTAGCCGCCCGCCCGGTCGTGATCGAGGACCAGCATCAGATCATCTCCTCGGACTTGAGCTTCTTCTGGAGCTTGATGACGTGGCGACGGGTGTGCTCGCGGAACTCGGGGCGGTCCTGCGGCACGCCTTCCCAGACCCCGGAGGCGTGCCCCTGGCCGACATCGCCGAAGAAGGCCTTCATGTCGTCGAAGCGGGCCTTGTTGGCGATCGCGGTGTTGATCACCGTGGCGAGCGAGCCCGCGCCGGCCGGACCCATCAGCGGCCGGGCCGAGATCAGGTTGGTGAAGTAGAGCGCCGGGATGCCGGCCTGCTTGGCGGCCTGCACCACCGGCGTGGTGCCCACGGCGAGATCGGGACTGAACTCGCGCATGGCGGCGAGGTCATCCTCGAGCGAGGCGCGATAGCGCACCAGCACGCCGCGCGACTCGAGCCATTCGCGGTCGGTCTGCGACCAGGGCGTGGCCGGGCAGGCGCTGCCCACATAGCGCAGGTCGGCGCCGCTCTCGACCAGCAGGCGGGCCACCAGCAGTTCGCTGCCCTCGTAGCCGCTCAGGGTGATGCGGCCGCGGATGGGGGTGCGCTGAAGCGCCGCGCGGATGGCCGGCAGGAAGCGGTTCTTGGCCTCGTCGATGCGGGCCTGGGCCACGCCGGCGGCGCTGCCCACGGCCTGCAGCCAGGCCTCGGTGCCGTCATGGCCCACCGGCGCGGAGCCGACCACCGGCCGGCCGGCGGCCTCGAACTCGCGCACGCTGGCGGTGTAGAAGGGGTGCAGGGCGGCGGCCACGCTGCAGTCGAGCGCGGCATAGAGCTCGCGCCATTCACGCGTGGGCACCACCGGGCCGGCGGCCAGGCCGAGAGGGTCGAGCATCATGCCGATGCCTACCGGGTCGGCCGGGAACACTTCGCCGATCAGCGCCACCGTGGGCTTGTCGGCGCGGCCGGCGCGCGGCGCCTGCACCGGGCCGGCGGCGATCTCGGCGCGCGCGTATTTCAGCATTGCGCCGGCGAGCACGTCCTTGGCCTCGGCGTGGGTGGGCACCCCGAAGCCGGGCACGTCGATGCCGATGATGCGCACGCCGTTGATCTCGCGCGGGAGCAGTTGCAGCGGCACGCCGCTGGCAGTGGGCACGCACAGGTTGATGATGACGATCGCGTCGAACTGGGCCGGATCGGCCTGGGCGTGCACGGCCTCGCGGATGTCCTCGAAGAGCTTGCCGGTGACCAGGGTCTCGGAGTTGAAGGGCACGTAGCCCACGCTGCGCCGCGCGCCGTAGAAGTGCGAGGTGAACGTGAGGCCGTACACGCAGCAGGCCGAGCCCGACAGGATGGTCTGCGTGCGACGCATGCGCAGGCCCACCCGCAGCGAGCCGAAGGCCGGGCACATGCTCTGGGGCTGGTCGTGCGGGCCCTTGGGGTAGTCGGCGGCGTAGCGGGCCAGGGTGTCGCTCTTGCCGGCCGAGGCCGCGGCCTCGCGCAGGGCCTGGGCGCCGGAATGGCAGCCCAGCCCGTCACCCTGGAGGGCCTGCGGGTTGGGGACGGGAGCCTGAGCGGGGCTGTCCATGGCCATGGTCTCAGGCGGCGTCGTAGACGACTTCGAGCGAGGGGCGCACGGTCTGGGTGCTGCCGGTCATGTCGGCCTGGGTGGCCGGCTCGAGCACCACATCGCGGCCGACCGCGGCGCCCGAGAACAGGCCGAGCAGCCGGTCCTGGGAGAGCGGCGCGGGGCGCACGGGCGGGGCCTCGGCGACATTGACCGCGAGCGCCTCGAACAACGGCGCCCACTGCGTGCCCGGGCGGCCGATGATCTCGTAGCTGGCGCTCTTGCGGCGGATGTCCTCGTGGGCCGGGATGGCCGCGAGCACCGGGATGCCGGCCTCGCGGGCGAAGGCCGCGGCCTCGCCGGTGCCGTCGTCCTTGTTGATGACCATGCCGGCCACGCCGACGTTGCCGCCGAGCTTGCGGAAGTACTCGACCGCCGAGCAGACATTGTTGGCCACGTAGAGCGACTGCAGGTCGTTGCTGCCGACCACGATCACCTTCTGGCACATGTCGCGCGCGATGGGCAGGCCGAAGCCGCCGCAGACCACGTCGCCGAGGAAGTCGAGCAGGACGTAGTCGAAGCCCCAGTCGTGGAAGCCGAGCTTCTCGAGGGTCTCGAAGCCGTGGATGATGCCGCGCCCGCCGCAGCCTCGGCCGACCTCGGGTCCGCCGAGTTCCATGGCGAACACGCCGTCGCGCTTGAAGCAGACATCGCCGATGGACACCGCCTCGCCGGCGAGCTTCTTGCGCGAGGAGGTCTCGATGATGGTCGGGCAGGCCCGGCCGCCGAACAGCAGCGAGGTGGTGTCGCTCTTGGGGTCGCAGCCGATCAGCAGGACCTTCTTGCCCTGCTGGGCCATCATGTAGGAGAGGTTGGCGAGCGTGAAGCTCTTGCCGATGCCACCCTTGCCGTAGATCGCGATGATCTGGGTTTCCTTGGTGGCTGGCGCGGTGCTCACCGGATCGGGTTCGATCGCCGCCTCGGCGCGCAGCCGCTCCTTCTGGATGAACTGCACGGTGGCGGTGGACGGGCCGTTCGGGGTCATGTGCTTTGCCTCCAGTCGAGAACCATCTTCAGACAGGCCGGGTCATCGAACGCCACGGGGTAGGCATGAGCCGCCCGGCTGGCGGGCTCCAGGTGGGTGAGCAGTCCGTCGAGCGAGAGCTGGCCGCTCTCGATCAGCCACTTCACGGCGAGCAGATCGGCGCGCTTCCACTCGGCGGCCACGCGCAGGCGGGTCTCGCGCATGAAGGCCGGGGCGAAGGCGAAGGCGATCGGCTGGGTGTAGAAGCCGGCGAGCACGATCTCCCCGCCGGGCGCGGTGCGCGCGACCAGGGCATCGAGCAGGGAGGCATCGCCGCTCACGTCGTAGATGACGCGGTAGTTGCGGCGGTCGTCGTCCTCGGGCCGGATGACCGGGTAGCCGATCGCGCCCGCCGCGCGCTGCGGGTTGCGTTCCCAGACCACCGGCGCGGGCGCGCCGGAGAGCACGGTGAGGCGGGCCAGCAGACGACCGAGCACGCCATGGCCGACGATGAGTTCGGGCGGCTGGTGCGGGCCGTGGGGGGCGCTGCCCGAGACCGCGTGGTAGGCCGTGGCGGCCAGCGCGAGCAGCACGCTGCGCTCGCCGAGCTGGTCGCTGATGGGCACCACCCGGTCACCGGGCACCGTCACGCGCGAGGCGGCGCCACCGAACAGGCCGCGGATCTCGCCGAAGCAGCGCGCGCCGGGCACGAACACCGTCTGCCCCTCGCGCAGGCCGGAGGCGGCGCCGGCCTGGCGCACGCGGCCCACCGATTCATAGCCGGGCACCAGCGGGTAGCCCATGCCGGGGAAGAACGGCATGCTGCCGCTCCAGAGGAGTTTCTCGGTGCCGGTGCTGATGCCGCTGAACTCGATGTCGACCACGACATCGGCCTCGGCCGGCGGCGTGATGCCGATCTGGTCGAAGCGGATGTGCCCGGGCTGCTCGAGCACGACAGCCATGGTGTTCACCGGTTTCCTCCCTGTTTTGTGCGGCTGGCCGGATGCGCGGGGGGCGGGCCGGCAGGCCGGGCGGATCGTGTGGAGACACGCCGCCGATCTTGTCTGAGTGTCATCTTAGCCTTACAACAAAGTGTGTCAAGAAAAAATGACTTTCGGTGTCAGGAGTTGCGCTGAGTGAATCCGGGGTTGCGGCTGATGAATCAGCGGGACCGGCCGCGGGCCAGCATCACCCGGGTCTGCAGGGGCAGTCGGGTGGGCAGCAGCCGGGCCTCGGCGAAGCCGGCGGCCAGCAGCAGTTCGCGGATGCGCTCGGGTGTGCGCGATCGGCCGCGACCCATGGCGAGCAGGTACAGGCCGTAGTAGGCGTCGCCGATGGCCTGCGCACCCGGGGTGCCCGACATGGGCTCGCTGACCAGCAGCACGCCCTCGGGCGGCAGGGCCGCGCGGGCGGCCCGCAGGATGGTCAGCACGCGCTCGTCGGGGTGGTCGAAGAGCACCCTGACCAGGGTGATGATGTCGGCGCCGGTGGGCAGCGGGTCGGTGAAGAAGCTGCCGCCGTGCGTGCGCACCCGGGAGGCCAGGCCACGCTCGGCGAGCCGTTCGCGGGCGCGCTCGGCCACCGCCGGCAGGTCGAAGAGCATGAGCTCCAGGTGCGGGGCGCGATCGGCCACCGCGGCGAGGAAGGTGCCCTCGCCACCGCCGACGTCGAGCAGGCGACGGTGCCCGCGCAACGGGTAGGCGTCGAGCACCTGCTCCGAGACCAGCGGCTGCGAGGCCGACATGAGGGTGGAGTACTCGGCCACCTTGTCGAGCGCGAGCGCCTCGGGGCGCGCGCCCGGGTCGGTGTCGGCATAGGGCCAGTAGCCCGACAGCGCGGTGGCCGGGCGCTCGCCGCGCAGCAGCGCCACCGGGTCGGCGAGATCCTGGTAGAGCGCGGCGTGATGCTCGACCATGGCGGCCACCGCCGGCAGTGCGACCATCGGCGCGCCCAGCGGGCCGAGCCCCCAGCGACCGTCGTCGTGGCGCTCGAGCAGCCGCAGCGAGGCCGCGGCGTGCAGCAGGCGCAGGGCGTTGTCCTCGGGCATGGCCAGGCGGTGGGCCAGCGCGGCGGCGGTCTCGGGGCCGCGCGCGAGATGCTCGAACAGGCGCAGGCGCACGCAGGCAAACAGCACCTGCGAGTAGGTGAAGCCGGCGACGATGTCGAACAGCGCCCGCGACTCGCGGCGGGCCATGGGGCGGGTGAGCGGAAAGGCCGCCGCCCAGCGGTGAAAGCGCGGGCTGCTGAACAGGCGATTGCGCAGGGCGCGCCAGCGGTCGCGCAGGCTCAGCGGACCGGGCGAGGGCAGACCGGCGCCCATGGGGGCGTGGTCGAGCGGCGGTGAGCCGGACACGGCGTGTGGCGGGCGGGCCGCGGCGTCAGGCGGCAACCCGGCGGGCCACGTCCTCGCACCAGGCGCGCGGCACCAGTCGCTCGGACTCGGCGCGCACCATGGCGCGCAGCAGCGGCGCGCCGGGGCATTCCGGCACCGCGGCGATCGCGCCGGCGACCAGCCCGTCGAAGTGGCGGATGGCGCCATCGAGCCCGAGCTGATGCGCCGCGCTGGGCCGGCCGAGCGCGGCGTCCTGGCCGACCGGCTTGCCCAGCACGTCGGGCTCGCTGAGCACATCGCGGATGTCGTCGGCCACCTGGTAGGCCTCGCCCAGGCGCTCGCCGAGCGGCCGCCAGGCCTGGGCATCGGCGCCGGCCGCGAGCGCGCCCGCGGCGGTGGCGGCGGCAAAGAGCGCGCCGGTCTTGGCGCGCTGGTAGTCGGCGAGCGTGACCCGCGGCTCGCATTCCCAGGCCTGACCGGCCACGATGCCGGCCGGCATGCCGGTGGCCGCGGCGACCGTGGCCAGCAGCGGGGCCAGGCGTTGCGGCGAGCGCCCGGCGGCGTGGCCGAGCGCCTGGAAGGCCATGACGATCAGCGCGTCGCCGGCCAGCACGGCCAGCGGCTCGCCGAAGGCGGCCTGCACCGAGGGCCGGCCGCGGCGCACGGCGGCGTCGTCGAAGCAGGGCAGGTCGTCGTGGACCAGCGAGGCGCAGTGCAGCAGTTCGAGCGCGCAGGCGGCGGCGTCGGCCATGGCGGGGTCGTCGTCGCCGCAGGCCATGGCCACCGCCAGGCACAGCTGCGGCCGGATGCGCGCGCCGCCCGGAAAGACCGCATGGCGCACCGCGGCGGCCAGCCGGGGCGGCGCGCCGGGCACATCATGCAGGTTGATGATGGCCGACAGGGACTGCTCGATCCGGTTCAGGATGTCCATGGGTCGTCTCCTCCCCGGATGTCGGCCGGCGAGAGTGTCACGCCGATAGGACTGTCTGGAGTGTAAGGGACGATAGACAGTTCCGTCGTGAGCGTCAACCGCCGGTCTGGCGGCGCGCGTGAATTCAGTCCGCCGGTGCGAGGCCCAGGACCTCGAGGATGCGCGCGGCGATCAGCTCGGGTTGCTCCTCGTGCGCCAGGTGGCCCAGCCCGGCCAGCCGCTCGAGCCGGGCGGCGGGCAGGGCGCGGGCCACGCGCTCGGACTGGGCGCATGGCACCGTGAGGTCGGCGCTGCCGGCGAGCAGGCGCAACGCGGGCCGCAGCGCGGGCAACTCCTCGAGCAGGCCGTCCAGCTGCCAGTGGGCCATCATCGAGAGCGCGGCCGCCACGTGGTCCGGACTGCGCAGCAGCCGGGCGTAGGCCTGCTCGCCAAGCGGATCGATGCGCGAGCCGGTGCCTGCGAGCAGCCGACGCGCGAGTGCCGGATCGCGGGCCAGGCGCGCGAACAGCCAGGGCGCGGCGCCGCTGCCGGCGAGCAGGCGCGCCGCTGGCGAGAACAGCCGGCTGGCTGCTCCGCCGAAGGGCAGCCAGGCGCCATTGATGCCGACCAGGGTCTCGGGGTCGATCAGCGCCGACAGGCACAGGCGGGCGCCGATCGCCGCGCCCGCGGAGTGACCCACCACCGCCGTCGGGCGCGCCGCCAGCGCGCGCAGCAGCGCCGCGATGGCCTCGGCCATGCCGGGCAGCGAGAAGCCGCCCGCCCCTGGCATGCCCGAGAAGCCGTGCCCGGGCAGGTCGAGGGCGATCACCTCTGCCCGCGCTGCCAGCCGGGGGGCGAGCGCGCGCCAGGAGTGGGTGCTCGCGCCAGTGCCGTGCAGCAGCAGCACGCAGTGGCGCGCGCTGGTCGGGCCAGGCCAGTGCTGCGCGGGCCAGCGCAGGTTTCCGGCGTGGATGAAGCGGCTGTGTTCGGCGTTCGGCCAGGTCGCGCCTTCGCGTGCCCAGCGCAGCGGACCGCTGTCCGGCCAGGGATCGGCGGCCTGGGCCGCCGCGGGGGTGTCGGCAGAGCCCGCGGGCATGGCCTCAGCCCTGGCGGGCGCCCCGCGCCGCGATCGCCTGCACCGCGCCCGAGACGCTGGCCGCGTCGGCGCGCGGCAGCGGCAGGTAGGCCGCGCCCATCTCGGCGGCGAGCTCGCGGGCCGTGATCTGGGGCTGCGGCGAGGTGTCGATCAGCAGACTGACCTGGCCGTCGGCGCGCAGCCGGCGGGCCGCGGCGCGGGCGTCGGTCGCGGCCCGCTCACGGCCGCCCGCGCCGTCGCGCGCGACGTTGGCGCGGCCATCGGTGAGCACCACCAGCACCGGCGTGCCGCCGCGGCGGCGCACCGCGCCGGCGAGCGTGGCGGCCGCCTCCAGCCCGGCGGCAAGCGGCGTGCCGCCTCCGCCGGGCAGGCCGGCGAGTTGTCGGCGGGCCCGTACCAGCGAGCGGGTGGGCTCGAGCAGGACTTCGGCGCCGCGGCCGCGGAAGGCCACCACCGCCACCCGGTCGCGGCGCACATAGCAGTCGGCGAGCAGCAGCTCGACCGCGCCCTTGGCCTCGGCCAGCCGGTGCAGCGCCGAGGAGCCGGAGGCGTCGACCGCGAAGATGGTGGTGGTCTCGGTGCGCTGCTGCAGCCGGGCCACCCGGAAGTCACTGGCGCGCACCGCGACCCGCCGCTGGCCGGCGGTGGGGGGGGTGGCGGCCCCGCCTGCGGCAGCGGCAGCGGACACGGCGCTGGCTGCGGTGGCGGGCGCCCCGGCCGGCGGCTGGCGCAGCCGCTGCCAGGGCGCGGCGGCGCGCAGGGTGTCGACCACCGCCAGCCGGGCGCCATCGCGCGGCAGGCCGGGGCGCGCGCCGGTGGGCCGACCGCGCAGCCGATTCTCGCGCTGCGCGCCGGCGCGCCCGCCGGCATGGCCGCGCCCGGCCTGCGCCCGCTCGAGGGCCAGCGTGGCCAGCAGGCCGGCCGGCACCGCGGCCCGCGCCGCATCGAGGATGCGTTCCGGAAGGCCGTCCTCGGGGACGGTCGGTGGGGGCGTCTCGGGGGCGTCGTCGGCGCGGGCGTCGGCTGGCGGCGGGTCAGCCGGGGGCGGTGCGGGCTCGGGGCGGGCGTCGGGGTCTGGCGGCGGGGCCGCCGTGTCGTCGGAGGCCTCGGTGTCGTCGGGCGCCGGATCGGGTTCGGCCGGCGCTGGCAGCCGGGTGGCGCGCGGGGCCAGCACCAGTCGCGCGGCGAGTTCGAGGTCTTCGGCCTCGAGCGCGACCCGACCGGCCAATGCGGCGGCAGCGCGCGCGGCCCGCAGCGCCAGCAGCTCGGCGCGGGGCGAGCCCACACCCAGCGCCAGCGCGGTGGCCGACAGTGCGCTCAGCGAGGCGTCGCTCGCCTCGGCGGCCGGCGCGTCAGGCGCGGCGGCAGCCCCCGCGCCCGCGACGCCGCCAGCGCCCCCGCGTGGCCCCGCCGCGGCGGGATCGCCGAGTTCCGTGAGCCCCGGCAGTGCCGCAAGCTCGGCCAGCCCCACCGATCGCAGATCGAGGCGGAAGGCCAGCCGCTCCAGCAGCCGGGCCGGGGGCGGCGGCTCGTCGCCGGTGTGCTCGTCGAGCGCCACCACCGCCAGGCGGGCCGGGCGCCGGTCGCGCAGGCCGTCGCGCTCAAGGTGCACCTCGCCGGTGTCCAGCGCGGCGCACAATCGCGCGGCGGTGCCATCGGACAGCCGCTCGGCCATGGCCACCACCAGCACCCCGCCGTCGGTCTCGGCAAGCAGCCCGGGCTGGGCCACCGGCCGGCCGCTGGCCAGGGTGGCGGCCAGATCGAGCCCGCCCAGCAGCCGGTCGTCGCCGGCATGCAGCGGCAGCTTGCGCATGGGTGCGCTGGCGGGCAGCGCCTGGCGCAGCACGGCCAGCCAGCGCTCGCGGGCCGGGCCATGGCCGGCCGTGATCAGCGCGCCGCCCAGCCCGAGCGGATCGGCGGCCAGCAGCGCGGCCGCGCGCAGCGCATCGGCCCACGCGGCCAGCGCGGCGGGCGAACCGCTCACCGCGGCGGCTCCGGTGGGCGCCGGTTCATCGGCTCAGGCCCCGAGGACCTCGGCCACCGCCCGCGCCACGCGCGCGCCCGACCCGGTGTCATCGAGCGGATTGCGCCGCAGGCGATGGCGCAGCGCCGGCGGCGCCACCTGGCGCAGCTCGGCCTCGGTCACGGTGGCGCTGCCCTCGAGCGCGGCCAGAGCGCGCGCCGCCCGCATCAGGGTGAGTTCGCCGCGCAGGCCGTCGGTGCCCAGCGTGAGGCACAGCCGGGCGGCCTGCTCGAGCACGGCATCGGGCGTGTCGACCTCGGCCAGCCGCTGGCGCGCGCGCACGATCCGTCGCCGGATGCGCTCGTCTTCCTTGCGCCAGCGCTCGGTGAAGCCGGCCGGATCGCGCTCGAAGGCATCGCGCCGCTTCACCACCTCGACCCGCTGCGGCAACTCGGTGGGCGTGCTTACCTCCACCGACAGGCCGAAGCGGTCGAGCAGCTGGGGGCGCAGCTCGCCTTCCTCGGGATTGCCGCTGCCCACCAGCACGAAGCGGGCGGGATGGCGCACGCTCAGCCCCTCGCGCTCGACCAGGTTCTCGCCGGAGGCGGCGACGTCGATCAGCAGGTCGACGAGGTGATCTTCCAGCAGATTCACCTCGTCGACATACAGGAAGCCGCGATGCGCCCGTGCGAGCAGGCCCGGCTCGAAGGCCTTGACGCCCTGGCTGAGCGCCTTCTCGAGATCGAGCGCGCCGACCACCCGGTCTTCGGTGGCGCCCAGGGGCAAATCGACCACCGGCACCGGCAGCTCGCGCACCCGCGGCCGACGCGCGGCACGCAGCGCGGCGCAGTCTTCGCAGGCGCCGGGCGGGGCGGTCGGATCACAGCCGTAGCGGCAGTCGGCCACCGCACGCATCGGCGGCAGCAGCGCGGCCAGCGCGCGCACCGCGGTGGACTTCCCGGTACCCCGGTCGCCGAGCACCAGCACTCCGCCCACCGAGGGATCGACCGCGGCGATCAGGATCGCGAGCTTCATCTCGTCCTGGCCGACGATCGCGGAGAACGGAAACGGGATGGCCATGTCAGCTGCCTGTGACGGTTGGAGGTGTCAGACGGATTCTAAGCCGAGGGATGGGCTGTCCGCGTGTCGATCGTGCCGCCGCCGCGCTTGCGCTCGCTCATCCCGGGGCGGTCCCGGGCGCGGCACTCTGCCTTCATGGCCCCTGCTGCGGCCACCCCACCGCCCCCGAAAGGAGCGCCCATGACCCCGTCCTCCGCAACCCGCATCACCCCTGGCGCCCGCGCCTGCCACGCCGCGCTCGCCCTGGGCAGCCTGCTGGCCGGCGCCGCTGCCCAGGCCGGCCCGATCCTGCCCCCGCCCGGCGTGGCCTCGGACCGCTTCGACGACTTCTACCGCTACTCGACCCGGGTGCTCGACTACCTGCAGCCTTCGGTCGACTGGAGCGCCCACGGCGGGACCGGGCAACTGGACGTGATCATCACCACCCGGTCCTCGGGCCAGACCAACGGCGGCACGCTGCTCGCCCCCTACGCCATGCCCGACCCGGTCACCAACAGCAACGCCGACCGGATCGACGACCAGTGGGGCGAGTCACCCGGCATGCGGGTGGCCGACCTCTATCGCTACCTGCGCCGGAACTTCAGCGCCAACGTGCCCACCTTTGCCTTCGACATGAACGAGACCGGCGGCAACCCCGATCTGCGCCTGGGCCTGCGGGTGGACATCGTCGACGGGCCGGGCGGCGCGGTGCTGCACACCTGGGCGATGGACGGGGTGGAGAACTCGGCCTCGCTCACCGACAGCGGTGTCTATGACCCCGACGCCCTGGTCGCGATGCCCGGCATCTCCTGCGCGCCCGGGGGCAGTCCCTGCTTCGACAACAATGTCGGCTCCGGCAAGTTCGACTTCCTGCTGTTCGCGCCCGAGATGAACCTCGGGCCCTGGGCCGACAGCGACAACCTGCTGCGGGTGGCCTGGCAACTGCGCGACGTGGACGACGGGGGCGAGGAACTCACCATCGCCGGTCGCTTCTCGCCCGACCCGCCGGGCGTCGATGAGACGCCGGTGCCGCTGCCCGCTACCCTGGCGCTGGGGGTGATCGGGGCGCTGGCGGGCGGCGCAGGCCGAGCAGCGCGAGCGCGCCGCCCATGAGCAGCTGCGGCAGTACCACCCAGCCGGTGTAGATGAGCGACGCGGCCAGCGCCGGCTCGGGCGGGGTGCCCACCAGACCCAGGCCGATCTGGAAGGCGAGTTGCGTGGTGCCCAGTTGTGCCGGCGCCGAGGGCAGCGTGAGGCCCAGCACCATCAGCGCGAACACCGCCAGGGCCGCGCCCGCGGACACCGTCAGACCCACGGCCGCGGCGCTGGTGGCCACCGCCGCGGCGATCGCGAGCCACTGCAGCAATGACAGCGCCAGGCTGGCGGCCGCGGTGCGCGGGCTGATCAGGCCGAGCAGCCCGTCACGCCAGCCACGAGTCTGGGCGAGCAGCCAGGCGGGCAGCCGGCGCCGCGGTGGCGCCGATCCGTCATCGCCGCCGCGGCCTCGGGCCAGATGCCACACCACGGCCAGTCCGATCAGCACCACGGCCAGCCCCGCGGCGCCGATGATGACCAGACGCGAGGACACCCGCGGGTCCAGCCCGATGGCCAGCGCGCTCAGCACGGCCAGCGCGGCAAAGTCGAACACCCGCTCCACCGCGATCGAGGCCAGCGCCGCGCCGGTGCTCGCCGGGCTGCCGCGGCCGACCAGGCCGGCGCGCAGCAGCTCGCCGCTGTGGGCGATCACCAGATTGGCCGCGCCGCCAGCCCAGACCGCGCGGTGCACCAGTGGCGTCGGCACTGGCGCGACCGGCCGCAGCAGCAGCGCCCAGCGCCAGGCCTTCAGGCCCATGTAGACGATGCCCGCCGCCGCGGTGGCCGCCACCCAGAGCGGCTCCGCGCGGCCGGCGGTTGCAAGGATCGGCCCTGGCTCGGCGCCGCGCAGCGCGAGCCACAGCCAGAGCGCGCCGAGCGCCAGGCCGGCGGCCATCCATCTGTAATGCCGTTTCACCGAGGGGTGCGTCCGAGGGGCCGTCGGGCAGCCGGGCCGGCGCCGCCGGCGTGGGTGACAGGGTTCAGCGTGAACCCTAGCACGGGGCGCGATCGTGCCTGCGTCAGTACTCGTTCATCGTCGAGCCGAGCACGTTCACCCCGGCAGTGGCGAAGTCGCCCGACAGGCGCGCCAGTTCGGGCACGCGGGTGTGGTGCTTGCGCGCCAGCAGCAGCGCGGCGCCGGCGCGCACTGCCACGCCGTGGACGTCGGAGGCGGTCTGCGCCGCCGGGGTGTCGATCAGGATGACGCCGAAGTGCCGGGACAGCTCGGTGAGCAGCCGGCGGAAGGCACCGCCGGCGAGCAGCTCCTGCGGGTTGGGCGGCGCTGCGCCGGCGGGCAGCACCGACAGGCCGGGCAGGTCCTGGATGCGCCGCACCTGGCTCAGGCCGGCGCGGCCGGCGAGCAGACCCGACAGGCCCATGCGCTCGCGCAGCCGGAAGAAGTGGTGCTGACGCGGATCGCGCAGGTTGGCATCGATCAGCAGGGTGCGCTCGCCAAGCTGCGAGAACGCCACCGCGAGGTTGGCGCAGACGAAGCTCTTGCCGTCACCGGGGTCGACGCTGGTCAGCGCCATCGCGCGCTCGTGCGGCGAGCCGGTGAACCAGCGCTGCGCGAGTTGGCCGCGCAGCGCCCTCATCGACTCGGCGAAGGGCGTGCCGGGCTGGCGGGCCGACACCAGCACCTCGGGCAGCCGCTCGCGCTGATGCGCCAGCCCGGCGTGGTAGCTGAACTGGCGGGCCAGCGCGGCGTCGATCGCCTGCTGGGAGACGAACTTCAGCTTGACGGCGAGTTCGCCGAATCGGCCGCGCCGGCGCTTCTGCGCGATCAGCACCTGCTCGAGCTGGGCCTGGGTGAGATGACCTTCCTGCAGCAGCAGGGCACCGATCGCCTCCGAGGCGCTTTCCACCTCGTCGACGATTTCCGGCTCGGGCTGGTGCGCGAGCGCGGCTCTCATGCCGTCCCCGCCGTGCGGCCGAGCGCGCGCAATCCGCCGGGCGCCACCCGGGTGAGCACAGGCAGGTCGGGCGCCACCGGCGCCGCGGCCTCCACCCGCGGCCGGCTGCGTTGCGAGCCGGCTTCGCACAGCGCGCCCAGCACCGGCACGCCGGTGGCGCGGGCGAGGTCGAGACTGTCGCGCACCGGCTGCTGGATGCGCTCGGCCAGCACCACGGCCAGCAGGCCGACACCCAGACCGGCGCCCAGGCCGATCAGCGCCAGCAGCCAGGTCGGCGGTCGCGAGGGGTTCTCGGGCGGCTGGGCCGGGCTCAGCAGGCTCAGGCGCGGCCGGGCCGGCGGATGCGCGGCACTGCCGGCCAGGCGCCCGGGCAGGGTCTCGAGCGCGCGCTGCGCCTGCTCCAGACTGCGCTGCAGTTCGACGATCTGCTCGCGCTGGCGCGCTTGCTGCGCCGATGCATCGGCGCGCGGGCCGTCGGCGGTTGCCGCCCGGGAGCTCGTGGCGTCGCCACCCGGGTCGGGCTCGCGATGCAGCCGCGCGAGCCGCTCGCGGATCTCGGCCAGTCGGCGCCGCGGCTCGGCGATCGCCTCCGCGCCGCCGGTGTTCGACGGGGTCGCCAGGCTGGCGGCGAGCGCGCTCACCACGGCGTTGGCCGCGCGTGCGGCCAGTTCGGGATCGCCCGCTTCCACCCCCAGCCGCAGCACCGGGGCCTCGCTGATGTCCACCCGCAGGCCGCCGCGCAGCCAGCGCACGCGGGGCGAATCGGCCGCGTGGCGATCACCCTGGGCGTCGAGTTCGGCGGCGGCGCGCGCCAGCACGGTGTCGCTGGCGGCCAGACCGGCCACCACACCGGCCTGCGCGGCCGCGCTGCCATGACCACCGTCGCGGACGGGCGGCTCCACCAGCAGGCTGGCGGTGGCGGTGTATCGGGCCGGTGCCGCCAGGGGCAGGGCGACCGTGGCGGCGCAGACCAGGGCCGCGGTCAGGCCCAGCAGGCGGATGCGGCTGCCCAGCACGTTCATCAGGCGTCGAGCGATCATCGGACGGAGATCCAGGCAGCGATCCGGGACAGGGAGCCCGAAGGTTGGCACGCCGCCCCGGCGCCCGGGAATGAAATAGTGCACGGCCGGCGCGAGTGCCGCGGCCGGTGCCGGTGCAAGGCGCTGCGTTATCCTCGCGGCTCGCCAGCGAGGGGAAACATGTCGAGCGTTCAGGCAGTGATCTGGGATTTCGGTGGTGTCATCTCCTCCAGTCCCTTCGAGGCCTTCGCCCGCTTCGAGGCCGAGCGCGGCCTGCCGGCCAACTTCCTGCGCACGGTCAACGCCACCAATCCGCACGACAACGCCTGGGCGAAGCTCGAGCGCAGCGAGTTCGACCACCATGCCTTCGATGCCGCCTTCGCGCAGGAGAGCCGTGCCCTCGGCCACGAGGTGCGCGGCCGCGATGTGCTGCCGCTGCTCTCGGGGCAGATCCGACCCGAGATGGTCGAGGCGCTGCGCCGCATCGGTCAGCGCCTGAAGACCGGCTGCATCACCAACAACTTCACCGCGATGGGCGCGAGCCCCATGGGCAGTCTCTACAAGGGCGAGATCATGGCGCTCTTCCATCACGTCATCGAGAGCGCCAAGACAGGCCTGCGCAAGCCCGATCCGCGCATCTACCTGCTCATGACCGAGGCGCTGGGCGTGCAGCCCTCCGACTGCGTGTTCCTCGATGACCTCGGCATCAATCTCAAGCCGGCCCGTGAACTCGGCATGCGCACCATCAAGGTCGGCGAGGCCCGCCCCGCGCTGCTCGAACTGCAGGGCCTGGTCGGATTCCCCCTCATCGACTGAGGGTTCCTCCCGGCCGGTATGACCGCGGCGGCGACGCGGCGCCCCCCGAACGACACGGCCTGCGGCCGCTCTGATTGACGAATCCTGACATCACTGTCAGATTCGTTCGCACAACCACAACAGCATTCGCAGGAGACAGGCTTGGGCCCGCAGATCATCCGGCGGCTGATCATCTCGTTGCCCGCGCTCGTCGGCGTGCTGTTCCTGTGCTTCTGCCTGCTCCAGGTGGTGCCCACCGATCCGGCCCGCATCATCGCCGGCCCGGACGCCAGGCCTGAAGAGGTGGCCGCGGTGCGCGAGGAACTCGGCCTCGACCGCCCCATCATCGTCCAGTTCGTCGAGTACATCACCCGGGTGGCGCGCGGCGACCTCGGTCGCTCCATCATCTCCAACAAGCAGGTGCTCGAGGAGCTCGCCGAGACCATCGGCCCCACCGCCGAACTCATGGTGGGCGCCATGCTGCTGGCCGTGCCCATCGGGCTGCTGCTGGGCACGCTGGCCGCGGTGCGGCGCGGCAGCCTGCTCGATCGCTGCATCATGGCCATCTCGGTGGCCGGCGTGTCCATGCCGGTGTTCTTCATCGGCCTGCTGCTCATCCAGTACGTGGGCTTCCAGTGGGACCTGCTGCCGTTCACCGGCCGTATCGGCCCGGTGTGGGCGGGCGGTCTGCCGGCGCTGGTGCTGCCGGCGCTGACCCTGGGCAGCGTGCTCATCGGCCCGATCGCCCGCATCACGCGTACCGCGGTGCTCGAGGTGCTGGGGGCCGACTTCGTCCGCACCGCGCGTGCCAAGGGCCTCACCGAGCGGGTGGTCATCATCCACCATGCCCTGCGCAACGCGCTCATCCCGGTGGTCACCCTCATCGGCCTGCAGGCCGCGTTCCTGCTGGGCGGCGCGGTGGTCACCGAGACCATGTTCTCCTGGCCGGGAGTGGGCCGTCTGGCGGTCGGCGCCATCATCTCCAGCGATTTCCCCACCGCGCAGGGCGCGATCATGATCCTGGCCATGGCCTTCCTGCTGATCAATCTCCTGGTCGACGTGCTCTACGTGTACCTCGACCCGCGGGTGGCCCGCTCATGAGCGGCGCGATCGCCTCGCCGGCGCCTGCCGGTCTGGAGGGCCGTGCCGGCGTGATCGCCAGGCTGGCGCGTGACCGGGTCGCGCTGGTGGCGGCGGTGGTGCTGGCCGCGCTGGTGCTGGCGGCCATCGCCGCGCCGTTGATCGCGCCCTACGATCCCTACTACACCGATCTGGCCAAGACCATGTCGCCGCCCGATGCCGATCACTGGTTCGGCACCGACAACACCGGGCGCGACATCCTCAGCCGCGTGCTTTACGGCACCCGCAACACCCTCATGATGGGC
>JBIKWU010000277.1:0-5230 GCA_044356115.1 Burkholderiaceae bacterium
TCCAAGGGCAACTACGTGGGCATCACCGACGCGCCCGAGGAGATGTTCGGCAAGCTGATGTCCATCTCCGACACCCTGATGTGGCGCTACTTCACCCTGCTGTCGTTCCGGCCGATGGCCGAGATCGACGCGCTGCGCGCGAGCTGCGAGCAGGGCCGCAATCCGCGCGATGCCAAGGTGATGCTCGCCCAGGAGATCGTGGCCCGCTTCCATTCGCCGGCCCTTGCCGAGCAGGCGCTGGCCGCCTTCGAGGCGCGTTTCCGCGAGGGAGCCCTGCCCGAGGACATGCCCGAGGTCACGGTCCAGGGTGCCCCGCTCGCGGTCACGCAGCTGCTGCGTCAGGCGCAGCTGGTGCCGTCGGGGGCCGAGGCCACCCGCAACATCGAGCAGGGCGGCGTGCGGATCGACGGCGAGCGGGTCACCGACAAGGGCCTGAAGCTGCCGGCGGGCACCTACGTGGTCCAGGTGGGCAAGCGTCGCTTCGCGCGCGTGACCCTGGTCGGTTGAGCCGCGGTGATCGGCTTGCTGCAGCGCGCGGCGCGGGCCCGCGTCGAGGTCGACGGCGCGGTGGTCGGCGAAATCGGGCGCGGCCTCATGGTGCTGGTGTGCGCCGAGCGCGATGACACCCCCGCGCAGGCGCGCGCGCTGCTGTCGCGGCTGCTCGCCTTCCGGGTGTTTCCCGACGAGCGGGGGCGCATGAACCGCAGCCTGGCCGATCTGGCTGCCGGCGCCGGCGATGCCGGCCTGCTGCTGGTGCCGCAGTTCACGCTGGCGGCCGACACCCGCAGCGGCACCCGGCCGAGCTTCACGCCCGCGGCCGCGCCGGTGCTGGCCCGCGAGCTCTTCGACGGTCTGGTGGCCATCGCCCGCGAGGCGTTCCCGCGGGTGGCCACCGGGGTGTTCGGTGCCGACATGCAGGTGCACCTCGTCAATGACGGACCGGTGACCTTCTGGCTGCACGCGCCCCCGCCCGGTCCGGCGCTGCGGGAGGCCTCGCCATGACCGGCCGGATGCGGGTGGTCAGCGAGGCCCCGACATGACCGAACTGGTGCTGGTGCGTCACGGCCTCACCGCCTGGAACCGCGAGACCCGCTTCCAGGGGCATATCGACATCCCCCTCGACCCGGAAGGCCACGAGGAGGCCGAGCGGGCCGCGCGGGCGCTTGCCGGGCAGGCGCTCGCCACGCCGGTGAGCGCGGTCTACAGCAGCGACCTGACCCGCGCCCGCCAGACCGCCGAGCCGATCGCGCGCGCGCTGGGCCTGCCGGTGCGGGTGGATGCGGCCATGCGCGAGCGGCACTATGGGGCCTTCGAGGGCCGCACGCCCGAGGAACTGCAGCGCGACTGGGGCCCCGAGTTCGCGCGGTGGCGCGGCCGCGAGCTCGATTTCGCGCTGCCCGGCGGCGGCGAGAGCCTGCGTGGCTTCCATGACCGGGTGCTCGCGGCCATCGAGGCCTTGGCCGCGCGCCACCCCGGCGAGCGGGTGGTGGCGGTGACCCACGGCGGCGTGCTCGATGTGGTTCATCGCATTGCCGCGGACATCGCGCTCACCGATCCGCGCCGTCAGCCCATCCGCAATGCCAGCCTGAACGCCATCCGCCGCACGCCCCAGGGCTGGACGGTGGTGGCCTGGGGGGTGGTCGATCACCTCGACTGACAGGCGTCCCCCTGCGCCGGCTCATTTGCCCCTGCCTCGGCCGCTTCGATAAAATGCGGCGGTCTGCGCGACTGGCGATCAGGTAGAGCACTACCGGGGAGCGCAGGCCTTGTCGGGGCGGCGGGTTCGCGCCGCCCGTCTTTCATGTCTGCCGCGCGCCTGGGCAGCCGTCAGCACCCACCATCGGCTGTTCGAGGAGTCATCCCATGTTCGATCGCAGCAGAACCCTTGAAGTCGTCGACCCCGAGCTCTGGCAGGCCATGGTCGCCGAGAACCGGCGCCAGGAAGAGCACATCGAGCTCATCGCCTCCGAGAACTACGCCAGCCCCGCCGTGATGGCCGCGCAGGGCGGGCAGATGACCAACAAGTACGCCGAGGGCTACCCCGGCAAGCGCTACTACGGCGGCTGCGAGCACGTTGACGTGGCCGAGCAGCTGGCCATCGACCGGGTGCGCAAGCTGTTCGGTTCCGATGCCGCCAACGTGCAGCCGCATTCCGGCGCCCAGGCCAACGAGGCGGTGTTCCTCGCCTTCCTGAACCCCGGCGACACCATCATGGGCATGAGCCTCGCCGAGGGCGGGCACCTCACCCACGGCATGCCGCTGAACATCTCCGGCAAGTGGTTCAAGGTGGTCTCCTACGGGCTTGATGCCAACGAGGCGATCGACTACGACCAGATGGAAGCGCGGGCCCGCGAGCACCGACCCAAGCTGATCATCGCCGGCGCGTCGGCGTATTCGCTGCGCATCGACTTCGAACGCTTCGCGCGGGTGGCGCGCGAGGTGGGAGCGATCTTCATGGTCGACATGGCCCATTACGCCGGGCTGATCGCCGCCGGGGTCTACCCGAACCCGGTGCCGCACGCCGACATCGTCACGTCCACCACGCACAAGAGCCTGCGCGGGCCGCGGGGCGGCATCATCCTGATGCGCGCCGAGCACGAGAAGGCGATCAATTCGGCCATCTTCCCCGGCCTGCAGGGCGGCCCGCTGATGCATGTGATCGCGGCCAAGGCGGTGGCCTTCAAGGAGGCGCTCGATCCGTCCTTCGCGGTGTATCAGCGGCAGGTGATCGCCAACGCCGACGCGCTGGCGCGCACGCTCATCGAGCGCGGCCTGCGCATCGTGTCGGGCCGCACCGAGAGCCATGTGATGCTGGTCGATCTGCGCGCCAAGCGGATCACCGGCAAGGCGGCCGAGGCGGTGCTGGGCCAGGCCCACATCACCTGCAACAAGAACGCCATTCCGAACGATCCCGAGAAGCCCTTCGTCACCAGCGGCATCCGGCTCGGCTCGCCGGCCATGACCACCCGCGGCTTCGGCACCCCTGAGGCGGTGACGGTGGGCCACCTCATTGCCGATGTGCTCGATGCGCCGCAGGACGCGTCGCGCATCGCGTCGGTGCGGGCGAGGGTGGCCGAACTCACCGCGCGCTTTCCGGTCTACCGCTGAGCCGGGCGCCGGGTCGCGGAGCCGGTCGTGCACTGTCCGTTCTGCGACCACGGCGACACCCAGGTCATCGACACCCGGGCCTCCGACGACGGCGATACCATCCGACGCCGTCGGCGCTGCCCCAATTGCGACAAGCGCTTCACCACCTACGAACGCATCGAACTCACGATGCCGGCGGTGGTCAAGAAGAACGGTTCACGCGCCGAATTCGACCGGCGCAAGCTGCGTGCCTCGCTGCAGCTCGCGCTGCGCAAGCGGCCGGTGGGCCTGGAGCAGGTGGATGCCGCCACCCATCGCATCGAGGACAAGCTGCTGGGGCTGGGGCTGCGCGAGGTGCCCAGCGAACGCATCGGCGAGCTGGTGATGCGCGAGCTCAAGCGGCTGGACAAGATCGCCTACGTGCGGTTCGCCTCGGTCTATCGCAGCTTCGAGGACGTGGACGAGTTCACCGACGCGATCCAGGAGGTCAAGCCCAGACGCGGTCGTTGACGCGGGTTCAGCCCGGACGGGACACGCCTGCGGCGACCAGCGGCGGCTCTTCGCTCGGGGAGCGCGAGCGCCCGCGCTCCTCGGTACGGGTAGCTTCGTCGGCCCCGGCCGGTCTGGCCGAGCGGCGGTCGACCACGCGGTCACGGCCCATCGCCTTGGCCAGGTAGACGCGCCGGTCGGCCATCGCGAAGAGTTCCTCGATGGTGGCGGCCTCGCGGCCCTGGGCCACACCGATCGAGATCGTGAGCGGGATCCGCAGGTTCTCGGCCTGGAACGGACGGGCTCTCACCCGCTCGCACAGCGCCAGCGCCTCCTCGCGCACCAGGGTCTCGCTGTCGCGCTCGATCAGGGCGCAGAACTCCTCGCCGCCATAGCGCGCGACCAGGTCGCAGGCGGGCAGGGCGTCGCGCAGCACCGCGGCGAAATGCGCCAGTACCCGGTCGCCCACCTTGTGGCCATGCCGGTCGTTGACCTGCTTGAACCAGTCGATGTCGATCATCAGCAGGGCGGTGCGGTGGCGCTGGGTGAGCAGGCTGGCCCGTGCGCTGGCGAACAGGTCGCGGCGGGTGGAAAGCCCGGTGAGTTCGTCGGTGGAGGCGGCCCGGCGCAGTTCGCCGGCCAGCCGGCCGTTGACGCAGCTGATGGTCACCAGCGCGTGCATGAGGGGCGACAGCGAGCACAGCGCCGCGAGCAGCGATTCGAGCATGCTGCCGGAGAATCCCGGGCCGGTGAGACCCGCGCCGGCAAAAACCCCCACCCAGGACAATCGGAACAGGTGGGCGAACACCAGGAAACCCGCCAGCGCGATGGCCGCGGTCATGGGGCCGCGCGGATCGACGGCCAGGCGCCGCCCGAGCACCGGCAGCATCAGCGCCGCGAAGCCGCCCTGGATGACCGATCCGATCTGGGGGTAGAGCTCGTCGACCGGCGCGCTCAGGCCGCTCAGCGCCATGTGCAGCCCGATCAGGCTGATGGCGACGCCGATGGCGAGGTGGGGGCGGGGCGGCAGCAGGCAAAGCCTGCGCACCGATTCGTAGAGCAGGACCAGGCCGGCGGCGCCGCCCGCATCGGCGAGTATCTGCAGCGTGGTGCCAGGCTGGGTGGCTGGCAGCGCCGACACCAGCAGCGACAGGCTGACCAGCAGCTGCGAACAGGCACCCCAGACCAGCGCCGGCGCGCTGGGCCCGTGGGTGCGCCGGGCTGCCAGCAGGCTGACGGCGCAGATGGCGCTCGCGGCGGCGCCCACCAGATAGAGCGTGCGCAGGTCAACGGGGAGATCCATCCGGGCAGGCTAGCAGGCGGCGGCCCCGCGATGCACCGCCGGGCGACCGTCGTCCCGCGCCGGCCGATGAACGAATCTCAGCGGCCGGCCTGCTCCGCGTTGCGGCGGATCTGCGCCAGCGTGAGGTTGGGCGTGATCGCGTCGGGGTCGACCTGCAGGTGCAGCAGGGCGGGGCGCCGCTCGTCGCGCGCGACGGCCAGCGCCCGGGCCAGCGCCGGGCCGAACTCGGCGGTGCGGGTGACCCGCTCGCCGTGGGCGCCGAAGGCCTGGGCGAACTGGACGAAATCGGGATTGGTGAGGCCGCTGCCCAGCACCCGTCCGGGGTATTCGCGCTCCTGGTGCATGCGGATG
>JBIKWU010000060.1:0-17453 GCA_044356115.1 Burkholderiaceae bacterium
GGCCTGCCGGCTCTGCAGCAGGCGCTGACCGAGCGCCTGTCCCGGTCCCTGCAAGGTGACCCCGCCTCCGAAGACCCACGCTGGCGGGTACTTGTCGAGCCAGACCCGGTCGAGCCCGTCCAGCCTGTTCCAGACCCGTCCCTTCCCGGCACAGCGGGCGCCTCGCGCGTCCGTCACGCCTGAACCCTTCCTGCTGTCCTGCGCTCTATGTGGAAGCCCATCTCGCGGATCTTTTCCCTGAATGACCCGGGCTGGGGCCGGGGCGGCTCGGGCGGCAACAACAGCGGCGGCGACGGCCAGCGGCCACGCCCGCCCAACGACGGTCCGCCCGATCTCGACGAGCTCTGGCGCGACTTCAACCGTCGCCTCAACGGCCTGTTCCGCCGCGGCGGCGGCTCGGGCGCCGGTGGCGGGGGCGGAGGGTCTGACGGTCCCAGCCTGCGCGGCGCCGGCGCCGGCGCCGGCGTGCTCGGCGTGGTGGCCCTGCTGCTGTGGCTGGGCAGCGGCTTCTACATCGTGCCCGAGGGCCACGCGGCGGCCATCCTGCGCTTTGGCGAGTTCCGCAGCCTCAACGATCGCCCGGGCTTCACCTGGCGGCTGCCCTATCCGGTCGAGGTGCACGAGCTGGTCAACGTGCAGCAGTTGCGCCAGGTCGAGATCGGCTACCGCAGCAACGTCAAGAACAAGGTGCTCAAGGAGTCTCTGATGCTCAGCCAGGACCAGAGCATCGTCGACATGCAGTACGCGGTGCAGTACCGGCTGTCCGATCCGGTGGCCTGGCTCTTCAACAACAATCCCGGCCCGGCACCCGAGGAGATCATCCGCCAGGCCGCCGAGACCGCCATGCGCGAGACCGTCGGCCGCAAGGGCATCGACCAGGTGCTCTACGAGGAGAAGGAGGCGGTCGCCAAGGACGCGCAGAAGCTCATGCAGTCCATCGCCGACCGCTACAAGGCGGGCGTGGCCATCATCGATGTCACCATCCAGCAGGCGCAGCCGCCCGAGCAGGTGCAGGCCGCCTTCGAGGACGCCAACAAGGCCGCGCAGGATCGCGAGCGCCTCATCAACGAGGGGCGCGCCTATGCCAACGACGTCATCCCCAAGGCCCGCGGCAATGCGGCGCGGCTGAGCGAGGAGGCTCAGGGCTACAAGCAGCGCGTGATCGCCACCGCCGAGGGTGATGCCAGCCGCTTCCGGCAGATCCTCACCGAGTACGCGAAGGCACCGCAGGTCACCCGCGACCGTCTCTACCTCGAGACCATGCAGCAGGTGTTCGCCAACACCACCAAGGTGTACGTGGACTCGCGCAACAGCACCCTGCTGTCGCTGCCGCTCGAGCGCCTGCTGCAGAGCGCCAGCCCTGATGCCCCCCGGGCGTCCGCGGCGCCCGCCCCGGCCTCGACCGCGCCGGCCGCCGAGGCGCCCGCGACCGAGCCCAGCCGTGCCCGCGAGGGCCTGCGCTCGCGCGACCGCGACGCCAGCCGCTAGGAGACCGCCATGCAGCGCATCGTTCCCATCGTGCTCGCGGCCCTGGTCGCCCTGGGCCTGCTCTCGGCCAGCCTGTTCGTCGTCGACCAGCGGCAGTTCGCGGTCGTGTTCGCGCTCGGCGAGATCCGTCAGGTCATCGAGCAGCCCGGCCTGCACTTCAAGCTGCCGCCGCCCTTCCAGAACGTGCAGTACTTCGACAAGCGCATCCTCACCATCGACAACCCCGACATCGACCGCTTCATCACCTCCGAGAAGCTCAATGTCCAGGTTGATTCGTTCGTGAAGTGGCGCATCATCGAGCCCAAGGCCTTCATCCGCTCGGTGAGCGGCAGCGAGGTGATCGCCGCAGACCGCATCTCGCGCAGCCTGCGCGACGCGCTCAACAACGAGATCGCCAAGCGCACCGTCGCCGAGGTCATCTCGGGTCAGCGCGAGCAGTTCATGGAAGGCGTGCGCGCCAAGGTCAACGAGGACGCCAAGCAGATCGGCGCGGCGGTGGTCGACGTTCGCCTCAAGCGCGTGGATTTCGCCCCCGAGGTCCAGGAGCGCGTCTTCGACCGCATGCAGTCCGAGCGCAAGCGGGTGGCCAACGAGCGGCGTGCCACCGGTGCCGCCGAGTCCGAGAAGATCCGCGCCGATGCCGACCGTCAGCGCGAGGTGGTGCTGGCCGAGGCCTACCGTGACGCGCAGAAGGTCAAGGGCGAGGGCGACGCCAAGGCCTCGGCCATCTACGCCTCCGCCTTCGGTCAGGATCCGCAGTTCGCGCAGTTCTATCGCAGCCTCGAGGCGTATCGCGCGTCCTTCCGCACCCGCTCCGACCTGATGGTGGTCGATCCCTCCGCCGAGTTCTTCCGCTATCTCAAGGGCTCCGGTGCGGGGCCGGCCGCGCCGGCCAAGGGCAGGTAGCCGCGCGTTTGCCGCACGCGCAGCGCTGCCCCGGCATGGCCGAGTCCCTCCTCACCGCGCTCGGGCTGGTCCTGATCATCGAGGGGCTGCTTCCCTTCGCCGCGCCCACGCTCTGGCGCCAGACGCTCACCCGCCTCGCCCAGGCGCCCGATGCCCAGGTGCGGCTGGTCGCGCTCGGCGCGCTGATCGCGGGCATGGCGCTGTTGCTGGTCTGAGCGCAATCCGCGAGAATCACGGGTTTCGTCCTCGCTTCGTGCGCCCCCCGCCGCTTCGGCGTGCGTTGTCCGACTCCCCCTGCCCACCATGCCCCGCTGGCTGTTACCCGAGCACGTCGCCGATGTCCTGCCCGCCGAGGCCCGGGCCATCGAGGAACTCCGGCGCCGGTTGCTCGATCTGTACCGCTCGTATGGCTATGAGCTGGTCATGCCGCCGCTCATCGAACACCTCGAGTCGCTGCTCACCGGATCGGGTCATGACCTCGACCTGCGTACCTTCAAGCTGATCGATCAGCTCTCCGGTCGCACCCTGGGACTGCGGCCGGACATGACCCCGCAGGTGGCGCGCATCGATGCGCACCTGCTCGATCGTCGTGGCGTGGTGCGGTTGTGCTACTGCGGGCCGGTGCTGCATGCCCGACCGGCGGGCCTCTACGCCAGCCGCGAGCCGCTGCAGGTGGGTGCCGAGATCTACGGCCATGCCGGGCCCGAGGCCGACCTCGAGATGGTCGAGCTCATGGCCGCGTCGCTGCAGGCCGGCGGCGTGGGCCGGGTGCGGCTCGATCTGTGCCATGCGGCGCTGGTGCCCGCGCTGCTGGGCATGAACGCGCCGACCGTGCGCGATCAGATCGATGAAGACGAGCTCTTCACGCTGCTGCAGCACAAGGACATGCCGGGCCTGCGCAAGCTGCTCGCGCCGCTGTCGGCGGCCTCGCGCGAGGCGCTGCTCGCGCTGCCTGCGCTCTATGGCGCGCTCGGGGCCGGGGCCGGTGCCGCCCGTCCCGATTGTCTGGCCCGCGCGCGCGCCGTGCTGCCGCCGCTGCCCGCGATCAGCGCGGCGCTCGATGACATCCAGCGGCTGGTCGACTCGCCCCTGTGGGCACGTCATCCGCAGGTCGAGCTCTCGGCCGACCTCGCCGACCTGCGCGGTTACCGCTACCACAGCGGCCTGACCTTCGCCGCCTACGTGGACGGCCGGCCCGATGCCATCGCCCGCGGCGGCCGCTATGACGATGTCGGTCGGGCCTTCGGACGGGCGCGTCCGGCCACCGGCTTCTCGCTCGAACTGCGCGAGCTGGCCGGCCTGCAGCCGGCGCCCGCGCTGCCGGGCGCCATCCTTGCGCCCTGGTCCGATGACCCGCGGCTTGCCCAGGCGGTGGCGCAACTGCGCGCCACCGGCCAGATCGTCGTCCGGGCGATGCCCGGACATGAACCCGAACAGCAGGAATTCGCCTGCGACCGCGAACTCGTCCAGCACGCCGGTGCCTGGACGGTCCGCGCACTCTGAATCGCGTCAAGCACTGTCCAGGAAAGCGGCTGCGCGCGTCCCTCGGGGCGCTGCCACCGGAAGGCACATGGGAAAGAACGTCGTGGTGATCGGCACCCAATGGGGTGACGAAGGCAAGGGCAAGCTTGTCGACTGGCTCACCGAGTCGGTCCAGGGCGTGGTCCGCTTCCAGGGCGGGCACAACGCCGGCCACACGCTCGTGATCGGCGGGCGCAAGCAGGTGCTGCGCCTGATCCCCTCGGGCATGCTGCGCCCCGGCACCCGTTGCTACATCGGCAATGGCGTGGTGCTCTCACCCGATGCCCTGCTCGCCGAGATCGCCGAGCTCGAGGCCGCCGGGGTGTCGGTGCGCGACCGCCTGCGGGTGAGCAATGCCTGCCCGTTGATCCTGCCCTATCACGTGGCCATCGATCAGGCCCGCGAGGCGCGCCGCGGCGATGCCAAGATCGGCACCACCGGCCGGGGCATCGGCCCTGCCTATGAAGACAAGGTCGCGCGCCGCGCGGTGCGGGTGCAGGACCTCTTCGCACCGGCCCGCCTGCGCGAGCGGGTGGCCGAGGCGCTGGAACTGCACAACTTCGTGCTCGAGCATCACCTGAAGGCCGCGCCGCTCTCCGCTGACAAGGTGGCCGATGACGCACTCGCCCTGGCCGACCGGCTCGCGCCCATGGTGGCCGATGTGCCGCGCGAGCTCGCCGCGTCGATGGCCCGCGGCGAGAGCCTGCTCTTCGAGGGCGCGCAGGGCGCGCTGCTCGATGTCGACCACGGCACCTACCCGTATGTCACCAGCAGCAACTGCGTGGCCGGCGCGGCCGCGGCCGGCGCGGGCGTGGGCCCGCAGGCGCTGCACTACGTGCTGGGCATCACCAAGGCCTACACCACCCGGGTCGGTTCCGGCCCGTTCCCCACCGAGCTCTTCGACGACATGGGCCGCCACCTCGCCTCCCGCGGCAAGGAGTTCGGCGCCGTCACCGGCCGGCCGCGGCGCACCGGCTGGTTCGACGCGCCCGCGCTCAAGCGCTCCATCCAGCTCAACGGCGTGAGCGGCCTGTGCGTGACCAAGCTCGATGTGCTCGACGGCCTGCCGCTGGTCAAGCTGTGCGTGGGCTACCGCGCCAAGGGCAGCGGCCCGGGCGCGCCCACCATCGACCTCCTGCCCTTCGGCGCCGATGCGGTCGAGCATCTGGAACCGGTGTTCGAGGAGATGCCCGGCTGGAGCGGCACCACAGCCGGCGTTCGGCAATGGGACGCGCTGCCCCTCAATGCCCGGCGCTATCTCGAGCGGCTGGCGCAGGCGGTGGGCGCGCCCATCGATCTCGTCTCCACCGGACCCGACCGCGACGAGACCATCCTGATCCGTCACCCCTTCGCCTGAGCGAAGTCCTGCAGTCCAACCCAGACCGGAAGGCCACATGAAAGACCTGTATGTCTCCTGGGACGAGTACAACCGACTGATCGAGAAGCTCGCGATCCGCATCTATGACTCGGCCTGGCAGTTCGATGCCATCGTGTGCCTGGCGCGCGGCGGTCTGCGCGTGGGCGACGTGCTCTCGCGGGTCTTCGACCGGCCGCTCGGGGTGCTGTTCACGAGTTCGTACCGCGAGAACGCCGGCACCACCCAGAGCCGCCTGCTGATTGCCGATCACATGTCGAGTGCCGCGCCGCTGCCGGGCAGCCGCTGGCTGCTCGCCGATGACCTGGTCGATTCAGGCGGCACGCTGGTGGAGGTGATCCCGGCGCTCAAGCAGCGGTTTCCGCAGGTGCAGGAAGTGCGCTCGGCGGTGGTCTGGCGCAAGGGCGCCTCGGTGGCCGAACCCGACTACTATGTCGAGTACCTGCCCACCAACCCCTGGATTCACCAGCCCTTCGAGGAATACGACCACATGCGGCCGAGCGATCTCAAGACCCGCTGGGGCATGTGAGGCAAGCCTGCCAAGAAAAAAGGCCTGCTTGCGCAGGCCTTGGGATTGGTGCCCAGAAGAGGACTCGAACCTCCACAGTGTTGCCACCGCTAGGACCTGAACCTAGTGCGTCTACCAATTCCGCCATCTGGGCTTGTCTGTGACGGCGCGCGGGCGGCCGAACAGAAGACGCGCAGTCTAATGTACACACAGGATTTGTCAAATCGCTGCGGCTGTGCCGCAGCCCGATGCATCGCCCGCGGGCGTGTCCAGGAATGAAGCCATGACCGACCCCGCGTGGGTGCTCCCCACCCGCGACGACATCCTCGAGAGCCTGCGCACCGCCGACGCGCCACTCACCCCGCAGGAACTCGTGCTGCGCCTGGGCGTGCCGCCGGCCCAGCAGGACGCGCTGTCGCGCCGGCTGGCCGCCATGGAGCGCGACGGGCAGCTCATGCCCAACCGCAAGGGCGTGCTGCTGATCGCCAGCAAGCTCGACCTCATCCCTGGCCGGGTGCAGGGCCACCGTGACGGCTTCGGCTTCCTGATCCCGGATGCCGGCGGGCAGGACCTGTTCCTCAGCCCGCGCGAGATGCAGAAGGCCATGCATGGTGACCGCGTGCTGGTCAAGCGCGTGGGCTTCGACAACCGCGGCCGCCCCGAGGGCGCGATCATCGAGGTCACCGATCGCGCCCATCGCCGGCTGGTGGGGCGCTTTCTCTCGGAGCGCGGCGTGAGCATCGTCGTGCCCGAAGACCAGCGCATCAAGCACGACATTCTCATTCCGCCCGGCGATGCCGGCCCGGCTCGGCCGGGGCAGGTGGTCACCGTCGAGATCATCGATCCGCCCTCGGGTCATGGCGGGCCGATCGGCCGGGTCATCGAGGTGCTTGGCGAGATCGACGATCCCGGCATGGAGATCGAGATCGCGGTGCGCAAGTTCGACGTGCCGCACCAGTTCCCGCCCGAGGCTCTGAGCGCCGCGGCTGCGCTGCCGGCGACGGTGCGCGCCGCCGACCTGCGCGGACGGGTCGACCTGCGCGATGTGCCGCTGGTCACCATCGATGGCGAGGACGCGCGCGACTTCGACGACGCGGTCTACTGCGAGCCGCATGGCGAGGGCCGCAAGGCCGGCCACCGGCTGATCGTGGCGATCGCCGACGTCGCGCACTACGTGGCGGCCGGTGCCGCGCTCGATCGCGAGGCGGTGCGGCGCTCCACCTCGGTGTACTTCCCGCGCCGGGTGATCCCGATGCTGCCCGAGAAGATCTCCAACGGGCTGTGCTCGCTCAACCCCGAGGTCGACCGCCTCGTGCTGGTCTGCGACATGGTGATCTCGGCCACCGGCGAGATCCGCGCCTACCAGTTCTACGAGGCGGTGATGCATTCGGCGGCGCGGCTCACCTACGACGAGGTCTGGGGCATCCTCTCGGGCCGCGACGCGCAGGCCATCCGCCGGCGCGCGCCGCTGGTGACGCACCTGCAGCACCTGCACGACCTGTTCCGCGTGCTGCTGCGCCAGCGCGAGTCGCGCGGCGCGGTCGAGTTCGACTCGGTCGAGACCCGCATCGTGTGCAACGAGGTGGGCCGCATCGAGCGGATCGTGGCCATGGTGCGCAACGACGCCCACCGGCTGATCGAGGAGTGCATGCTCGCGGCCAATGTCTGCGCGGCCGACTTCATGAAGCGCAGTCGCCACGCCGGGCTGTACCGCGTTCACGAGGGGCCCACGCCCGAGCGCCTGGCCAACCTGCGCGAGTTCCTGCGCACGGTGGGCCTGTCGCTGGGCGGCGGCGAGAGCCCCGCCCCGGCGGACTATGCCGAGCTTGCCGCCTTGGTGCGGCCCCGCCCCGATGCGCTGCTGCTGCAGCAGATGATGCTGCGCTCCATGCAGCAGGCGATCTACTCGCCGCACAACAGCGGCCACTTCGGGCTGGCCTACGAGGCCTACGCGCATTTCACCTCGCCGATCCGCCGCTACCCCGACCTGCTTACCCACCGCGTGATCAAGGCGCTGCTGCGCGGCGGGCGCTACCTGCCGCGCCCGCCCGGGGCCGATGACGAGGAGGCGCCCGAGCCGCGCGCCCGCCGTCGCGCCGACGCGCCGCATGTGGTCGAGCACTGGGAGCAGCACGGCATGCTGTGCTCGGCCAACGAGCGCCGCGCCGACGAGGCCTCGCGCGATGTGTCCGCCTGGCTCAAGAGCCAGTACATGCGCGAGCGGGTGGGCGAGCAGTTCGTGGGCCGCATCACCGGCGTGGCGCCCTTCGGCGTGTTCGTGACCCTGCTCGACCTCTTCGTCGAAGGCATGGTGCATGTCTCCGAGCTGGGCACCGAGTACTTCCAGTACAACGAGGCCGCCCACGAGCTGCGCGGCGAACGCACCGGACGGCGTTTCAGGCTGACCGACGAGCTGCACGTGCAGGTCTCGCGGGTTGACCTGGAGGCGCGCCGCATCGAGTTCCGGCTGGTGCAGAAGGCGGGCTACAAGGAGGTGGTTGCGGCCGGCCGCTCGCCGGCGCCGCGCGAGGCTGCCGCGCCGCGCAAGGCCGCGCCCGCCAAGTCCGAGCGCATCGAGCTCGCCCGCAACGCCCGCCTGGCGGCGCGCAAGGCCGCTGCCCGGCCGCCGGCGCCGGCGCCCGGCGGCAAGGCCGCCAAGCGGCGGCGGCGCAAATGAGCGTGACCGACAGCGCGGGCTCGCTGCTCTGGGGCTTTCATGCCGTGGCCGCGCGCCTGGCCCGGGGGGGTGAAGGGCTGCTGGCGCTGCATGTCGCGCAGCGCCGCGGCGATGCCCGCATGCGCGAGCTGCTCGAGCGTGCCCGCGCGCTGGGCGTGCCGGTGCTGGCCGAGGACATGGCCCGCATCGAGGCGCTGTGTCCGGGGCGCCGGCACCAGGGCGTGGTGCTGCGCGCGCAGGCGGCCGCGCCGCTGGCCGAGAGCCTCGAGGCGGTGCTCGACGCGCAGGCCACCCCTTTGCTGCTGCTGCTCGATGGCGTGACCGATCCGCGCAACCTCGGTGCCTGCCTTAGGGTGGCCGACGGCGCCGGGGTGCACGCGGTGGTCGCGCCCAAGGACCATGCCTGCCCGCTCACCGAGGCCGCGGTGCAGACCGCCTCGGGCGCGGCCGAGAGCGTGCCCTACCTGATGGTGACCAACCTCGCCCGCACCATCGACGAATTGCAGGAGCGTGGCATCACCGTGATCGGCACCGCCGATGGCACCGAGGCCACGGTGTTCGAGGCCGAGATTCCGCCGGCGGTGGCCTGGGTGCTCGGCGCCGAGGGCAAGGGCCTGCGCCGCCTCACCCGCGAGCGCTGCGACACGCTGGTGAGCATCCCGATGGTGGGGCGGGTGTCGAGCCTGAATGTCTCGGTGGCCGCCGGCGTGGTGCTCTACGAGACCTTGCGTCGGCGCCTGGCGGGCGGCAGCGGGGCTCAGGGCCGCTGACGCTGGCGGTGCGCCCAGGGCGGCTGCGGGTGCGGGTCGGCCCACAGGCCGCGGCGCGCTGCGCGGGCCTCCCGCTCGGCGCGGGCGTACAGCTCGCGCTCCTGCGCGGTCTGGTCGGCGGCATAGCGCATGAAGTGCCAGGCCAGCCCGGCCCGCACCATGGCCAGCGCCACATCCTGTCCGCCGGCGCGCACTCGCGCCACCTGCCGGCCGTAGGGGTCGGTCTTGAAGGGCTCCACCACCAGTCCGGGCGCGCCGAGCAGGCGGGTGAGGGCATCGCGGGCCTCGTCGGCGTGCGGCTGGTCTTTCTCCGGCGCGTCGATGCCGGCCACCCGTACCGCGATGCGCTCACCCCCGGGGCCGCGCAGCCAGAAGGAGTCGCCATCGGCGACGCCGTCGAGACGCGGCCTGCCCGGGGCTTCGGGCGCCTCGGCCTCGGGGAGGCGAGGGCCGCAGGCCGCCAGCGGCGCGAGGGCGAGCAGCGCGCAGGAAAAGCGCCGCAGCGCGGCCCGGCGCGGCGTGCCGGTGCGCGTGGCGGGCGGCGAGGGTGAGAGGCCGGGGGAGGGCACGCGGGCTGGCATGCCGCGCAGCATAAGCCGCGGCAGTCGCCGCGCGTGCGCCCGCGGCTCGGCCTCCTGGTCAGGCCGGAAGGCTCATGGCGGGCTCGATCGGGTCGCGCCGCCCGACCCCGACCCCGACCCCGACCGCGCCACGCCGAAGCGCGCGAAAAGCATCGGCATCAGCACCAGGGTGAGCAGGGTGGCGCTGACCAGGCCGCCGGTGACCACCACCGCCAGCGGGCGCTGGATCTCCGAGCCCGGTCCGGTGGCCAGCAGCAGCGGCACCATGCCCAGCGCGGTGATCGCGGCGGTCATGAGCACCGGCCGCAGGCGTCGCAGCGCGCCCTCGCGCACGCTCTCGGCAAGCGCTCGACCCTCGGCGAGCAGCTGATTGAACTGCGTGATCATCACCAGCCCGTTGAGCACCGCGATGCCCAGCAGGGCGATGAAGCCCACCGAGGCCGGCACCGAGAGGTACTCGCCGCTCACCCGCAGCGCCAGCACGCCGCCCACCGCCGCGAAGGGCACGTTGGCCAGCACCAGCAACGCCTGACGCATCGAGCCCAGGCTGAGCACCAGCAGCAGGAAGATCAGGCCGAGCGACACCGGCAGCACGATCGCCAGCCGCGCGGTGGCGCGCTGCTGGTTCTCGAACTGGCCGCCCCACAGCAGCCGCATGCCGGGCGCGAGCTGTTCCTCGCGCGCGACCAGCGCCTGCGCCTCCTGCACGAAGCCGGCGAGATCGCGTCCCTCGACCGCCACCTGGACCATCGCGAAGCGGCTGGCATTCTCGTGGTCGATGCGCACCGGTCCCTCGGTCTGCTCGAGCCGGGCGAGGCGTCCGATCGGCCAGGCATGGCCGTCGGGGGCGGTGAGCAAGAGCTCGCCGAAGGCCTGCGGCGAGCCACGGATGTCGTCGGCACCGCGAAGCAGCAGCGGCACCCGGCGCCCGGACTCGAGCACCAGGCCCACCGGCTCGCCCTCGAGCTGGGCGCGCAGCCGGTCCTGCAGCGCATCCACGGTGAAGCCGGCCCGGCCGGCCGCGGCCCGGTCGATGCGCACCGACAGGTAGCGCAGGCCCTCGTGCCGCGCCGTCATGACATCGCGCGCGCCCGGCAGGGCCCGCAGCCGTTCGGCGATGCGCTGGGCGAGCGCCTGGTTGGCGGCCAGCTCGGGGCCGAAGACCTTCAACGCGAGGTCACCCCGGCTGCCGGTGAGCATCTCGGATACCCGCATCTCGATCGGCTGGGTGAAGCCGTAGGCCAGGCCCGGAAAGCGCTGCATCACGGCGCGGATCGCGTCCTGCAACGCGGGCTTGTCGCCGCGCCAGCGATCGCGCGGGGCGAGCACCAGGAACAGGTCGGACTCGTTGAGCCCCATCGGGTCCAGGCCGAGGTCGTCGGAGCCCGCCCGCGCGACCGCGGCCGTGATCTCGGGCACCTCGGCGAGCAGCGCCTGCTGGATGCGCAGGTCGGTGGCGCCGCTTTCCTCCAGGCTGATCGAGGTGGACTTCTGCACCTGCACGATGAGGCTGCCCTCGTCGAGCGTGGGCATGAAGCTGCGGCCGATGGTGGGCACCACCGCCGCCGCGCCCGCCAGCAGGCCCAGGGCCAGGACCAGCGCGGGCAGCGGCCGCGCCAGCACCGCGTCGAGCAGGCGGGCGTAGCCGGCGCGGCTGCGCGCCACCAGCCAGGGGTCGGCATGCGCGCCCGGCCGCAGCAGCGCCACGCACAGCACCGGCACCAGCGTGAACGCCAGCGCGAGCGACCCGGCCAGCGCGAACACGATGGTGAGCGCCACCGGGCTGAAGAGCTTGCCCTCCAGGCCCTCGAGGGTGAGCAGGGGCAGGAACACCACGGCGATGATCGCGATGCCGGCGACCACCGGCGTGGCGACCTGCGCCACCGCCTCCTTCACCACCGCGGCGCGAGCCGCCTGCGGCGCGGCCTGCGCCAGCCGGGTGGCGGCGTGCTCCACCACCACCACCGCGGCATCGACCAGCAGCCCGATGCCGATGGCCAGACCGCCCAGGCTCATGAGGTTGGCCGAGAGCCCGGCCCAGCGCATCAGCAGCAGGGCGGCCAGGATCGACAACGGCAGGCTGATCGCGACCACCAGCGCCGCGCGCAGGTTGCCCAGCAGCAGCACCAGCACTCCCAGCACCAGCACCACGGCCTCGCCCAGGGCGCGCGCCACGGTGCCCACCGCGCGGTCGATCAGCTCGGTGCGATCGAGAAACACCCGCAGCCTCATGCCCTCGGGCAGGGTGGGGGCGAGCTGGTTCAGGCGCTCGAGCACGCCGCGCACCACCTCGCGGGCATTGGCGCCGCGCAGACCGAGCACCAGACCCTGCACGGTCTCGCCGCGGCCATCGGCGGTCACCGCGCCGTAGCGCGTGGCATTGCCGACGCGCACCGAGGCGAGGTCGGCGATGCGCACCGGCGCGCCGGGGCCGGCGCGCACCACCGTCTGGCGCAGATCCTCGGCCGTGCGCACACTGCCTTCGATGCGCACCAGCAGCGCGTCCTCACCGTCGACCAGTCGGCCCGCGCCATCATTGCGGTTGTTCGCCAGGATGGCCTGGCGCAGCGCGTCGAGCGTGATGCCGCGGGCGTTGAGCAGCGCCGGGTCGGGCACCACCTCGAGGCTGCGTACCTCGCCGCCCAGCGCATTGACATCGGCCACGCCCGGCAGGGTGCGCAGCGCCGGTCGGATCACCCAGTCGAGCACGGTGCGCCGCTCCTGCAGGCTGTGGCGATCGCTCTCCAGGGTGAACATCACCATCTCGCCCAGCGGCGTGGTGAGTGGCGCGAGGCCGCCCGAGGCGCCCGCCGGCAACTCGCGCAGCAGCCCGCCCAGCCGCTCGGCCACCTGCTGGCGCGCCCAGTAGACATCGGTGCCGTCGTCGAAATCGACCGTGATGTCGGCGATGGCGTACTTGGAGACCGAGCGCACCAGACGCTTGCGGGGAATGCCGAGCATCTCGAGCTCGATCGGCGTGGTGATGCGCTGCTCGATCTCCTCGGGGGTCATGCCGGGCGCCTTGATGATCACCTTCACCTGGGTGGAGGAGACATCCGGGAATGCGTCGATCGGCAGCCCACGCCAGGCACTCCAGCCACCGCCGATCAGCGCCAGCGTGAAGGCGATCACCAGCAGCGGCTGGCGCAGCGAGAGCCCGACCAGCCAGCCGCTCACGGCGTGGCCTCGGCCGCCAGCGCCTTGAGCGCGGCGATCGCGCTCACCGCCACCCGATCCTGCGGGGCGAGGGCCGCCTCGACCATGGCCGACTCGTCATCGCGGCCGTGCACCGTGACCGGCACGGCGTTCACCCCGCCGGGCCGCATCACGAAGACCAGATCGCGTGCGCCCAGGCGCGCCAGCGCGGCCAGCGGCACCCGCCATGCGGCCTGGCGCGGCACGCCCAGGCTCAGTCTGGCCTGCAGCAGTTCGCCGGGCCGCACCCGGGCCGCGCCCTGCTCGATGAGGGCGCGCACGCTCACGGTCTGGCCCGCGCCCACGGCCGCGCCGACCGCGATCACGCGGGCCCGCAGCTCGCGTTCCGGCCAGCTCACCCGTTGGCCGGGCGTGATCTGGGCGGCCCGCTCGGGCGTGGCCTGCAGCTCGAGCCACAACTCGCCGGGCTGGGCCAGACGCAGCAGCGGTGCCGCGGCCTCCAGCCGCTCGCCACGGGCGGCCAGCGTCTCGAGCACCACGCCAGTCACCGGCGCGGCCACGCTGACCAGGCCACCACCCGCCTGGACCGGGGCATCGGGCGCCACGCCGGCCAGTCGCAGCTGCCCGCGGCGCTCCTCGAGCAGCGCCTGCGCCTCCTGCAGTCGGGTACGGGTGGCGATCAGCCTGACCTGGGCGATGACGCCTTCGTCATGCAGACGCTGATCGCGGCCCAGCGCGTCGGCGGCCAGCGCGTGCTGGGCCTGCGCGACGGTGTAGGAGCGCTGCAGCTCCAGCAGTGCCGGGCTGCTCAGGCGGGCCAGCACCTCGCCGGCGCGCACCCGGTCGCCCACCGACACGGTGAGCTCGCTGAGCAGGCCGGGCAGGGGGGTCGCCACCACCACCTGGCGCGCGGGCGGCACCACCACGCTGCCCGGCAGGTTGATCACCGCCTCGCGGGCGGGGGCCACGGATGCGTGCCGCAGGCCCAGTGCCGACTGCTGCACCGCGTCCAGGGCGATCAGCCGCGGTTCGGCCGCGAGGCAGGGCAGGGTGAGGGCCAGCAGGGGCCCCGCCAGAAAGCGGAAAGGACATCGGACCATGGCTGCGATCTCCGCGCGCCTGAACCGGGCGGCGCGCACGGCGTCGTCGACGCGGACCGCGCCGTGTGCGGTCCGCAGGAGGCTTCAGACGAGCGTCGAGGGCGGAGCGTGGGGCTGCGCGGGCAGGCCCGCGGCATGATGGCGTCGTGATCCGGCCGTGGCAGACGTGCCGTTCGGGTGTCCGCGCGGTGACGCACCGGCATGCGCCGGCGCAGGCAGGGCTCCGGGCGGCGCGAGCGTGGCGTCGGCGCAGGCAGCGAGCCCGCGGCTGCCGGGCAGGCCTGCGCCGGGTGTGACCTCGGCGGACTCCGAACCGTGCGGGAGCCCGCGTGCCTGCAGCGTGAGCGTTGGCGATGCGGCGATAACCGTCGCGAGACGGGGTTGCGCCGAGACGGCAGGCTGGGCGCCGGTGTGCAGGTGCCAGCCGCTGGCCAATGGCGTGCCCTGATGCGCATGCAGGAAGGGCCAGATCAGCTGCGCCCAGGCCAGCAACACGATCAGTGCCAGCGCGGCAAAGCCCCGGCGTGGTTCGCTGGTGTGGGTGGCGCCGCGCGTGGTCATGGCAACATTCTATCGCCGCGTTCCTGCGACCGCCGTGCCTCTTGCCGGCGCCTTGCGCCGTTCCCGTCCCGGAGTTGATCCATGTCAGACAAGTCACCGAAACCCGCCAGTGCCGCCCGGCGTGACGACGCACCCGGCGCCCCCCGCTCGCCGCGCCGGCGCGAACTGGCACTGGGCCTGCCTGCGGCCGCCGCCCTGGCCGCGCTGCCCGCGGCGCCGGCGCGCGCTCAGGCCGGCTACCCCAACAAGCCCATCCGCATGCTGGTGGGCTACACCCCGGGCGGCTTCACCGACAACATGGCACGCGCGGTGGGCGAGCCCCTGGCGCGGGCCCTGGGCCAGCCGGTGCTCTTCGACTACAAGCCAGGCGCCAACAGCATGATCGCGGTCGAGATGATGGCCCGCTCGGCACCTGACGGCTACACGCTCACCACCGTCATCGCCGCGCACTCGGCCAATCCTTCGCTGTACGCCAAGATGGCCTTCGATGCGGTCAACGACGTGGCGCCGGTGGCGCTGAGCGGCGTGGCGCCGCTCATCCTGGCCGCCAACACCGCCTTTCCGCCCAACAACGCGGCCGAGCTGATCGCCTACGTGAAGGCCCGGCCCGGCCAGTTCAACTTCGGCTCCAGCGGCATCGGCGCGGCCGCGCACCTGGCCATGGAGCAGTTCATGGCCACGCACGGCCTGAAGATGCAGCTCGTGCCCTACAAGGGCACGCAGCCCGCGCTCACCGACCTCATCGGTGGCCAGATCCAGCTGCTCTTCGACGTGCCGCTGGCCATGGTCCCGCAGGCCAAGGCGGGCAAGATCAAGCTGCTGGGCATGACCAGCGAGAAGCGCCTGCCCGGCTACCCCGACATCCCCACCTTCGGTGAAAGCGGCGTGCCTTTCATCGCCAACACCTGGGCGATGATCCTCGCGCCGGCCAAGACGCCGCGCGAGATCGTCAATCGGCTCAACACCGAGGTGAATCGCATCCTGGCTTCGCCCGCGGTGCGCGAGAAGCTCGAGGCCACCGGCGTGGTGCCGGGCTCGGGCAGCCCTGAAGACACGGCTGCCTTCCTCAACGCCGAGGTGGCGCGCAACGCCCGGGTGATCAAGGCCGCCGGCATCAAGCTCGAGGGCTGAGGCCGCGTCAGGGGCGGGTCGGCGGGTTCAGATGACGCTGTCGGCCCGCATGCCGGCCACTTCCTCGGCGGTGAAACCCAGTTCGGCGAGCACCGCCTCGGTGTGCTCGCCCAGCGCCGGCACCGGGTCCATGCGGGCCTCGTAGGCATCCGACACGCCGGGCGGCAGCCAGCTGGTGATCGGGCCGGCCGGCGAGCCGATGGTGCGCAGACGATCCCGGGCGAGATTCTGCGGGTGCTGCCAGAACTCGCCCGGCGTGTTGATGCGGCCTGTGGCGATGTTGGCCTGCGCCAGGCGCGCTTCCAGGCCCGCGGTGTCTAGATGCGCGAAGCACTCGCTGATGATCGCCTCGAGCGCCGCGCGGTTGGCGGTGCGCGCCAGGTTGCTGGCAAAGCGCGGATCGGTGGCCAGTTCGGGGCGGCGCAGGGCCTTCTCGCAGAAGACCACCCACTCGCGCTCGTTCTGCACGCCCATCATCACCTGGCCGCCATCGCCGGCGGCGAAGGGGCCGTAGGGCACCACGCTGGGATGGAAGGCGCCGGTGCGCGGTGCCGGCGGCTGGCCCTCGTAGGTGTAGTAGATGGGATTGCCGATGAGCTCGGTGAGCGCCTCGTACATCGACAGGTCGATGTGGCTGCCCTGGCCGGTGCGCCCGCGCAGCAGCAGCGCCGCCATGATGCTCGCGTAGGCGTAGAGGCCGGCGCCGATGTCGGCCGAGGAGAAGCCGGTGCGGGCGATGGCATCGGGCGTGCCGGTGACCGAGAGCAGGCCCGACTCGGCCTGGATCATCATGTCGTAGGCCTTGTGATCGCGGTAGGGCCCGTTGATACCGTAGCCGGAGATGTCGCAGGTGATCAGCCTGGGATTGAGCGCGCCCAGCGCCTCGCGGCCGAAGCCCAGGCGCTCGACCGCGCCCGGCGCGAGGTTCTGCACCAGCACGTCGGCGCGCGCGAGCAGCCGGCGCAGCGCCTCGTGGCCCAGTGGCGCCTTGACGTCGAGCGTGAGGCTCTCCTTGGAGCGGTTGCCCCACACGAAGTACGAGGACATGCCCTTCACGCGCTGGTCGTAGCGGCGGGCGAAGTCGCCCTCGCCGGGGCGCTCGATCTTGATGACCCGCGCGCCCTGGTCGGCCAGATGACGGGTGCACACCGGCGCGGCCACCGCGTGCTCGAGGGCGACCACCAGGATGCCCTCGAGGGGGCGCGGGCGCGCCGCCTTGCCGGCCGCGGCCATCAGAAGGACCTCGGCATGCCGAGCACGTGCTCGGCCACGTAGGAGAGGATGAGGTTGGTGGAGATGGGCGCCACCTGGTAGAGGCGGGTCTCGCGGAACTTGCGCTCGACGTCGTACTCGCAGGCGAAGCCGAAGCCGCCGTGGGTCTGGATGCAGTTGTTGGCGGCCTCGAACGAGGCCTTGGCGGCGAGGTACTTGGCCATGTTGGCCTCGGCGCCGCAGGGCTGGCCGGCGTCGAACAGGTCGCAGGCCCGGAATCGCATGAGGTTGGCGGCCTCGATCTCGATGTAGTCGGCGGCGATCGGGAACTGCACGCCCTGGTTGCGGCCGATCGGCCGGCCGAACACCACGCGCTCGTTGGCGTACTTGCGGGCCCGGTCGACGAACCAGTAGCCGTCGCCGATGCACTCGGCGGCGATCAGGGTGCGCTCGGCGTTCAGGCCGTC
>JBIKWU010000061.1:0-17427 GCA_044356115.1 Burkholderiaceae bacterium
ATGGTCGGTGAGACCGCTGGCCGCAGCATGGGGGTCTTGGAGTCAGCGCGGGAGTCGGTCATGTCGAGACGCATTCTGATCATCCAGGGCCATCCGCATGCGGCGGATGACCACTGGTGCCACGGCCTGGCCGCGGCGTACACGCAGGGCGCGAATGCCGCCGGCCATGAACTGCGTGAGGTGAGGGTGGCCACGCTGGACTTTCCGGTGCTGCGCAGCGCCCACGACTGGGAGACGAGGCCGGCGCCAGTCGGCTTGCGCCAGGCGCAGGAGAACATCCTGTGGGCCGACCACGTGGTGATCTTCTTTCCGCTGTGGCTGGGCGACATGCCGGCGCTGCTCAAGGCCTTCCTGGAGCAGGTAGCGCGACCCGGCTTCGCCTTCAGGCCGCGGCCGGGCGATCCGGTGGGCGAACGGCTGCTGGCGGGTCGCTCGGCGCGGGTGGTGGTGACCATGGGCATGCCGGCCATGGTGTACCGCTTCTGGTTTCGAGCCCACAGCGTGCGCTCGCTGGAACGCAACATCCTGGGCTATGTGGGGTTCTCGCCGGTGGACGAGACCCTGGTGGGCCAGGCTGCCGCGCTGGACGATGCGGCGCGGGTGACCTGGCTTGCGCGCATGCGCCGCCTGGGTCGGCTGGGCGGCTGAGCCGCCGCGGCGCGGCACGGGGCGCCGGTTCAGTCCTGCTTCCAGGGCAGGCCGGTCTTGCGCCAGCCGTCGATGTGGCCACGCTGGCCGTTGGCGTCGATCTTGCCCTCGAAACCTTCGAGGATGTTGCAGGCGCGGCTGAAGCCGCGCGCGGTGGCGGCGGTGGCGGCGCGCACCGAGCGCACACCGCTTCGGCACAGCAGCAGCACCACGTCATCAGGGGCGGCACGCTCGCCGAGTTCCTTCACGAACTGCGCCACCTGCTCGTCGCCGGTACCGCGCCAGACCACCAGCTCGGAGCCCGGCACATGGCCCACATAGCGGTGTTCCTCGGGGCTGCGCACATCGATGAAGCGCACGCCCGGCCGTCCCATGAGTTGCCAGGCCTCGGCCGGCGTGACGTCACCGGCGTAGGGCTTGCGGCCGTCGGTACCGGCCGGCAGGCGCGCGGCGGCGCGCTCGAGGACCTGGGCGAGGTCGGCGTCAGGGGCGGAAGGCTGGCTGGGGGGGTTCATGGTGCATGCGAGCGGTGGATCGGCAGACCCCATTGTGCCTGTTCCCGGCCGGTGTCTGACGGCCGGGTGCGGCGCGAGCGATTCAGTTGAAGACATCCTGCAGGAACCGGCCGCTCACGGAGAGCTCGGTGAACCAGGCCTGCGCCGCCTTGGTGTCGTCGCCAAGCCGTTCGGTGGCGATGCGCAGGAGCGTATCGCGCACCGCCGGGGCCATGGCCTTGCCGTCGCCGCACAGGCAGATCACCGCGCCCGTGGCCAGCCACTGCCAGAGCGCATCGCGCTGCGCCCAGAGCGCGTCCTGCACGAATCGCCAGGGGTGGCCGGCCAGCGCTGACCACGCCGCGCTGAGCTGCACCACGCCCTGCGTGGCCCATTGCGCGAGTTCGGGTCCGTGGAGCGCATCGTGATCGGGATGGCGGCCGCCGGTGAACAGCCAGGCCGGGCCGGTGGCCGTGCCCTGCGCCCGCAGCCAGGCCCGTTCCTGCAGGAAGGCGCGCAGGGGGGCGATGCCGGTGCCCGGGCCGATCAGCACCAGCGGCACGGCGGGGTCGGCCGGCGGCGCGAAGGCGGGCGCCGGGGTGCGCACCTTCGCGACCAGGGTGTCGCCCGATGCCAGCCGGCAGAGATAGCCGGAGGCGATGCCACGGTAGCGACCCTGGCCGCTCTGGTGCGGCGCGTCGAGGGCGCCCACGGTCAGGGTGAACTCGCGCGGGCTGGCCAGCGCCGAGGAGGAGATCGAGTACCAGCGCGGGCGCATCGGCACGCAGCACTGCAGGAAGTCGGCGATCGAGCACTCGATGGCCGGGTGGCGCATCAGCAGGTCGGCCACGCTCAGGCGCGGCGTGCTCACGTCCTGCGTGAAGCGGCGGCGCGCGGTCTCGTCGGCCGGGCCGTCGCCGAGCCAGGCCTGCAGCGTGGCGCGGGTGACCGAGCAGCGGGTGGCGGCCAGCAGGCGTTCGATGTCGCGCCGGCGCGCCGGCTCGTGCCACTCCACGCATTCGCCCAGCAACTGGGTGAGCGCGAGCGGTCGGCCTCGCGGCAGCTGCCGCGCGAGCGCGTCATCGCCGGAGAGCGCGACCACCGCGTCGGCGGCCAGGCCGAGCCGTGCGATGAGGGCGGCCACCTCGTCGGGATGGTTGCGCGGGTAGACCGCGAGATGGTCGCCGGTGGCATAGCTCAGGCCCTCGGGCAGCGCCACCCGCAGCAGGCGGGTGTCGGCGCGAGGCGCCTCCTGGCTGAAGTCCCACAGCCCTTCGGCCGGGCGGATGAGCGACTCGCTGGCGAGCACGGTCATGGGCTGCATGCCGGCGGGCACGAAGGCGGTTCGCGCCGACACCGGGTCGGCCAGCACCACGCTCAGGGCTTCGAGGGTCGGCCGGGTCGAGGTCGTCTGCGCTGCCTCGGTGCCGGTTTCCTGCCCGCTGGCCAGGCGGGCTGTCGCGCCGCCGTCGGCGCGCAGCGCTGCCGGCTCGGCCACCCGGGGCAGCGCCTCGCGCAGGGCCTGCAGCCAGTCGTCGATGGCCTGGTCGAAGTCACCGTTGCCGTCGGCCTCGCCGCGGGCGAGGAAGGGCTGGGCGCCACTGTCGGCCAGCGCGGCCGCCACGCGCTTGGGGAATCCCTGGTACGCCGGCCATTGCGAGTTGCCGCATCCCAGCACCGCCCAGCGCAACTGCGGCGCGCGCCAGGCCGTGGCCGTGCCGTCATCGAGCGCGGCTTCCAGCGCACGGGCATTGTCGGGCGCGCGACCGTTGTAGGTGGCGGTGACCACCACCAGCCAGCCGCTCTCGGGCCAGCCCGGCAGGGCTTCGTCAAGGCTGCGTACCCGCGGCTGCAGGCCGGCCTCGCGGGCGATCTGGGCCACCTGCTCGGCCACCTCGGCGCACACGCCCACGCTGCTGCCGAAGCGGATCTCCAGCGGCGTGCCGGGCGGCACCACGGGCGGCTGCGCGCGGTCGGCCTGCGGTGCGCCTGCCGGCGTGTCCGCGCGGGCACTGGCTCCCATCCCTGGATCAGTGCGGCGACGCAGCGTCGTGGCGGCCGCGGCCGTCTCGCGGGTCGTGGCCGGCTCAACCGAGGGCAGCGTCGGCTGCACCCGGGGCTCGGCCCGCAGGCGAAAGCCTTCGGGCTTGAGGGTGAGCGTCTCCTTGACGGCCAGCCGGTAGTCGGCCGGGTCGCTCAGCGCGAAGCGCTTGAGGATCATGGCCAGCGCGAGCTTGGCCTCGGTGATCGCGAACTGCTGACCCAGGCAGGCCCGCTCGCCATTGCCGAAGGGCTTGTAGGCATGCGGGTGATGGCTGGCGCGGGCCTCGGGCAGGAAGCGGTCGATGTCGAAGTGCTCGGGCCGTGTCCAGTGGCGAGGATTGCGCTGCAGCGCCGGCAGGAACACCACCACCCGCTGGCCGGCAGGCAGCCAGTAGCGCCCGCCGAGCAGCGTGTCTTCCAGCGGCGCCACTGCGTAGGAGGGCGCGGTGGGCCACAGGCGCAGGGTCTCGCGCAGCACCCGCTCGAGGGTGTCGAGCCTTGCGATGTGCTCGAAGGCCGGCTCGGTGCCGGCCGGGATCACCCGGTCGACCTCGGCATAGCAGCGGGCCAGGGTCTCGGGGTGGCGCATGAGCAGATAGAGCGCGAAGGTGAGCGTGCCGCTGGTGGTCTCGTGGCCGGCGATCAGGAAGGTGATCACCTGCGAGCGGATGTTCTCGTCGTCGAGGGGCTCGTCGGTGAGCGGGTCGCGGGCCTGCAGCATGAGATCGAGCAGGTCGCGCTGGCCGCCGCCGCCGGCCGGCTGGTTGCGACGCGCGCGGATCACCTCGTCCACCAGCGTGTGCATGTTGCCGATGTCGAGCTCCATGCGCGCCTTCTCGGCGCTCATGAACTGGTTCTGGATGGGCAGGCGGGTGATGCGCGCCATGACCGTCTCGAGCACCGACCCCATGGCGCCCAGGAAGGGGTGCAGCTGATCGTGCTCGAAGGAGTTGAAGCGATACCCGAAGCCGGCCAGCGAGATGGTGTCCAGGGTCAGCCGGGTCATGTCATCGGCCACCGGGATGTCGGCGTCGGGGCCGCCGCGGGCCCAGCGCGCGGCGAGCTGTTCGGCCACCTCCAGCATGAACGGGAAGTAGCCCTTCATCGCCCGCTGCCCGAAGGCCGGCATCAGGATGCGATGGGCCTTGCCCCAGTTGGGTTCGTCGCCGTGGGCGGTGAACAGGCCGTCGGTGGCCAGCTTGCGCAGGGTGGACAGCGGCGGGCCGATGGTCTTGCGAAAACGCCGGGGGTCCGAGAGCTCGGCCACCAGATCGCCATCGAACACGAAGGGCAGGCGGTGCCCGGCGAAATCCAGCGCCAGGATGCCGTCGAACTGCGCGCTGATCTCCAGGAGGTACTGCGAGAGCCTCGCCTTGGGGATGTGCAGCAGGTTGCCCAGCCAGGGCAGGCCCGGCGGGGTGGGAATGTCGCGGAGGGTGAGTGGCGCGTTCATGGCTTATCTGACATCAACTGATGTCACTTTAGGGGCGAGCGGTTTTGATGTCAACATCGGGGGCATGAATGGCCCTGCCAGACCCGCATCGGCCCGTCGTGCCTACGGCGGGGTGAGCGAGCTCGAACGCCGTCAGGCCCGTCGCGAGCGCCTGCTCGATGCCGGCCTGGAGATCATCGGCACCCAGGGCTACACGGCGGCCACGCTGCGCGCGGTCTGCGCCCAGGCCGGCCTCACCGAGCGCTACTTCTACGAGTCATTCGCCAACCGCGAGGCGCTGCTGGCCGGGGTGCACGCCCGCCTCATCGAGGAGCTGCGCGCGGCGCTCACCCAGGCCTTCTCGGCGGGCGAGCCCAGCGCGCAGGCGCGGGCGCGCGCGGGTCTTGCGGTGTTCTTCGGCATGCTGCGCGCCGATCCGCGCAAGTCCCGGGTGCTGCTCTTCGAGGTGCTGGGCGTCAGCCCCGAGCTCGATCGCCAGCACCAGCAGGCCGCGCAGGTGTTCCTGCGCTTCGTGATCGAGGCCTTCCGGCCGGTGATGGGGCAGCGGCTGCCCGAGCAGGCCAGCGAGTCGATGGTCTTCACCGGCCTGGTGGGCGGGGTGTTCCAGGTGGCCATCCGCTGGCACCTGGGCGGCTATCACCTGCCGGTCTCGCGCGTGGTGGAAAGCTGTCTGGTGTTGTTCAGGGCCTTGTCACGGGAAGGGTGAGCGAGGAGGCGAGCTCGGCCATCTCGCGACCCAACGTTCTTGTCGGATTCAGGGGAGCATCATGATCACTGTCACCCTGTCGAGCAAAGGCGAGGTTGTCATCCCCAAGGCCCTGCGTCAGCGGGCCGGGCTCCAGCCCGGCATGCGCTTCTCGGTTCAGTTGATCGATGGCGAGATCCGACTGAGGCTGATTTCAAACCTCCCCTCGGTCGTCCTCGACGAACTCGCTGGGTGTCTCGCACGCGCCCAGGCCGATCGGCTCCCCGATGCGAAGGGCCGCCGCGCCATGCTGGCCAGGTTCAAGGCACGGAATGCGCCGTGATGGCGCTCGGCAATCGGCTTCAGGAGGGGTGGTGCCCGCCTGAAGCGGCCGCAGCCATTCCCCCGCATCACACTTTCACCGGCGGCTCCGTCTGGCTGCGCGTCGCGGTGAACTCCGCGTCGGGCATGGCCAGCATGCGGCGGTAGGCTTCCGGCGGATAGTGCATGTGCGGCCGGGCCGGGTCGATCGGCGGCTGCGGCACCGCGCCCCCTTCACCGGCATACGCGGCGGGCTCGCGAAAGCGCGCGAGTTCTTCAGGGCTGATGCCGGCCAGGGCCACCACCTCGGGGTCGATCCAGGCCCGCGCGTCGATCGGCTCGCGCGAGGTGGAGATCTCCAGGGTGAGGCCCTCCAGGCCGGCAAAGTAGATGGACAGGCAAAAGCCGTGGTCGATCGGCCCGATCACGTTCACGCCGCGCGAGCGGATGCGGTCGCGCAGGGCGAGCAGCGCCGCGTCGTCATCGACATTGAGGGCCAGATGCTGCAGGGTGCCCGGCGCGCTGGGCGCGCCGGCGTTGCCTGAATGGCTGACCCCGAGCACCGGCGCGATGGCCGCGATCTGCGGCGACTGCACGAAAGCGATCGAGCAGTGATCGTTGAGCTTCAGAAAGCCGTGCCAGGCGCCCTTCACGCCGTGCATCCAGTAGAGCGCCACCAGTTCCATGCCGAGCACGTCGGTGAAGAACGCGATCTGCTGCCGGATGTCGGCGGTGCACAGGGCCAGATGGTGCACGCCATTGGGACGGGGGCTGAGCGGCTGGGTCATGCGGATCTCCGGGTGTCGTCGGCCAGGGCGTCGTGGCGGTAGAGGGCATCCATCACCTGGCCGCGCGCGCGCGCCACGGCGCGGTTGCGCAGCCAGGCCTTGATGCCCGACAGGTGGAACACCGTGGCATTGCGCCGCGAGCCGGCCTGGATGTGGCTGGTACGCGGGCGGCGGATGTCGGCGTACCGGGTGAGGGCGGCCGCAGGGTTGCCCTGGGCGAGGCCTTGCGCGGCATGGCGGGCCAGCACCGCCGCGTCCTCGATGGCCATGGCCGCGCCCTGGGCCATGAAGGGCAGGGTGGGGTGGCAGGCGTCGCCCATGAGCGTGACGCGACCTCGACCCCACTGCGGCAGTGGTGGCCGGTCAAAGAGGGCCCACTTGTAGCAGGCCTGCGGGTCCATGGCGTCGATCAGGGTCTGCAGGCTTGCGTGCCAGCCGGCGAAGTCGCGGCGCAGTTCGGCATGCTCGCCGCGCTCGTTCCACGACTCCAGTTCCCAGCCCTGCTTCTCGACCACGCACACGCAGTTGACCAGTTCGCCGCCGCGCACGTAGTAGTGCACGAAGTGCTTTCCCGGCCCCCACCACACGGTGGACATCGGCCGCACAAGTCCGGGGGGAAGGTTGGCGGCGGGTACCAGCGCGCGCCATGCGACATTGCCGGTGAAGCTGGGCGCCTGGTCGCCGAAGAGGTGGCTGCGCACCGCGGAGTGGATGCCGTCGGCGCCCACCAGCAGGTCGGCCTCGTGCGTGGCGCCATCGGCCAGCACCCGCACGCCACCGGCGTGTTCCTCGATGGCGCTGACCCGGGCGCCGGTGAGCAGCGTGATGGCCGGGTGCGCGGCGGCCGCGCGGGCCAGCACCGCGATGAGGTCTGCGCGATGCACGTGGTAGTACGGAAAGCCGTAGCGCTGCACCACCGCCTCGCCCAGCGGATTGGACGCAATCAGATGGCCGCGCCGCCAGTGGCGCATCTCGGTGCCCTGCGGCACGAAGGCCACGGCGCGCAGCGCCTCGGCGAGGCCGACGTGATGCAGGACCCGCGTGCAGTTGGGGCTGAGCTGGATGCCCGCGCCGATCTCGCCAAGGGCCGATGACTGCTCGAGCACCGTCACCCGCAGGCCCTGATGCGCAAGACACAGCGCGGCGCTGAGCCCGCCGATGCCGCCACCGGCGATCAGGACGTGGGCGGCGCTCACGCCGGAATCAGCGCCATGGAACGCACCTCGCCGAACTCGCGCCGCAGCTTGTGCCAGGTGTCGCCGCCATCGAGGCTGCGGTAGAGCTGCCCCAGGTTGGTCACGGTGAACACCACCGCGGGGCTGTCGGCATGCGAGGCCACGCACCACGGGGTGCTGTTGGTCTCGCCGGGCAGGCCCGCGTCCTGCCAGGTGGCGCCGTGATCGCGCGAGCGCAGCAGCCGCCCGGTGGAGCCCGGCGGGCCGTTGCCGTTGGTGAGGAAGAGGGTGTGATCGCCATCGGCCCGGGCGCCGATGCTGCGGGTGTATTGCCAGGGGGAGTCGAGCGACTGGAAGGCCCAGGTGGCGCCCTCGTCCTGGCTGCGGTGCAGGCCCTTGTTGGTGGTGGCGAACACGGTGCGCCTGCCGCCCTCACGGACCACCGTGATGCCGTGGATGTCACCCGAGAGCAGGCCCTGGTCGAGCCGCTGCCAGCTTGCGCCGCCATCGCGGCTGCGATGCACCGCGTCGATCTCCACCCCGGCCCACAGCGTGAGCGGGTCATCGGGATCGAAGATCACCTGCGTGACCCGCGGCTTGCCCACGAAGATGCAGGCCGGGGCGAGCGTGGCCGGCAGGGCGCGCCAGGTGGCGCCGTCATCGTCGGAGCGCCACAGCGCGGCCGGGTGGGTGCCGGCCACGATCACTTCGGGCCGCTGCGGATGGCGGGCCAGCGCCCAGGTGCAGTCGGCATCGAAGGGCGAGGGCAGGTGGGTCCAGTGGCGGGAGGACTCCTGCCAGCGGTAGACCCCGGAATCGGTGCCCGCGAGCAGTTCGCCCGGCCGGGCCGGATGGCCGGCCAGCGCCCAGACCCGCGATTCGAGGTACAGGCCCGACTCGGTGTAGGGCCGCTCCCAGGTTTCGCCGAGGTCGCGGCTGAACCACACCGAGGTGCCGGCCGTGCCCACGGCCAGGGTGAAGGGACGCATGGGGCGGGCCTCAGATGCTCAGGTCGAGCAGGTTGTAGTCCTTCAGGCTGGCGCGCGCCTTCGCGTCCCAGGTGAAGGTCTCGCCCGACTGGGCATGGGGCTGGTACACGAAGGGCTTCTCGTGCGGGAAGCGCTCGCGGCGGGCGGCGATGCCCAGGCCGATGGCCCGGGCCCGCTCGCGGATGCGGGCCTCGTCGTAGAAGGCTTCGGCGGCGTGCAGCGTGCCGGTGGTGCGCACGCCCAGCACCGAACGGCGGCGGTGAAAGCCGAAGTTGACCGTCACCCGCCAGTCAGGGCTGGTGTTGGCGAAGGAGCCGTGCACGGTCTGGCGATTGGTGATGGCCACGTCGCCCGGAGCGCAGATGATCGGCACGGCATCGGGCAGGCGATCGGAGCCGGCGGCGCGGGCCATGGCGCGGATGTCGGCGCGCCCCAGCGTGTGCGAGCCCGGCACCACCCACACCCCGTTGGCCGGCGTGCAGCCGTAGAGCTGGGCCATGAAGTTGAAGCCGTGGGTGCCGGCATCGAGCTCGGGGCTCTCCCAGTGGGTGACGCCGTCCTGGTGCCAGGCGACCGAGGCGCCCAGGCCCGGCTCCTTGATGAAGAACGCCTCGTTGAAGGGCACGAAGTCATCGCCATTGACCGCGGCGGCCACCGCCAGCAGATCGGGGTGCCCGTAGACCCGCAGCGCGGCGTCGGAGAACTGCAGGGTGCCCAGGATGAGATACACCACCTCTTCGGGTGCGCCCTGCAGGGCCTGCGGCTCGAACATCTTCACCGGATGGCGGCCGTTGGCCGCGCGCGTGCCGCCCACCGGATCGCCCAGCGGGCGCGACCACATCAGGGTGGGGGCGGTGCAGTCGGCGGCCAGCGCGGGGCGGCCGTGGCGGTCTAGCGCCTCGCCGCGGCGCACCGGCAGCCGGTCCATCATGCTGCGGAAGTCGGCCTCGATGTCGGCGAGTTCGTCGGCCTTGAGCACGCCCTCGAACACATAGAACCCGCAGCGCCAGTAGGCAGCCAGGATGTCGGGATGGATGCGGCCCTGATCGTCATAGCGGATCGGGCCGCGGTTGCCCAGGGCATAGGCCCGTTCGCGGCCGGCCGCCAGATAGGCGCGCATGGCGGCCTCCTGGTCTCCGTAATCGACCATCACTGCGCTCATGGCTTGTCTCCTCGGGGCGGGTGGCGGGGCGATGCTGCGTCGAGGTTAGTGGCTGGGCGCGGCTTGTCAATCGCGCCGCCCCGCGGGATGAGCCGGCGTCGGCCGGATCGGCCTGAAAGTGGTCTACCATCGGCGCGATGAGCACCGCCACCCCCACCCCCGACGCGCCCGCCGCCCCGGCGGCATCCCCTGACAGCGCCGCGCCCGCGCAGGCCGCTGCCGCTGCCCATGCCGCGCCGCGCGCGCTGCGCGAACTCGCCGATCTGCCCGGCCCGCGGGCCTGGCCGGTGGTGGGCAACCTGCTGCAGCTCGATGCGCCGCGCTTTCATCTGCAGGTGGAGCAGTGGTGCCGCGAGTTCGGCCCGTATTTCCGGCTGCAGATGGGCCCGCGCCCGGTGCTGGTGGTGGCCGACCACGAGGTGGTGGCCACCGTGCTGCGCGATCGGCCCGATGGCTTTCGCCGCACCCGGCTGCTGGAGATCATCGGTGCCGAGATGGGGCTGCTGCCGGGCGTGTTCGGCGCCAATGGCGACGCCTGGAAACGGCAGCGTCGCATGGTCATGGCCGGCTTCGACCCGGCCCATGTCAAGGGCTACTTCCCCTCGATGTGCCGGGTCTCGCAACGGCTGGCCGGGCGCTGGCAAAAGGCGGCGGCGCAATCGAGCGCCATCGACCTGCAGGCCGACCTCATGCGCTACACGGTGGACACCATTGCCGGGCTGGCCTTCGGGGTGGAGGTCAACACGCTCGAGTCCGATGCCGATGTCATCCAGCGCCACCTAGACAAGATCTTCCCGGCGCTCTATCGCCGCATGATGTCGCCGCTGCCGGTGTGGCGCTGGTGGCGCAGCGCCGCCGATCGCGAGCTCGAGCGCAGCGTGGCCGCGGTGCGCGCCGCGGTCGCTGACTTCATCGCGCAGGCCCGCGCCCGCATCGCCGCGCGCCCGCAGCTTCGCGAGCATCCCGAGAACCTGCTCGAGGCCATGATCGTGGCCGCCGAGCGCGAGGGCGGCGGCATCAGCGATCTGGAGGTGGCCGGCAACGTGCTCACCATGCTGCTGGCCGGCGAGGACACCACCGCCAACACCATCGCGTGGATGATCCATCTGCTCTGGCTCAACCCCGAATCGCTCGCGCGGGCCACCGAGGAGGTGCGGCGCAGCGTGGCCGATCCGCTGCATCCCACCCTCGAGGAAATGGCCGGGCTCGACTTCATCGAGGCCTGTGCCCACGAGACCATGCGCCTGAAGCCGGTGGCCCCGCAACTGCCGCTCGAGGCGCTGCGCGAGACCGTGGTGGGCGATGTGCGGGTGCCGGTGGGTGGTGTGGTCATCAGCATGCTGCGCCGGGACAGCGTCAGCGAGCGCTTCGTGCCGCAGGCCGCGAGCTTCATGCCCGAGCGCTGGTTGACCGAGGGTGGGCCGGGCTCGCAGGCCAATGCCGCGCGGCGCATCTCCATGCCCTTTGGCGCCGGCCCGCGCATCTGCCCGGGTCGTTACCTGGCGCTGCTCGAGATGAAGATGGCCATGACGGTGCTGCTGGGCGCCTTCGGCATCCAGGCGGTGGATACACCCGATGGCCAGCCCGCGGCCGAGAAGCTTTCCTTCACCATGACCCCGGTGGGTCTGAGCATGCGCCTGCGCGCACGCGGCTGAGCGCCGGCCCGCCCGGGCAGCCCGCGCATGGCCCTCACGCTCGCGCTCTTCGCGATCACCAACCTCGTGCTCGGCACCGGCGCCTTCGTGGTGGCCGGGCTGCTGGCGCCCATGGCGGCCGAGCTTGGGGTGGGCATTGCCGCGGCCGGGCAGGCCATGACGGTGTACGCGCTGGCTGCGGCGGTGGTCGCGCCGGCGCTGGTGGTCTTCACCGGCGCCTGGCCCCGGCGGCGGGCGGTGGCCCTGGCGCTGCTGCTCTCGGTGGCCGGGGCGCTGGTGAGCGGGCTGGCCGGCTCGCTGCCGGTGCTGCTGATCGGCCGCGCGCTCACCGGCGCCGGCATCCACTTCGCGGCCCTGGCGGCCGCGCTGGCCGTGGCGCTTGCCCCGCCCGAGCGCAGCGCGCGCGCGCTGTCCATGGTCTATCTCGGGGTGAGCCTGAGCTTCGTGCTGGGCTTGCCGGCGGGCACCTGGCTGGCGTCGCTCAGCTCCTGGCGCCTCCCGCTGCTGATCATCGCCGCGGCGGCCACGGTGCTGCTCGGGCTGCTGATGCTGCGGCTGCCGGCCTCGCTGCATGCGCCCGCCACCGGCTGGCGCGGCCTGGGCGCGCTGCTGCGGCGGGCCGATGTGCGCGGGGCGCTGATCCTCACGCTGCTCATCGGCGCGGCCATCTTCTGCACCTTCTCGTTCATCGGCCCGGTGCTGCAGGCGCTCGGGCCGATGAGCCCCGCGCAGGTCTCGGCCACGCTCGCCACGGTGGGGGTGGCGGGCCTGCTCGGCACGGTGGCGGGCGGGGTGCTGGCCGACCGGCTCGGCGCCCCGGGCGCGCTGCGGCTGCTGGCAACGGTGTTCCTGCTCGGCATGGTCGCGGTGCCCTTCACGGCGGGGGCGCCGGCCCTGCTCATGCCGGTGCTGGCGGCCTGGGGCGCGGCGGGTTTCGGGCTGATGCCGGTGCAGCAGGCGCGGCTGGCGGCGCTCTCGCCGGCCGATGCGCCGGTGCTGATCGCGCTGAATTCGGCGGTGCTGAACATCGGCACTGCCACCGGTGCGATGGTGGGCGCCGCGGCCTCCGGCTGGATCGATCTGGCGCGGCTGGCCTGGGTGGGCGTGCCCTTCATGCTGGTCGGCCTCGCGCTGCTGCGGCGCTGATCGCGGGGCGCGGCGTGCAGGCGTCTGCCACGCTCACCGGGCCGGTCCTGCTCGCGGTGCTGGGCGGCGCGCTGCTGCACGCCAGCTGGAACGCGCTGGTCAAGAGCAGCCAGGACAAGGCGCTGGACAATGCGCTGCTGCACGTGCTGGCCGGCCTGATCGCGCTGCCCGCGCTCGTGCTCACCGGACTGCCTGCGCCCGCGTCATGGCCGTGGGTGCTCGCCTCGGCGCTCATCCACGTGGGTTACCACCTCGCGCTGGCCGGCGCCTACCGCCACGGCGATCTCGGTCTCACCTACCCGATCATGCGCGGCGTGGCGCCGCTGCTGGTGGCGCTGGCCAGTGGGTCCTTGCTGCAGGAGTCACCCACGCCGCTGGCCTGGCTGGGCATCGGCGGCATTGCGCTGGGCGTGAGTCTGGTGGGCCTGGCGCAACCCGGCGCGGCACTGGGGCATCGCACGGCGGTGGCCTTCGCGCTGGCCAATGCGGTGATCATCGCCAGCTACACGCTGGTCGATTCGCGCGGGGTGCGGCTCTCGGGCAACCCCATCGCCTACGTGCTGCTCTTCTATGTGCTCAATGCGCTGCCCTATCCGCTGCTGCTGTGGCTGCGCCGGGGCACGGCCGGGCGCGCGGCCATCCTCGCCTACAGCCGGCGGCGCTGGCCCCTGGCCCTGCTCGGCGGGGCGGCCTCGCTGGGCTCCTACGGGCTCGCGCTGTGGGCCATGACCCGCGCGCCGGTGGCCTCGGTGGCGGCGCTGCGCGAGACCTCGGTGGTGTTCGCCGCGGTGCTGGGCGTGTGGCTGCTCGGCGAGCGTTTCGGCGCCCGCCGGCTGCTGGGCACCGGTCTGCTGGTGGCCGGGGTGATGGCGCTGCGGCTGGGCTGAGCGTGGCTGCGCCGCCGGCCGCCGCGGCGACCGGCTGATCGCCGCTCCGTTGATCCGAGCGTCGCTCAGATGCCGCGCAGCCCCAGCGCCGCGCGCAGCCGCAGCTTGTTGGCCACGCCATCGCGCGAGGGCATTACCCGCGGCGGCTCGGTCTGCGCGATGCGCAGCGTGGCCAGGCCCGGGCCTTCGCAGCGGTGCATGCGCGCGCGCAGCGCGGGCAGGGCCAGCGGGCTCTCGATGCGCTCGGTCCAGGCCAGGCCGCAGGCCGCGCCCACGCCGGCCAGGTCGGTGCCCAGACCGGTGTGGCTGGCCTGCATGCCGGTCTCGGCGTACAGGCGGTTGTCGAGCACCACGATGCTCAGGTTGCGCGGCCGGCGCGCGGCCACGGTGGCCAGCGCGCCCAGGCCCATGAGCTGCTCGCCGTCGCCGGTGAGCACCAGCACCGGCACCTCGGGCTGGGCCAGCGCCAGGCCCAGGCCGATCATGGCCGCGCCGCCCATGGCTCCCCAGAGGTAGAAGTTGCGCTCGTGGTCGCCGGCAGCGGCGAGGTCATAGGTGGGCGAGCCCAGGCCGCTGACCACCAGCAGGTTGCCGCGGTCGCGAAGCAGTTCGGCCACTGCGGCGCGGCGCTCGATCTCGGGGCCGGCGCCGGTGGGGTGTGAGGTGTTGGCCATGGTCATTTCGTCCATTGCTTGCGGCCCAGCAGCCGCTGCGAGATGAGCAGCGCCACCGGCTGCTCGGCCAGGAAGGCATCGTCGATGGCGGCCTGCACCGCCTCGGGCATCTGCGCGGCATCGTCCACCCGCCGCACCGTGACGCCCATCGCTTCCAGCGTGGTCTGGGTGGCGCGGCTCATGGGCACCTGCCAGGGGTTGAACTCGGCCCACTCGCCGCGCATGGTCACCAGCATCAGCAGGGGGAAGCGGCAGTTCTCGATCAGGCTGAGCATGTTGATGCAGTTGCCCACGCCGCTGCTCTGCATCAGCAACGCGGCGCGCTGACCACCCAGCCATGCGCCGCACACCGCGGCCACGCCTTCTTCCTCGGTGGTGAGCGGGTAGGCCGTCATGTCGGGATGGGCGTGGGCCATGGCGATCAGCCTGGCGTGACCGGCGTCGGGCACGTAGGCCACCTGGCGAATGTCGTTGCGGCGAAAGACCTCGAAGACCTGCTCTCGCCAGTTATTGGCGGTGTCGGTGGGCTGGGACATGGCGGCGGTTGCCTGCGGAGATGCGATCCGGCTTTCTACTCCGGCCCTTGACCCGGCGCAATCCCCGTCGGAGGACTTGACAGCGGGCAGCCGTGGATCGACACGCGAACACTCCAAGTGGCTGATTCGGAAGCGAAATGCATCCTGGTCTCGCGCTGGCACGGAATCTGCGCTCAACCGGTCTGGGAGGTCGTCCGATCTTCCTGTGTCGATCAACGGAGGATGCGATGAACACTCGCAAGCTGATTGCCGCCACGCTGGCGGCTGTAGCCCTTGGCACCTGCGGATTAGCCGCCGCCCAGCCAACGCTGACCATCATCAACACGAGTCCGGCGCGAGAGGAACATACCGGTGACCCTGGCGCATCGGTCTATCCCTGGACAAATGGCGTGGTTGGTTCCGGGCCGGGGGTGCCGTGGCAGGTTCGCGATGGGCAGAACACTGTCAGCGAGGGCTGGCCAAGCGGCCCGGGGATGATGCTCGACCCGATCTACCTGCCCAATTGGGGCACCACCGGCTGGCTCGGTGCATACCTGAACCTCGATGCAGCCAGCCAGGTCCGGTTCGAGTACATGGGGAAGGGAGACTCCAGCTTTCTCAACACCTTCGAGGTGTACGTCGGCGGTGTCTGGACCATGCTGTTCAACTCGGATGTCGCGCCCTGCGGTGCCTCGGGCGCGGCCCCGGTGGCGCCGACCTGCACTGCGGGCATCAACGAGTTCACCTTCGGCTTCCCGGCCGGACTGTTACCCTTCCGGTACGCGACGGGTCCAGGGATCATTCTCACCAATGATGGCGTGAGCAACCCCGTCGATACGCTCATCGGCCCGGGCTTCTTTCTGGGCCTGGACCCCTACCTCGCAACCGCGACCCACCAGAACACCGGCACCACGGTCTATGCCGCCCTCAGTGATCAGCTTGATGTCGACGATCGCGACTTTCAGGATCTTGGCGTTCGGATCAGCACCGTGCCCGAGCCGGGAACGATCGGTCTGCTCTGTATCGCCCTGGGCGCACTCGGTGTGCCCGGCCTGCGCGGCAGAGGAATGAGTCGCCGATGAGCATTGCCGCTTGGCTCCGAGCCCGTCCGCCCAGGGGCTGAGCGATGCCTCGGCGGCAGCGCGTCTTGCCGCCGACGGGCCCAACGAGTTGCCGCAGGCTCGCCGGCGAGGCTGGCTGCGCATCGCCGGCGAGATCATCCGTGAGCCGATGGTCCAGTTGCTGCTCGCGGCGGGCCTGGTCTACCTGGCGCTGGGGGATCGCGGCGAGGCCGCCATGCTGCTGGGCTTCGTGCTCATCACCGTCGCCATCACGGTGGTGCAGGAAGGGCGGACCGAGCGGGTCCTCGATGCCTTGCGTGAGCTGAGCAGTCCGCGTGCGCTGGTGCTGCGCGGCGGCCGGCGTCTGCGGGTGGCCGGCAGAGAGCTGGTGCGTGACGATCTCATCTTCCTGGCCGAGGGCGACAGGGTCCCGGCCGATGCCCTGCTGCTCGAGGCCAATGATCTGCAGTCGGACGAGTCGCTGCTCACTGGCGAGGCAGTGCCAGTGCGCAAGCGCGCGGCCCGTGAAGGCGAGCCTGTCTGCGCACCGGGCGGTGATGATCTTGCGTGGGTGTACAGCGGCGCGATGATCGTGCGCGGCCGCGGTCTGGCGCGGGTTGGCAACACGGGCGCGCGCACCGAGCTCGGCCGCATCGGCAGGGCGCTGGCCGAACTGCCCGAGCAGCCCACGCCGCTCGCGCTGCAGATCCGTCGACTGGTGCGGGTGTTCTCGGCGCTGGGGCTGCTGCTCAGCCTGCTGGTGGTGCTGGCCTGGGGCTCGAGCCGTGGCGACTGGCTGGGCGGCGTGCTGGCCGGCATCTCGCTGGCCATGGCCATGCTGCCGCAGGAGTTCGTCATGATCCTCACGGTGTTCATGGCGATGGGCGCGCACCGACTGTCGGCGCAGCGGGTGCTCACGCGCCGCGCTGCCGCGATCGGCGCGCTGGGCGCGGCCACGCTGCTGTGCACCGACAAGACCGGCACGCTCACCCACAATCGCATGCGCATCATGGCGCTGGCCGGTTCGGTGGGCGATCAGCCGCTGGCCTGGCGTGAGGGCGAGGCCCTGCCCGAGCCGCTGCGCCCGCTGCTGGGGCAAGGCATCCTCGCCTGCGAGGCCGAGGCCTTCGATCCGATGGAGAACGCCTTCCATGCGCTGGGGGTTCGCTTCGCCGTGCCCGGCGCGCCCTGGCGCGCGCCCGAGGCGGTGCTGGTGCATGAATACCCGCTCACGGCGGCGCTGCCGGCCATGACCCATGTGTGGCATTCGCCGGGCACAGCGGTCTGCCAGGTGGCGATCAAGGGCGCGCCCGAGGCCGTGCTGGGCCTGTGCCGAGTCAGCGCTGACGCGCGCGCCGCGGTGCTCGCGCAAGCCGATGCCTTTGCCGCCGAGGGCATGCGGGTGCTGGGCGTGGCCACGGCCACCTGGCCGGCGCCGGGCGCGGGTCACCCTGCCTGGCCTGCCGACCCCGCCGGCTTCGCGCCGACCTTCCTGGGGCTGGTGGCGCTGGCCGATCCCTTGCGCGAGCCGGTGCCGGCCGCGGTGCGCGAGTGCCGCGCCGCCGGCATCGATGTGGCCATGATCACCGGCGACTACCCGGTCACTGCCCGGGCAATTGCCGACCAGGCAGGCATTGCCACGGCAGCAGGCGTGCTCACCGGCGCGCAGCTCGATGCCCTGAGCGACGCCGAGCTGCACGAGCGCCTGGCCCGCGTGCGGGTGTTCGCGCG
>JBIKWU010000278.1:0-5181 GCA_044356115.1 Burkholderiaceae bacterium
TCCTTCTCCTTGGCGCATCCGGACCGGGGTGACCCCTCTGCCTCGGGGCTGAAGCCGGCGCGTGCGAGAGCCTCGGCCCAGCCTCTGTCCTCGCGGGGGATCAGAAGGCTGGCCCCGGGGGCAAGCAGTCGCGCCAGCGCGATCGGCGTGACCTCCGGTGCAGACCACGATGGCAGGCCCGCATCGGACTGCGCAGCGGTCAGGGCGATCATCTCGGCAGCGAGGGCGAGTCTGGGCAGCAGACTCGCCAGAGGGCCGACCGCGACGGTCAGGCGCAGCGCAGGGGCCGGGGATCCGGTCCGGGCGTAAAGGCCGACCCGATGCAGGCCGGGAAGCGGGCGGGGCCAGCGCCGCCACGGTTCGGCATCGCGCAGGACATGACTGGCCTGGAAGACGGGCTGCCAGGCAGCCTGCACGGTGGTGGCATCGGGCAGCGCCGGATCGATGAGGATGACATCGGTCTGGCTCGGTGACCGATCGGCCATCGCTCCCCTATCCGTGGTCAGCAGTTCGACCATCAGGTTGGCCTGGGCGGCTGGCGTGGCCGACCCGATCAGCAGCAGTGTGGCCGGATGGGTCGGGTCCTGACGCAGACGGGTTCGCTCGAGAAAGCCTCGGGCGAGCGCCCGGGCAGCGGCGGGCGTCATCGACGTCAGCGCCTCGGGGATCGTGCGCCTGACGGGGCAGGTGCTGCGAGGGCGGCAGGCTGAGAGCCTTGGAAGCTTGGCGAATACATTTAAAGTAATACTACGGATTACAGTAGATTTTTGACCAAGGAGCTGAGCATGGAGGATAGCCCAGGCCTGCAGCAGGAAATCGCTGCGCTCAAGGACCGAGTGCGCGACACCCGGGAACTCTATCGCGAGGTCTGCGTGCTGCTGTTCTTCCGGCATGGCATCACGCCAACGGCGAACCGGCTGTACCAATTCGTGCGACGGGGCAGCATGAGCACCCCGGCCGACGTGCTGCGTCAGTTCTGGCAGGATCTGCGCGAACGATCCAAGGTGCGGCTCGAGCAGCCCGGTCTGCCGGACGAATTTCGCGCGCTCGGGGGCGAGCTGCTTTCCACGCTGTGGACCAGAGCCTTCGCCCTGGCGCAGGCGGATCTGTCGGCGCTCCGCGAGGAGGCCAGGCAGGCCTCGGAAGCGGCCGCGAGTCTTCAGGCCTCCAACCGCGCCGAACGGCTTGCCCTGCGCGAGCGGGCAGAGGCTCTGGAGGCCCAACTGCAGGCGGCCCTGGCGCGGGAAGTGGAGACTGCGCGGGAACTCGCAACCAACCAGGGGCGCTTCGCCTCGATGACCGAGATGCTGCGCGACAGCGGGCAGGAGATGCTGTTGCTGCGCCAGGAGCTGGCCGCGTCGCAGCGCGACGTGGCGCGTGCGGTCGGCGAGGCCAATGCGCTGCGGGTGCAACTCGGCTTGCTTGCTACCCGCGGCCGCCGACCGGTGCCTGGCTTGCCCGGCGCGGCCGACCCGGGGCAGGAGCCGCTCGAGCTCGAGCCCGAGCCCGAGCCCGAGCCCCCGGTATCATCACCCGGGCCAGACCCCGAGACACCTGCCGGTGAGCCGGCGCCGAACCCGGACTCCCCGAAGCCATGACCGACCCCCAGCCCGCCGCCACCGAGCCCGCCGACCTGTCCATGGCCACCGTGCGCCCCCTCGCGCGGGTGATCCCCTCGCAGCCCGCTTCCGACGGGGCCGGCGTTCGGCTGCGCCGCAGCATCGGCGCCCATCCCGGCGCCCGGCTGGACCCGTTCCTGATGCTCGACGAGTTCTCGTCCGAGGATGCCGCCGACTACATCGCCGGTTTTCCCGCGCACCCGCACCGCGGCTTCGAGACCGTCACCTACATGCTCGATGGCCACATGCGCCACGAAGACCACCTCGGCAATCGTGGTCATCTCACCCCCGGCTCGGTGCAGTGGATGACCGCCGGCCGCGGCATCATCCATTCGGAGATGCCGGAACAGGAGAGCGGTCGCATGCGGGGCTTCCAGCTCTGGGTGAATCTGCCCGCCCGGCTCAAGATGCAGCCGCCCTGGTACCGAGACATCGCGCCGGGCGACCTGCCGGTGGTGTCGCTGCCCGAGGGCGGCAGTGTCACCGTCATCGCCGGGGAGGTGCGGATCGGCGGCGTTCGACATGTCGGCCCGATTGCCGGCCCGCGATTCGCGGACAGCACCGATCCGCATTACTGGGACATCGTCCTGCCACCCGGTGGCGTGTTCAGGCACCGTCTGCCCGCCGGCCACCAGGCCTTCGTCTACGTCTACGAAGGCGCGGCCGGCATCGGTGAAGCATCCGCGCTGCGCGCGCTGCCCGCCCATGCCGCGGGCGTGCTCGGAGAGGGCGACGCCTTGCGTCTGGCGGCCGGGTCCGGCGGCGTGCGGGCCCTGCTGATCGCCGGGCGGCCCCTGCGCGAGCCGGTGGCCCAGTACGGGCCCTTCGTGATGAACACCCAGGACGAGTTGCGCCAGGCGCTCGCCGACCTCCACGCCGGGCGTCTGGCCTTGCCCGCGGTTTGATCCTGCGCAACGCTGTCCGGACTGCCCGGGTCGATCATGGGCGCATGGCCCGCTCCGGGCGCCTCGGGTTTCCGTCCGCCACGCCGTGTCCGCCAGCTTGTCTGCCTCTGCCCGGAGCCACCGTCTGCCGATCGCACGCCGGCTGCTTCCCCGGCATCCCGGTGCCGCGGGCTGGCTGTCAGGACTTGCCGCGATGGCCGTCATCCTGTCGCTGGCGCTGCTCGGCCAGTGGGGGGCGATGCGTCATTCCCTGGTGCCCGGCGTCCCGCTGCTGATCCTGAGCGCGCCGTTATCCCTGGCCCTGGCGATGCGGCAACCGCCGGGGCGGGCGGTTCTGGTGATCAGCACGTCGGCGCTGCTGCTGGGCGTGGCTGCGAGCCTGTCGGGCGCCACGGGAAGCACCGCGGCTGCGCTGGCGGGCGCCTTGGGCGTCGAACAGTGGCTCGCCTGGCGGCTGCTGCGTCGCGGGCGACTGCTGCAGCGCCGCCTTGCCGGGCCGGTCGCCTTCGTGCGCTTCATGGCGGTGGCTTCCATGGTGCCCCCGATGTTGGGCGCGAGCCTCCTGGCACTGTGGCTGGCGGGACCCCTGTCCGTCGATCCTCGCGTGATCTGGCTGTGCTGGTACGCCGCTTCGGTGGTCGGTATCGTGACCGGCCTGCCCGGCTGGCTCATGGCGCTCGAGCGCGGTGTGGGCGGGCGCTGGCGCGCCTGGGTTGACCCGGCGAGCCTGTTGCGCGCGGTGATGGTGGCCGGTGCGGTCTGGCTCGCGCTCCTGCGCTTGCCCCAGCCTCATGTCCACGTGGCCGGCGTCATGGCCTTCGTGGCGGTGCGTGCCGGTCTGGCGGCGGTCGCGGGTCTTGCCTGTGCCGTGGCGGCGCTGTCCGTGGTGCTTGACGCGATGGGGTGGTTGCCGCCCGCCCAGGTCGGTGCCTGGCCCGCGCTGCCCCTCGGGGCGGGCCCGCTCGCCGAGGCACTCGGCGGGATCCTCGGCCTGCACCTGCCGCTGATGGTGGCGGTGATGCCGCCCATGCTGCTGGCGGTGCTGATTGCCCGAGCCGGACGCCGCTCGGCGCTGTCGCAAGCGCGGGATCGTGCGCGCTATCGCCGGCTCTGGCTGCGTGCGCCGGTGATGATGGTCTGGCTCGATCTCACCGGGCGCGTCATGGCCGCCAGCGAACGCTGGCTGCTGGATACCGGTCGCAAGCGCAGCGACGTGCTTGGTCGGCCCTTCGGCGAGTTCGTCGCGCCGCCTGACGCCGCCCGTCTCGGGCAGCGCTGGCGCGCCATCCAGGCGGGCAGTCCCGAGGGCGGCCGTTCTGCAGCGGCCTTGTCGTTACCAGGCGAGGAGGAGTTCGACCTGCAACACGCGGATGGCCGATGCCTGCGGGTAAGCGCCCGGGCCCGCGTCGAGCACGACGAGGCCGGCCGGGTGAGCGGGGTGCTGCTTGCGCTGACCGACGTCACCGAGCAGCGGCGCCTGGAAAGGCTGCTCGACGCGCAGGCACGCGAGCGGATCGACGCCGCCGAGAAGACCGCGGCGCGCATGACGCACCTCGCTCAGCACGATCCGCTGACCGGTCTGCCCAACCGCCTGCTCTTCCTCGATCGTCTTCGGCAGGGGCTGCGCGGCGCGCGCGGCCAGCCGCGCGGCCTGGGCCTGATCTTCATCGACCTCGATCACTTCAAGCGGATCAACGATGTTCACGGGCATGCGATCGGCGACGCGCTGCTCTGCGCGGTGGCCGAGCGGCTGCGCGTCGAACTGCGCGACAGCGACACCCTGTGTCGCCTGGGGGGCGACGAATTCGTGGTGCTGCTGCCGGGTCTGACGCAGCGAAGCGCGGTGGCCGAGGTGGCCGACAAGCTGATGCTGGCCGCCGCGGCGCCCTATCGTCTTGGCGGCGCCGCGCTCGCGGTCACGTTCAGCAGCGGGATCGCGTTGGCTCCCGACGACGGGGAAGACCCGCAGGCCCTGATGGATTGCGCCGATGCCGCCATGTACCAGGCCAAGCGGGCCGGCCGCAATCGGGTGGGCCTTCCTGGCAGCAAGGGCGCCATCGCCGCGCCGGCCCTCATCGACCCGTGAACTGCGGCGGGCGCTTCTCCATGAAGGCCCGGGCCCCCTCGCGATAGTCCTCGCTGCGGCCGCAGGCCTGCACCGCCTCGCGCGCAGCGTCGTATTTCTGCGCCACGGCCTCGGGGCTGACCGGCGCACCGCGGGCGTAGAGCAGGGCATCCATCGATCGCTTGGCGGCGGTCTGCGTGAGCGGCGCGTTGGCCGCGATGCTCTCGGCGAGCGCTGCGACGGTGGCATCGAGTTCGGCGGCAGGGGTCACCTGCAGCACGAAGCCCATGGCGAGCGCATCAGCCGCGCCGAAGATGCGCGCGGTGTAGAAGAGCTCCAGGGTGCGTTGCGGGCCCACCAGGGCGAGAAAGCGCGCCGTGCCCGCCGTGCTGTAGCCCAGCCCCAGCCGGGCGGCCGGCATGCGGAACCGGGTGTCGTCGGCGCAGATGCGCAGATCGCAGGATGCGGCCAGCCCCAGGCCGCCACCCATGCAGATGCCGCGAATCTTGGCGATGGTGGGCTTGCGGTTCTCGATCGGCGCGCGGTAGCCGGCGTCGACCGCGGTCTCGTAGAGGGCCCGCGCCGACTGCTC
>JBIKWU010000279.1:0-5164 GCA_044356115.1 Burkholderiaceae bacterium
CAACCCGCGCCTGAAGCGGCGCCCCGATCCGACAGGGAGATCACCATGAAAGTCTTCTACGACAAGGACTGCGACCTCAAGCTCATCAAGGGCAAGAAGGTCGCCATCATCGGCTACGGCTCGCAGGGTCATGCCCACGCCCAGAACCTCAACGATTCCGGCTGCAAGGTGGTGGTCGGCGCGCGCAAGGGCGGCCCCTCCTGGGACAAGGTCAAGAAGGCCGGCCTGAAGGTGGCCGAGATCGCCGACGCGGTGAAGGGCGCCGACTTCGTCATGATGCTCATGCCCGACGAGCACATCGGCGACGCCTATCGCGAGCAGATCGCCCCGAACATCAAGAAGGGCGCCACCCTGGCCTTCGCCCATGGCTTCAACATCCACTATGGTCAGGTCATTCCGCGTGACGACATCGACGTCGTGATGGTGGCGCCCAAGGCGCCCGGCCATACCGTGCGCTCCACCTACGCGGGCGGCGGTGGCGTGCCCATGCTGGTGGCCATCCACCAGGACCGCTCGGGCCTCGCCCGTGATCTCGCCCTGTCGTATGCCTGCGCCATCGGCGGCGGTCGTGCCGGCATCATCGAGACCAATTTCCGCGAAGAGACCGAAACCGACCTCTTCGGCGAGCAGACCGTGCTGTGCGGCGGCACGGTCGAACTCATCAAGATGGGCTTCGAGGTGCTGGTCGAGGCGGGCTACGCCCCCGAGATGGCCTACTTCGAGTGCCTGCACGAGCTCAAGCTGATCGTCGACCTCATCTACGAGGGCGGCATCGCCAACATGAACTACAGCATCTCGAACAACGCCGAGTTCGGCGAGTACGTCACCGGGCCCAAGGTCATCACCGAGGACACCCGCACGGCCATGCGCGAGGCGCTCAAGTTCATCCAGACCGGCGAATACGCCAAGCAGTTCATCCTCGAGAACCGTGCCGGCGCGCCCACGCTGCTGTCGCGGCGTCGCCTGATGGGCGAGCACCAGATCGAGGTGGTGGGCGAGCAGCTGCGCGCCATGATGCCCTGGATCAAGGCCAACAAGCTGGTCGACAAGAGCCGCAACTGATCGGCTTGCGGCGGCTCGGCTTGACGCCGGGCCGCGGCGATATACTGTCCGGCATGACCTCGGTTCTCGCACCCCCGCCCATGCCGGCGCTTGCCCCCGACTGGCAGGACTGGCTGGCGGGCAATGTGGTCCGCGGCTGTTCTGATGCCGACATGCTGGCCACCATGCGCCAGAGCGGGTTCGACGAGCACTACGCCCGCGTCGCCATCTCGGTGGTGCGCTCCATGACCGAGCGGGTGCAGCGGCAGGCGCCCGCCATGCTCGCTGCCTACCGGGCCGATCCCTGCCGCCTGCCCGGCAGCGCCCGGTTCCGGGCGGCCGACCGTGACATCGGCATCGGCTTCGCGCTGGCGGATCCCAACATCGCGCTCCTCCACGACCTCATCTCCGAGGCCGAATGCGAGAAGCTCATCGCGCTGTCGGCCGGCAAGCTCACCCGCTCCAGCGTCCTGGATCGGCAGTCGGGCGGTGACGAGATCAGCGCGGTGCGCACCAGCGAGGGCACCTTCTTCGAGCGTGGCGAGAACGCGCTGGTGGCCCGGCTCGAGCAGCGCATCGCGGCGCTCACCGGTCTGCCGGTGGAGCATGGCGAGCCGCTCCAGATCCTGCATTACAAGCCGGGCAACGAGTACCTTGCCCACCACGACTACTTCGACCCGGCCGATCCCGGCAGCGGCGAGGTGCTCAAGTCGGGGGGGCAGCGGGTGGCCACGCTCATCATCTACCTCAACGATGTCGCCGGCGGCGGCGAGACCCGATTCCCCGAACTCTCCCTGGACATCCGGCCGGCTCGCGGCAACGCGGTGTACTTCGAGTACCTCAATGCCGCCGCCGAACTCGACGCGCGCTGCCTGCATGCCGGTGTGCCGGTCACCCAGGGCGAGAAGTGGATCGCCACCAAGTGGCTTCGCCAGGGGCCCTACCACCGATGAACCCGCGCCGTCGCTTCCGGCCGGTGCGGCCCCTGCGCCCGGCCGCCCCCGGGGAGGCGCCACGCCGGGCCCGCGGCATCTACCTGCTGCCCAACGCGATCACCACCGCGTCGCTCTTCTGCGGTTTCTACGCGATCGTGCAGGCCATGAATGCCCGCTTCGATCACGCGGCGGTGGCCACTTTCGTGGCCATGCTGCTCGACAGCCTCGATGGTCGCGTCGCGCGTCTCACGAACACCCAGAGCGCCTTCGGCGAGCAGTTCGACAGCCTCTCCGACATGGTCTCCTTCGGCGCCGCGCCGGCCCTGATCATGTACGAGTGGACACTGCGTGACCTCGGCAAGTGGGGCTGGCTGGCGGCCTTCGTCTACTGCGCCGGTGCGGCCCTGCGGCTGGCGCGGTTCAACGCCAACATCGGCGTGGTCGACAAGCGCTACTTCCAGGGCTTGCCCAGCCCGGCCGCCGCGGCGCTGGTCATGGGCCTCATCTGGATCGTCACCGACCTGCGCGAAACCAAGTGGATCACCGCCTCGCCGCGTGATCTGGCCTGGGTGGCCTGGGCGTTCACCGTCTACGCCGGGGTGACCATGGTCTCCAACGCGCCCTTCTACAGCTTCAAGGACATCAACCTGAAGCGCAGCGTGCCCTTCATCGTCATGATCGGCGTCGTGCTGCTGTTCGTGCTTGTCTCCAGCGATCCGCCGGTGGTGCTGTTCTCGCTCTTCGTGCTCTACGGCCTGTCGGGCTATGCGGTGTGGCTGTGGCGCCTGAAGACCGGCCGTGCCGCGCCCTGGCGCGAGTCCGCGCAGGCGGCTGCCTCCACGCCCCCTGAAGAGCCACCCGGGGGCCGGCGCTGAGCATCCATCAGCCCGAGTGCGCTTCCTTGCGCCGTCCGTCCATCCTTGCCCGAACCAGGGCGCTGTTCGGGCGCCAGGGTCGCGCTGCAGGCCCGCTCGTCATTTGACGGGGGCGCGCGCCGGCCCCTACAATCGCCGGTTTTCCTGACGCCAAGCTGGGCGATCCATCATGCATCGGCAAGACGCCCGCAAACCCCTGGTGGTGGGCAACTGGAAGATGAACGGCACGCTCGCCGCCAACGAGGCGTTGCTGGCCGCGCTTCGCGCGGGGCTGGATGCCGCGTTGCTGGCGGGGGTCGACGTGGCGGTGCTGCCCCCCTTCCCGTATCTGAATCAGGCGGCTGCCTGGCTGGGCGAGACCGCGGTCGGCTGGGGCGGCCAGAACGTGGCCGGCCATGCCGATGGCGCCTACACCGGCGAGGTCTCCGCCGGCATGCTGGCAGACCTGGGCTGTCGCTGGGTTGCCGTGGGCCACTCGGAGCGTCGCACGCTCATGGGCGAGACCAGCGAGCAGGTCGTCGTCAAGGCCGAGCGCGCGCTGCGTGCCGGCCTGCAGCCGATCGTCTGCGTGGGTGAGACCCTCGCCGAACGCGAGCAGGGCCTGACCGAATCGGTGATTGCCGGCCAGCTCGAGCCGCTGGCTCCGCTCGCCTCGGCAGGAGCGCCGGGCCGGCTGGTGATTGCCTACGAGCCGGTATGGGCCATCGGCACCGGCCGCACCGCCTCGCCCGAACAGGCGCAGTCGGTGCATGCCTTCATCCGGGCCCGGCTGGCCGCGGCAGGCTTCGATGCCGCCGTGTTGCGGATCCTGTACGGCGGCAGCGTCAAGCCCGCCAGCGCGCCGGCGCTGTTTGCCATGCCCGACATCGATGGCGGGCTGATCGGGGGCGCATCCCTGGTCGCTGACGAATTCATCGCGATCTGCCGCAGTGCGGCATCGGCCTGAGGAAATGCCTCCATGAACATCCTGAATTCCCTCATCCTCGTCGCCCAGGTGCTCAGCGCCATCGGCGTGATCGTCCTGGTGCTGCTGCAGCACGGCAAGGGTGCCGACATGGGGGCGGCCTTCGGCGGAGGGGCGTCGGGCAGCCTGTTCGGGGCCACGGGTTCGGCCAACTTCCTGTCCCGTTTCACGGCGGTGCTCGCCACCATCTTCTTCCTGAGCACGCTTGCGCTCGCCTTCACCGGCAGCCGTCAGAACGCATCGTCGCGCAGCATCATGGAGCAGCCCGCAGGCGCCCCGGCCTCGGGCGTGCCGGCATCGTCAGGCATTCCGGCCGCACCGGCCGCACCGGCCGCATCGGGTGTGCCCGCTGCGCCGGCCGACGCGAGCGCCCCCGCGCCGTCCACGGGTGTGCCTGCCGCGCCTGCCGCCCCTGCGGCGGGTTCCGCAACTGGCGGTGACGCCGATGCCGCAGTGCAAAAAAACCGGCAGAGCACCCAGATTCCGAAGTAGAATGTGGGGTCTCGCGAGGGCGCCCCGCGCCCTGCCGCGATCCACGAGCCGACGTGGTGAAATTGGTAGACACGCTATCTTGAGGGGGTAGTGGCGAAAGCTGTGCGAGTTCGAGTCTCGCCGTCGGCACCAACAAACAGCCGCCCGGGTGTTCGCCGCCCGGGCTTCATCTCCGGGTCGCCCCGGGTCACGGCGATCGCGTCGTCCCCCGGGTCCTTGCAGCCAGCCAGTAGTCCGGGTACCACCCAGCTGATTCCTCCCCGTGAACCTCGACGCCTACCTCCCGGTCCTCCTGTTCATCCTGGTCGGCACTGCCGTCGGCGTGGGCCCCATGCTCATCGGCAAGCTGCTCGGTCCGTCCAGGCCCGACACCGAGAAACTGTCCCCCTACGAGTGCGGATTCGAGGCCTTCGAAGACGCCCGCATGCAGTTCGATGTCCGCTACTACCTGGTGGCCATCCTGTTCATCCTGTTTGATCTCGAGATCGCCTTCCTGTTCCCCTGGGCGGTCTCGCTGGACGCCATCGGCTTCTTCGGGTTTGCCGCCATGATGATCTTCCTGGCGGTGCTGGTGGTCGGGTTCGTTTACGAGTGGATGAAGGGCGCGCTCGACTGGGAATGATCCCGGCCGGCGCCCTCCGCGATTTCGGTCGGAGCGGCACAGATGAGCATGGAAGGTGTCCTGGGTGAAGGCTTCGTCACCACCCAGATCGACAAGCTGGTCAACTGGACGCGCACGGGCTCTCTCTGGCCCATGACCTTCGGTCTGGCCTGCTGCGCGGTCGAGATGATGCACGCCGGCGCAGCCCGCTATGACCTCGACCGCTTCGGCGTGGTGTTCCGGCCCAGCCCGCGGC
>JBIKWU010000062.1:0-17265 GCA_044356115.1 Burkholderiaceae bacterium
TGAAGCCGTTGGACAGCGTGAAGGCGAGCTGGCTGATCGGGTTGGCCCCGGCCTCGGCGATGTGATAGCCGCTGATGCTCACCGAGTAGAAGTTGCGCACGTCGTGCTGCACGAAGTACTCGGCGATGTCGCCCATCACCTTCAGGCTGAACTCGGTGCTGAAGATGCAGGTGTTCTGGCCCTGGTCTTCCTTGAGGATGTCGGCCTGCACCGTGCCGCGCACCGATGACAGCGTGGCCGCACGCAGGCGCGCCGACTCGGCGGCGTCGGGTTCGCGGCCCTCGCGCTGGCGGAAGGCCTCGAGCTGCTGGTCGATGGCGGTGTTCATGAACATCGCCAGCAGGGTGGGCGCCGGCCCGTTGATGGTCATGCTCACGCTGGTGGCGGGGTCGCAGAGGTCGAAGCCGCCGTACAGCACCTTCATGTCATCGAGGGTGGCGATGCTCACGCCGCTGTTGCCCACCTTGCCGTAGATGTCGGGGCGCAGCGCGGGATCATGGCCGTAGAGCGTGACGCTGTCGAAGGCGGTGGACAGCCGCTTGGCGGGCATGCCCTCCGAGAGCAGCTTGAAGCGCCGGTTGGTGCGGAAGGGGTCGCCCTCGCCGGCGAACATGCGGGTGGGGTCCTCGCCCTCGCGCTTGAACGAGAACACGCCGGCGGTGTAGGGGAAGGCCCCGGGCAGGTTCTCGAGCAGCAGCCACTTGAGCAGCTCGCCATGGTCCTCGAAGCCGGGCAGCGCGACCTTGCGGATGCGCGTGCCCGACAGGCTGGTGCGGGTGAGCTCGGTGCGGATCTCGCGGTTGCGCACCGTGACCACCAGCTCGTCACCGGCGTAGTCCTCGCGGATGCGTGGCCAGGCGGCGAGCAGCGCGCGCGCGTCGGCGTCGAGCCGCGCCTCGCGCAGCGCCGCCTGCTCCTCGAGGGCCTCGAGCGCGCGGTGCTTCTCGGGGTTGGCCTCGTGCAGCATGCGCCGGCTCTCGCGCAGCTGCTGCACCTCGCGGGCGAGCCTGGCCTGCGCGCGGGCGCGCTGCTTGTAGCCGCGCACCGTGTCGGCGATATCGGCCAGATAGCGGGTGCGCTGCGGCGGAACGATCACCACCTGGCTGGAGGAGTGGCGCGCCACCACCGCGGGCAGCCGGCCCGGCCGGGCCGGGTCGGTCTGGCCGGCCAGCGGCAGGCGCAGCCCGAGCTCGGTCAGGCGCGGCAGCATGCCCTGGTAGAGCGCGGTGACGCCGTCATCGTTGAAGCGGCTGGCCTGGGTGCCCCACACCGGCATCTCGTCGGGGCGGCGATGCCACTGCTCGCGGTTGCGCTGGTACTGCTTGGCGACGTCGCGCAGCGCGTCGGCCGCGCCCTTGCGGTCGAACTTGTTGATCGCCACGAAGTCGGCGAAGTCCAGCATGTCGATCTTCTCGAGCTGGCTGGCGGCGCCGAACTCGGGGGTCATGACGTACAGGGTGGCATCGACGAGCGGCACGATCGCCGCGTCGCCCTGGCCGATGCCGGAGGTCTCGACCACGATCAGGTCGAAGCCGGCCACGCGGCAGGCCGCGATCACGTCGGGCAGGGCGCGGCTGACCTCGCTGCCGGCCTCGCGGGTGGCCAGCGAGCGCATGAACACGCTGGGGTGGTTGATCGCGTTCATGCGGATGCGGTCGCCGAGCAGCGCGCCGCCGCTCTTGCGACGGGTGGGGTCCACCGAGATGATCGCCAGGCGCAGGGCGTCGTCCTGGTCGAGCCGGAAGCGGCGCACCAGCTCATCGGTGAGCGAGCTCTTGCCGGCGCCGCCGGTGCCGGTGATGCCCAGCGCCGGGGTGCGCACGGTGTCGGCCTGCCGGTGCAGGGCCTGGCGCAGCGCATCGAAGCCGGCGGCGTCGAGGCCGGCGGGCGGCGTGCCGTTCTCGAGCGCGGTGATGAGCTGGGCCAGCGCCCGGCGCGAGCGTGCCAGACCCTCGGCATCGCCGGCGGGCGGCGCCTGGATGGCCGAGAGCGTGGCCGGCGCGAGCCGGGCGAGGTCGGTGTCGCAGCGCTGGATCATGTCGCCGATCATGCCGGCGAGCCCCAGCCGCTGGCCGTCCTCGGGCGAGTAGATGCGGGTGACGCCGTACTCGTGCAGCTCGCGGATCTCGGCCGGCACGATCACGCCGCCGCCGCCGCCGAAGACCTTGATGTGCGCCGCGCCGGCCTCGCGCAGCAGGTCGATCATGTACTTGAAGTACTCGACATGGCCGCCCTGGTAGGAGCTGACCGCGATGCCGTGCGCGTCTTCCTGGAGGGCGCAGTCGACGATCTCGCGCACCGAGCGGTTGTGGCCGAGGTGGATGACCTCGCAGCCCATGCTCTGCAGGATGCGCCGCATGATGTTGATCGAGGCATCGTGGCCGTCGAACAGCGAGGCGGCGGTGACGAAGCGAACCTTGTTCGTGGCGCGGTACTCGGCGAGTTTCTTCGCCTCGGAGAGATCGGTCATGGTGGCGGTCCTGCGGTGGGTCGCGGGGGCGGCGCGGATCGGGCCGGCAAGCTGGAATTATCGACGATTTCGGGGCGGGGCGCGGGCTGGCTGGCGTATCCTTGCGGGCTTCGCTCAGGGAGGAAACCCAATGGCAATCGAGACCATCGGCGTGATTGGCGCCGGCACCATGGGCAACGGCATCGCGCAGGTGTGCGCGCTCGCCGGCCTGCAGGCCATCGTCCAGGATGTGAACGCCGACGCGCTCCAGCGCGCGCTCAAGACCATCTCGGGCTCGCTCGACCGCTCGGTGCGCAAGGGCGCGCTCACCGAAGAGGGCAAGGCCCAGGTCATGGCCCGCATCCGCACCACCACCGAGGCCGGCGATCTCGCCGGTGCCGACCTTGTGATCGAGGCGGCCACCGAGAACGAGGCGGTGAAGATCCGCATCCTGCAGGCCGTCGACCGCATCCTGCGGCCGGGCGCCATCATCGCCACCAACACCTCGTCGATCTCCATCACGCGCCTGGCGGCCGCCACCAGCCGGCCCGAGCGCTTCGTGGGCATGCACTTCTTCAACCCGGTGCCGGTGATGGCGCTGGTCGAGATCATCCGCGGCCTGCGCACCACCGAGGCCACGGTCGAGGAGGTGGCCGAGCTCTCCCGCACCCTGGGCAAGACCCCCATCGGCGTGCGCAACAGCGCCGGCTTCGCGGTCAACCGCATCCTGTGCCCCATGCTGAACGAGGCGGTGTTCACGCTGCAGGAGGGCATCGCCAGCGCCGAGGAGATCGACGCCGGCATGCGGCTGGGCTGCAACCACCCGATCGGCCCGCTGGCGCTGTGCGACATGGTCGGGCTGGACGTGCTGCTCGCGGTCATGGAGGTGCTCTACGGCGCCTTCAACGATCCCAAGTACCGCCCGGCGCCGCTGCTGCGCGAGATGGTCGATGCCGGCATGCTCGGTCGCAAGAGCGGCCGCGGCTTCTTCGTCTACGAGAAGTAGCCCCCCGGCAGCGGCGAGTAGCCCCCGGCCGCGCCGGGGCTTGCTTGCGCCGGTGGTCAGCCCCGGGTAAGTCTCGCATGCTCAGATCGGGTCGTCGGCGCACGTCGGCGGCCGGCGAGTCATCTCCACGAGAACCCGATGGATTCCCTGAACAGCGACACCGAGCGCGTCCGCGCGTTGGGCAACGCCACCTTCCCGGCGCTGGCGCTTCGGCATGCCGCCGAGCGTCCCGATGCGCCCGCCCTGCGCGAGAAGCGCCTGGGTATCTGGCAGACCCTCACCTGGCGGCAACTCGCCGAGCGCGCCGAGGCCGTGGCTGCCGGGCTCTCCAGCCTGGGGCTCGGGCGCGGCGCGCATCTGGCGCTGGTCGGCGAGAACCGTCCCAACCTGTACGTGGCCATGCTCGCGGCCCAGTCGCTCGGCGCCGTGCCGGTGCCGCTCTACCAGGATGCCGCCGCCGCCGAGATGGCGTTCGTGTGTCGCAATGCCGACATCGGCTTCGCGGTGGTCGAGGACCAGGAGCAGGTCGACAAGATGCTCGAGGTGCTCGCCAGCCATCCGGCGCTCGGGCACGTGGTGTTCGACGATGCACGCGGGTTGCGCAGCTACCGCCAGCCGCAACTGCTCTCCTTCGAACGCCTGATCGAGATCGGTCGCGGCCTGCTGGCCAGCCACCCGGGCCTGGTGCGCGCCGAGATCGACAAGGGCTCGCCCGACGATCCGGCCGCCATGTTCTACACCTCGGGCACCACCGGCACCCCCAAGGGCGTGGTGCACACCCACCGCAACCTGCTGTCGATGTCGGCGGTGGCCTCGCGTCTGGAGGGCCTCGGGCCCCGCGAGGAGGTGCTCGCCTACCTGCCCATGGCCTGGCTGGGGCAGAACATCTTCTCGTACGTGCAGTGGCTGCTCAACGGCTTCACGGTCAACTGCCCGGAGTCGCAGGCCACGGTGGCGTCCGACATGCGCGAGATCGGGCCCACCTACTATTTCGCCCCGCCGCGGGTGCTCGAGGCGCTGCTCACCCAGGTGACCATCCGCATGGAGGACGCCGCCGGGCCCAAGCGCTGGCTCTACCGGCACTTCATGGCGCTGGCGCGACGGGTGGGCGGGCGCATCCTCGATGGCGATCCCGGCGTGGGCCTCGCCGAGCGGCTCCACTACGCCCTGGGCCGCCTGTTCATCTACGGGCCATTGCGCAACTCCCTGGGCATGAGCCGGGTTCGTCTCGCCTACACCGCCGGGGAGGCGATCGGGCCTGACCTCTTCGATTTCTATCGGTCGCTGGGCATCAACCTCAAGCAGCTCTACGGTTCCACCGAGACCGCGGTGTTCGTGTGCGTGCAGCCCAACGGCCAGGTGCGCGCCGACACGGTCGGGCCGCCGGTGGATGGCGTCGAACTGCGGGTCTCGGAGGCTGGCGAGGTGCTCATCCGCAGCCCCGGGCTGCTGCGCGAGTACCACCGCAATCCCGAGGCCACTGCCGAGGTGCGTGACGCCCAGGGCTGGTTCCATACCGGCGACGCGGGCTACCTCGGCGCCGACGGTCATCTGCGCATCATCGACCGGGCCCGGGATGTCGGCAAGCTCGCCGGCGGCGGCCTGTTCGCGCCGAAGTACATCGAGAACAAGCTCAAGTTCTTCCCCTTCATCAAGGAGGCGGTGGCCTTCGGTGACGGCCGCGACCGGGTGGTGGCGTTCCTGAACATCGACTTCGACGCCTGCGGCAGCTGGGCCGAGCGGCGCAACCTCTCCTATGCCGGCTATGTCGATCTCGCTTCGCGGCCCGAGGTCTACCAGCTGCTGCGCGAGTGCGTCGAGAAGGTCAATGCCGATCTGGCCTCGGATCCGGTGATGGCCGGCGCGCAGGTCGCCCGATTCCTGGTCCTGCACAAGGAACTCGACGCCGACGACGAGGAGCTCACCCGCACCCGCAAGGTGCGCCGCCGCTTCATCGCCCAGAAGTACGAGGTTCTGGTCGAGGCGCTGTACGCCGGGCGCACCGAGCAGTTCATCGAGACCCAGGTGCGCTTCGAGGATGGCCGCACCGGCTCGGTGTCGGCGACCGTCAGCCTGGCCGATGCCGCCACCTTCGCGCCGGCGGCCCAGCCGCTGGCCGCCTGAGCCCGATTCCGGAGCCGTCGCATGAACCAGCGCCCGATCGGTGACGTCGTCCTCGACCTGAAGAACATCTCGCTGTCGTTCGGCGGGGTCAAGGCGCTCACCGACATTTCCTTCGATGTTCGCGAGCACGAGATCCGCGCCATCATCGGCCCCAACGGTGCGGGCAAGAGCTCGATGCTGAACGTGATCAACGGGGTCTACACACCGCAGCAGGGCGAGATCGTGTTCCGCGGCCGCCACTTCAACCGCATGAGCTCGCGCGAAGTCGCCGAGATGGGCGTGGCGCGCACCTTCCAGAGCCTGGCGCTGTTCAAGGGCATGAGCGTGCTCGACAACATCATGGCCGGGCGCAACCTGCGCATGAAGTCGGGCATCCTGGCGCAGATGATCCGGGTGGGCCCGGCGCTGCGCGAGGAGGTCGCGCACCGCGAGCATGTCGAGCGCATCATCGACTTCCTGCAGATCCAGAACCACCGCAAGACTCCGGTGGGACGCCTGCCGTACGGCCTGCAGAAGCGGGTCGACCTCGGTCGCGCCCTGGCCATGGAGCCCAGCCTGCTGCTGCTCGACGAGCCGATGGCCGGCATGAACCTCGAGGAGAAGCAGGACATGAGCCGCTTCATCCTCGACGTCAATGACGAGTTCGGCACCACCATCGTCCTGATCGAGCACGACATGGGCGTGGTGATGGACATCTCCGACCGGGTGGTGGTGCTCGACTACGGCCGCAAGATCGGCGATGGCACGCCTGACGAGGTCCGCAACAACCCCGACGTCATCTCGGCGTATCTCGGCGTGGCCCACTGAGCCGCGCGCACCTTCAGGACTGTCGCCGATGAATCTCGGATTTCTGCTGGAAGTGGCGCTTGGCGGCCTGATGGCCGGGGTGCTCTATGCCCTGGTGGCGCTGGGTTTCGTGCTGATCTTCAAGGCCTCGGGCGTGTTCAACTTCGCCCAGGGAGCCATGGTGCTGTTCGCGGCCCTGGCCATGGCCCGGCTCTCGGAGTGGGTCCCCGAGTGGTTCGGCTTCGACAACCGCTGGCTGGCCAACGGCATCGCCTTCGTGCTGTCGGTGCTCATCATGATCGCGCTGGCGTGGCTGATCGAGCGGATCGTGCTGCGCAAGCTCGTCAACCAGGAGGGCGTGGTGCTGCTGATGGCCACCCTGGGCGTCACCTACTTCATCGACGGCTTCGGGCAGACCATCTGGGGCTCGGACATCTACAAGATCGACCTCGGCATCGCCAAGGAGCCGCTGTTGCTCCTCGAGGGCGTGTTCCAGGGTGGCGTGATGGTCAACCGCGACGACATCGTCGCCGCCGTGATGGCCACGGTGCTGGTGGTGGTGCTGGCGCTGTTCTTCCAGAAGACCGCCACCGGGCGAGCCCTGCGCGCGGTGGCCGATGACCACCAGGCGGCGCAGTCGATCGGCATCCCGCTGAACCGGATCTGGGTGATCGTCTGGTCGGTGGCGGGTTTCACCGCGCTGGTGGCCGGGATGGTCTGGGGCAGCAAGCTCGGCGTGCAGTTCTCGCTGGCCATCCTCGCGCTCAAGGCCCTGCCGGTGGTCATCCTGGGCGGCTTCACCTCGGTGCCCGGCGCGATCGTCGGCGGCCTGATCATCGGCCTGGGCGAGAAGCTCTCCGAGGTCTATCTCGGCCCGATCATCGGCGGCGGCATCGAGAACTGGTTCGCCTACGTGCTGGCGCTGGGCTTCCTGCTGGTGCGGCCGCAAGGCCTGTTCGGCGAGAAGATCATCGACCGGGTCTGAAACAGCACCCGCCCGCACCCCGCCCCTCGCCGCTCCCACTCAGGTCATCCCGATGCTCTACCGCGAAAACGGCCAGTTCAAGACCGGCTACCCGGCCGACCAGCAGATCTTCCCGATCGCGCAGGACCGGGTGGTGATGGGCCTGCTGCTCGCCTTCGCCTTCCTGGTGGTACCGCAGATCGGCAGCGAGTACCTGTTCAAGGCCATCCTCATACCCTTTCTGATCCTGGCGCTGGCGGCCATCGGTCTGAACCTGCTGGTGGGCTACTGCGGCCAGATCTCGCTCGGCTCGGGGGCCTTCATGGCGGTGGGCGCGTATGCCGCCTACAACCTCACGGTGCGCATCCCCGACCTGAACCTGATCGTGGCCTTCGTGCTGGCCGGCCTCATCGCCATGGCCGCCGGCGTGGTCTTCGGCGTCCCCAGCCTGCGCATCAAGGGCCTCTATCTGGCGGTGGCCACCCTGGCCGCCCAGTTCTTCTCCGACTGGCTGTTCACGCGCGTGAAGTGGCTGAGCAACGACTCCACCTCGGGGTCGGTGCAGGTGCCGGCGCTGGAGATGTTCGGGGTGAGCCTCGACACGCCGGCCCGCAAGTACCTGTTCGTGCTGGCGATCGTGTGCGTGTTCGGCCTGATGGCCAAGAATCTGGTGCGCGGCCACCTCGGCCGTTCCTGGATGGCCATCCGCGACATGGACGTGGCCGCCGCCGTCATCGGCATCCGGCCGATGCACGCCAAGCTCACCGCCTTCGCGCTCAGTTCGTTCTTCATCGGCGTGGCCGGCGCGCTGTGGGGCTTCGTGCACCTGGGTTCCTGGGAGGCGCTCGCCTTCGATGTCAACCGCTCGCTCAACCTGCTGTTCATGATCATCATCGGCGGCCTGGGGTCCATCCTGGGCAGCTTCCTGGGCGCGGCCTTCATCGTGATCCTGCCCATCCTGCTCAATCAGATCCCGGCCTGGCTGGGCATCCCGATCTCCGCGGCCATGACCTCCCACCTCGAGTTCATGATCTTCGGCGCGCTGATCGTCTTCTTCCTGATCGTCGAGCCGCACGGCCTCGCGCGGCTGTGGTCGGTCGCCAAGGAGAAGCTGCGGCTGTGGCCCTTCCCGCACTGATCGGCCGTGATGTCCCGCGGCCACCGTCACTCACCGAGCCGGCCGAAGACGCCGGCGCCCCTGATCCTGAAGCACACATCCACACCAAGGAGATACCCATGAGGCAGACGATCCGCCACACGCTGATGGCCGCGGCGCTGGTTGCCGCCGGCGCGCTCGCCCCGCAGGCGCCCGCACTGGCGCAGGCCAAGAAGGCCGAGGCGCCGGCCGCTGGCGCCAAGGAGCAGTTCATCCCGGTGCTGTCCTACCGCACCGGTGCCTACGCGCCCAACGGCATTCCCTTCGCCAACGGCTTCATCGACTACCTGAAGCTGATCAATGCCCGCGATGGCGGCATCAACGGCGTGAAGGTCACCTACGAGGAATGCGAGACCGGCTACGCCACCGATCGTGGCGTGGAATGCTACGAGCGCCTGAAGGGCAAGGGCCCCACGGGGGCCGCCGCCTTCCACCCGCTGTCCACCGGCATCACCTTCGCGCTCACCGACAAGACCTTCAACGACAAGATCCCGCTGATCACCGGCGGCTACGGCCTGTCGGCCTCGGCCGAGGGTCGGGTCTTCAAGTGGAACTTCATCCTGGGCGGCAGCTACTGGGTGGCCGCCGACATCGTGATCCAGCACATCGCCGGTCGCGAGGGCGGGCCCGACAAGCTCAAGGGCAAGAAGATCGCCTACGTCTACCACGACTCGCCCTATGGCAAGGAGGCCATCCCCCTGCTGGTCGAGCGCTCGAAGATGCACGGCTTCGAACTGCTGCAACTGCCGGTCACCCATCCCGGCGTCGAGCAGAAGGCCACCTGGCTGCAGATCCGCCAGCAGCGTCCCGACTACGTGATCCTGTGGGGCTGGGGCGTGATGAACGGCACCGCGGTCAAGGAAGCGGTGGCCACCGGCTTCCCGCGCGAGAAGATGTACGGCGGCTGGTACGCCGGCGCCGAGCCCGATGTCCGTCCGGCGGGAGACGCCGGCAAGGGCTACACCGCGGTCACCTCGCTGGCGCCCTCGGGCCGTGGCAAGGTGCACGAGGACATCCTCAAGCTGCTGCACGGCAAGAGCCAGGGCACCGGCCCGGCCGAGGAGGTCGGCGAGGTTCTTTACAACCGCGGCATCGTCCACGCGATGCTCACCATCGAAGGCATCCGTCGCGCCCAGGAGAAGTACGGCAAGAAGCCGCTCACCGGCGAGCAGGTGCGCTGGGGCCTGGAGAATCTGGCGATCGATGATCGCAAGATCAAGGCGCTGGGCTTCGAGGGCTTCATGCTGCCGCTGTCCACCTCCTGCGCTGACCACATGGGCATCTCGAAGGCCATGATCCACCAGTGGGACGGCAAGAAGTGGACGACCGAGAAGAAGATCTACGAGGCCGACATGAGCATCATCAAGCCGATGATCGACCAGGCCGCCAAGAAGTACGCGGGCGAGAAGAAGCTCGAGTACCGCGACTGCGCCAAGGACGCGAGCTGAGTGCCGCCCGGGCGCGGGCCCGCCGCCCGCGCCCGGCCGCTCGCCCATCGGCCTCCCACAGGAAAGCCCCGTGACCACTGCCGCGCTGCTCGCCGTCAACGGCATCGAAGTCATCTACAACCATGTGATCCTGGTGCTCAAGGGCGTGTCGCTCACGGTGCCCGAGGGGCGCATCGTGTCGCTGCTTGGCGGCAACGGCGCGGGCAAGACCACCACGCTGCGGGCGGTGTCGAACCTGCTCAAGGGTGAGCGCGGCGAGGTCACCAAGGGCAGCATCGAGTACCGCGGCGAGCGCATCGAGCGGCTCACGCCCTCCGACCTGGTGCGCCGTGGCGTGATCCAGGTGATGGAGGGCCGCCACTGCTTCGGCCACCTCACCGTCGAGGAGAACCTGCTCACCGGTGCCTACACCCGCGGCCTGTCGCGTGGCGAACTCGCCGCCGAGCTCGAGCGGGTCTACCACTACTTCCCGCGCCTGAAGACGCGTCGCGGATCGCAGTCCGGCTACACCTCGGGCGGGGAGCAGCAGATGACCGCGGTGGGGCGTGCCCTGATGGCCAAGCCCGCGATGATCCTGCTCGACGAGCCCTCCATGGGCCTGGCGCCTCAGATCGTGGCCGAGATCTTCGGCATCGTGCGCGACCTCAACCAGAAGGAGGGCGTGAGCTTCCTGCTGGCCGAGCAGAACACCAATGTCGCCCTGAAGTACTCCGATTACGGCTACATCCTCGAGAGCGGGCGCATCGTCATGGACGGGCCCGCCGCCGAGCTCGCCGACAACGAGGACGTGCGCGAGTTCTACCTCGGCGTCTCCAAGGAGGGCCGTGCCTCCTTCCGCGACGTCAAGGCCTATCGCCGGCGCAAGCGCTGGCTCTGACGTTGCCCGGGAGAGCCCGATGCGCAGTTCACCGTTCTACGACGATCTCGAGACTCGCGAACCCGAGGCCCGCGAAGGCGCGCTGATGGCCCGGCTGCCGGGGCTGGTGGCCCTCGCGCAGCGCGAGGCACCGGGCTGGGCGCGTCGCCTCGCCGGGGTCGACGCGGCGGCGGTGGCCTCCCGCAAGGCGCTGGCCGCGCTGCCGGTGCTGCGCAAGGCCGAGCTCAAGGACATCCAGCAGGCTGAACCGCCGTTCGGCGGGCTGACCACCCAGCCGCCCGGGCGCATGGGCCATCTCTATCTCTCGCCCGGGCCGATCTTCGACCCGGAGGGCGCGCGGCCCGATCCCTGGCGTTCGGCGCGCGCGCTGTGGGCCGCCGGCATGCGGCCCGGCCACGTGCTGCAGAACTGCTTCGGCTACCACCTCACCCCGGGTGCCTGGATGGTCGATCTCGCCGCGCGGCACATCGGCTGCGCGGTGATTCCGGCGGGAACCGGCCAGACCGAGCAGCAGCTCGAGGTGATCCGCGCGCTGCGCCCCGACGCCTACGTGGGCACCCCCTCGTTCCTGCGGATCATCATCGAGAAGGCGCTCGAGACCGGCGCCGACATCGGCAACCTGAAGCGCGCGCTGGTCGGTGCCGAGGCGCTGCCGCCCTCGCTGCGCGCCTGGTTCCTGGCCCAGGGCCTGCAGACCGTGCTGCAGTGGTACGGCACCGCCGACGTGGGCCTGATCGCCTACGAGTCCGAGGCCCTCGAGGGCATGATCCTCGAGGAGGACCTCATCCTCGAGATCGTGCGGCCGGGCACCGGCGAGCCGCTGCCCGATGGCGAGGTCGGCGAGGTGGTGGTCACCAGCTTCAACCCAGACTACCCCATGATCCGTTTCGGCACCGGCGACCTGTCGGCGGTGCTCCCCGGGCGCTCACCCTGCGGGCGCAGCAACGTGCGCATCCGCGGCTGGCTCGGTCGGGCCGACCAGACCACCAAGGTGCGCGGCATGTTCGTGCATCCCGGCCAGGTGGCCGAGATCGCCCGCCGCCATCCCGAGCTCGGCCGGGTGCGGCTGGTGGTGTCGGGCGAGATGGCCAATGACCTGATGACCCTGCGGGCCGAGGTGTCCGGCGCGCCCGAGGGGCTGGCCGAGCGCGTGGCGCTCAGCCTGCGCGAGGTGACCAAGCTGCGTGGCGAGGTCGCCCTGCTGGCGCCGGGCAGCCTGCCCAACGACGGCAAGGTGATCGAGGACGCCCGCCGCTACGACTGAGGCGCCGGCCTCAGGCCGCGTCCAGGGTCGGGTAGTCGGTGTAGCCCACCGCGCTCTGGCCGTAGTAGGTCTGCGGGTTGGCCGGCGCCAGCGGCGCGTCGACCTTCAGACGGGCCGGCAGGTCGGGGTTGCTGATGAAGGGCACGCCGAAGGCCACCGCGTCAGCCGCGCCCTGGGCCACCGCCGCCAGCGCCATCTCGCGGGTGTAGCGGTTGTTGGCCACATAGGCGCCGCGAAAGCGCCGGCGCGCGAGCGCGAAGTCGAAGCCCTCGAGATTGCGGGTGCTGCCGGTCTGGCCCTCGACGAAGTCGATGAACGCGATGCCGCGGGCATCGAGCGCGTCGACCAGCGTGCCGTAGGTGGCCTGCGGATCGGAGTCCTGGCCGCAGTTGTTGGCGTTGGTCACCGGCGAGAGCCGGATGCCCACCCGGCCGGCGCCGAACACGCCGATGCAGGCGTCGATGATCGACAGGGTGAGGCGCAGCCGGTTGGCGATGCTGCCACCCCACGCGTCGGTGCGGTGGTTGGTGGCGTCACGCATGAACTGCTCGAGCAGGTAGCCGTTGCCGCCATGCAGTTCGACGCCGTCGAAGCCGGCGCGCTGGGCGATCAGCGCAGCCTGGCGCCACTGCTCGATCAGTACCGGGATCTCGTGGGTCTCGAGCGCCCGCGGCGCGACGCGGTCCTTCTTGCCGGCCGGGGTGCGCACGATGCCGCCGGGGTTCACCGCCGAGCACGACACCGGAAGCTCGCCGCCGGGCTGGAAGTCGGGGTGAGAGATCGAACCGACGTGCCAGAGCTGCGCGACGATGCGCCCGCCGGCCTCGTGAACGGCATCGGTCACCAGCTTCCAGCCGGCCTGCTGGGCGGCGCTGTACATGCCCGGGGTGTCCACATAGCCCTTGCCCTGCGGCGAGACCTGGGTGGCCTCGCTGATGATCAGGCCGGCGCTGGCGCGCTGCCGGTAGTAGGTGGCATTGAGGGCGTGCGGCACGTCGCCGTCGGGCAGCGCATGACAGCGGGTGAGCGGCGACATGAAGACCCGGTTGGCGCAGTCGATGGCGCCGACGCGAACGGGAGAGAACAGATCGGGAGCGGTCATCGTCGGGGATCCGGAAGTGGGCGGGGCGCAGGGTTGATGGCGCGGCGGCGCCCGGCCCGCATGAGCGATTCATGCGAAGCCCGGCGACGCGCGCAACGATAGCAGCGCCGACGCGGTCACCGGGCGAGTCGCGTTCCGAGGCGTATCATCCCGGCGCATGTCCTGGTTTCCCTGGCTTGCCGCGTATCTCGCGATCGGCGCCGTCATCGGCTTCCTGGCCGGTCTGCTGGGTATCGGCGGCGGCCTCACGCTGGTGCCGGTGCTCTCGGCCCTCTTCGCGGCACAGGCGCTCAGCGCCGACCACATCGTGCACATGGCGCTGGCCACGGCCATGGCCTCGGTGGTGTTCACCTCCAGTTCCAGCGTGCTCGCGCACCACCGGCTGGGCTCGGTCGACTGGTCGATCGTGCGCCGGATCGCGCCGGCGATGGTCGCCGGCAGCTTCATCGCCACGGTGGTGTCGGGCTGGCTTCCCCAGCGGGTGCTTGCGATCGGCTTCGCGCTGGTCGTCTATGGGGGTGCCACGCAGATGCTCCTCGGTCGCAAGCCCGCGCCGGGCAGCGGGCTGCCTGGAACGCCCGCGCTGATGGCCATCGGCGTGGTGGTCGGCGTGATCTGCGGGCTGGCGTCGGCCGGCGGCGCCTTCCTGACGGTGCCGCTCATGCTTGCCTGGGGGGTGGTGCTGTCGCGCGCGATCGGCACGGCGGCCGCCATCGGCGTGCCGGTGGCGGTGGTCGGCATGGTGGGTCACGTGATCGCCGGCTGGGCGGTGCCCGGCCTGCCGCCCTGGAGTCTGGGCTTCATCTATCTCCCGGCCCTGGCCGCGGTGGTCGCTGCCAGCGTTCTCACCGCACCCTTTGGCGCGCGCCTGGCCCACCGCATGCCGGTTGCCCTGCTCAAGCGCATCTTCGCGGTGCTGCTCTACGCGCTGGCCACCAAGATGATCGTCACCTACGGCTGAACCGGCACCCTTGCCGCGGGCGCCCCGGTTCAGACCGGCGGGCTGCGGCCGGCCTCGCCCAGACCTCGCTGCATCATCACCACGTCCAGCCAGCGGCCGAACTTCCAGCCCACCGCGCGCATCACGCCGGTCATCTCGAAGCCGCAGGCCGCGTGCAGCGCGATCGAGCCCTGGTTGCCACTGTCACCGATCACGGCCAGCACCTGCCGGCAGCCGCGCGCCTGGCAGTCGGTCAGCAGGGCCTCGAGCAGCTGGCGGCCCACGCCCTGGCCTATCGCCTCGGGCGCGATGTAGATCGAGTCCTCGAGCGTGAAACGGTAGGCCGGCCGCGTGCGGAACAGGTTGGCATAGGCATAGCCGAGCACCGTGTCGCCGCGTTGCGCCACCAGCCACGAGAAGCCGTTGCCCAGCACATCGGCGCGTCGGCGGGCGATCTCCGCGAGGGAGGGCGGCTCGAGTTCGAAGGTACCGGTGCCGTGCAGCACATGATGCGCGTAGATGGCCTGGATGCGCGGCAGATCGTCATCCTGACTGGGGCGCACCGTGATCGGCGACGTGACGGTCTGGGTCCGGGTATCGTTCATGGCTTCGCGGGCAGCGCCCGTTCTCGGTGACTCAGGGGAGCATACGATGGATCTCGGACTCGGCGGCAAGGTGGTGGTGGTGACGGGCGGCAGCAAGGGCATCGGCCTGTCCTGCGCGCAGGGCTTTCTGGCCGAAGGCGCGCGGGTGGCGATCGTCTCGCGCGATGCCGGCAACCTCGAGCGCGGCCGCGCCGCCCTGTTGCAGGCCGTTCCCGCGGCCGCCGCGCCGGGCCGGCTGATGAGCTTCGCCGGCGAGATGGCCGATCCGGCCGCGGTCAACGCGATGGTGGCGGCGGTGGAGTCGGGCCTGGGCCCGATCGACGTGCTGGTCACCTCGGCCGGCGCCGCGCGCCGCACCCCGCCCGACGAACTCGAGCCCGCGGCATGGCGCGCCGCCATGGACGCGAAGTACTTCAGCTATGTGTTCCCGCTGGATGCGATCATCAAGCGCATGGCCGCGCGCGGTGCGGGCTGCGTGGTCAATGTCATCGGCGCCGGCGGCAAGGTGGCCAGCCCGGTGCACATGCCCGGGGGCGCGGCCAATGCCGCGCTGATGCTCGTGACCGCCGGCATGGCGAGCGCCTACGCCGGCAAGGGCATCCGGGTGAACGCGGTCAACCCCGGCCTGACGCTCACCGAGAGGCTCAAGGAAGGCATGCAGGCCGACGCCCGCATGCAGGGCATCAGCCCCGAGGAGGCGCTCACCCGTGCCAAGGCCCGCCTGCCGCTGGGCCGCATCGCCACCCCCGAGGAGATCGCCAACGCGGTGCTGTTCCTGGCCTCGGACAAGGCGAGCTACGTGTCGGGCGCCATCCTGTCGATGGACGGCGCGGTCAATCCGATCGTGGTCTGAGCGCGGAAGCCGGTCAGCTCTTGACCGCGCCGGCGGTGAGCCCCGAGACCATGTAGCGCTTGAAGGCGTAGTAGATCGCCGCCGGCGGCAGCGCGTAGAGCACGCCGGTGGCCATCAGCAGTTCCCAGGGCGAATCGTCGGCCGACAGGAACAGACCCAGCGCCACCGCCACGGTGATGTGCTTCTCGTCCGAGAGCATCAGGAAGGCGTAGAGGTACTCGTTCCAGGCAAGCAGCACCGCGTAGACGCCGATGGCCACCAGCGAGGGTGTCATCAGCGGCAGGTAGACCAGCCGGAAGAGCTGCCCGGCGCTGGCGCCGTCGACGATCGCGGCTTCGTCGAGCTCCACGGGCAGCTTGTCGGAGGCCTGCTTGAGCACCCAGATCGCATAGGGCGCGGCCAGGGTGACCATGGCCAGGATCATCGACCAGCGGTTGTTCAGCAGGCCGTACAGGCCCATGGTCTTGTACATGGGCACGGCGAGGAAGGCCGCCGGGATGAAGTAGGTGAAGAGCGCCGCGTTCATCACCCAGCGCCCGCCGCGTACCCGCAGGCGGCTGATCGCGAAGGCCGCCATGGTGGCCACCACCAGCGTCAGCACGCCGGTGACGGCCGCGATCAGCACGCTCGAGCCGATCTGCGACCAGAAGTTGCCCAGGTAGTGGTGCTGCTCGGTAAGCACCAGCTCGACATTGCGCAGCGTGGGCGTCTGCGGCCACAGGCGGCCCGCGAAGGCGCTGTCCTTGGTCGACAGCGCGAACAGCAGCATGTGGTAGATGGGCAGCACAGTCCACAGCAGCACCGGGATGCCCACCAGCCACAGGCCGGCCTCGTTGAGCAGCTTGCGCATCGCCGGCATTCAGTCGTCGTGCGGTCCGCGCGACAGGCGCTTCATCATGAAGAACACCAGCGGCAGCACCAGCGGCATGGCCGCGACGATGGTGGCCATCGCCATGTCGACCTGGTCGAGCCGCAGGTAGCGGATGCCCAGCGTGGCCAGCACATGGGTGAGGTCCGAGGGGCCGCCACCGGTGAGCAGGTACACGCTGTTGAAGTCGCCCAGCGTCCAGATCATCGACAGCAGGGTGCAGGTGATGTAGAGCGTGCGGATCGAGGGCCAGGTGATGTGCGCGAACTGCTGCCGGCGGGTGGCGCCATCGACCGCCGCGGCCTCGTAGAGGTCCTTGCTGATGGCCAGCCTGCCGGTGACCAGGATGAGCGTCCAGAAGGGCAGCGACTTCCAGATGTGCACCATGCCGGCCATGGCGAACGCGATCCAGCGGTCGTTGAGCCAGTTGGGGCCGTCCAGGCCGGTGAGCCGGAAGTAGACGCTGTTGATCACGCCCCACTCCGGGTTGAGCATGAAGCGGAACGACAGGATGGTGGGGATGGACGGCACCGCCCAGGGCAGGATGAACAGCACCGCCAGGATGCGGATCCACCAGCGCTCGTGCACGAAGAAGCCCGACAGGAACAGCGCGAGCACGAACTTGATGTTCACCACCACCAGCAGGAACAGCGCCGAGTTGATCACCGCGTTGGCGAACACCGGGTCCTGCCACAGGCGCAGGTAGCTGTCGGGGTGGCGCGCCAGCCAGAACCCGTAGAGCACCGGGTAGAGCACGAACAGCAGGAAGATCAGCACGTAGGGCGCGATCATCAGCAGCCCCACGGTGTTCCACGATGCCGGG
>JBIKWU010000280.1:0-5125 GCA_044356115.1 Burkholderiaceae bacterium
TGAGCCCCGAGCAGGCGCGGGCCCGGGCCATCGAGGTGCTGGAGCTGGTGCGCATCCCCTCGGCCGCGCAGCGCTTCGACGACTTTCCTCACCACCTGTCGGGCGGCATGCGCCAGCGGGTGATGATCGCCATGGCGCTGGCCTGCGAGCCGGCCCTGCTGATTGCCGACGAGCCCACTACCGCGCTCGACGTGACCATCCAGGCGCAGATCCTCGAGTTGCTGCGTGACCTGCAGCAGCGCCTGGGCATGGCCATCCTGATCATCACCCATGACCTCGGCGTGATCGCGGAACTGGCCGACGAGGTGATCGTCATGTACGCCGGCAAGATCGTCGAGAGCGCGCCCGTCGATGCGCTGTTCCGCGATCCCCAGCACCCGTACACCATCGGCCTGCTCGGCTCCATCCCGCGGCTGGATGTCGACCGCGAGCGACTCTCCACCATCGAGGGCACCGTGCCCAGCCCGGCCAACCAGCCGGCGGGCTGCCGCTTCGCGCCGCGCTGCCCGTTCGCCGATGCCCGCTGCCACGCCGAGGAGCCGCCGCTGCGGGCGCTGGGCGAGGCCCATCAGGTGGCCTGCTGGAAGGCGCCGGTCGAGGCGCTGGCCGGCACTGCTGCGGCGGGCGCACCGGCATCGGCGCCGACATGAGCGATCCCTCCCCATGAGCGAACCCATTCTCTCGGTGCGCGGCCTGGTCAAGCACTTCCCGGTGCGCCGCGGCGTGGTCGTGAGCCGCACCGTGGGTCAGGTGCGCGCGGTCGATGACGTGAGCTTCGACATTGCCCGTGGCGAGACGCTGGCGCTGGTCGGCGAGTCGGGCTGCGGCAAGTCGACCACCGGCCGGCTCATCCTGAGGCTGATCGACCCCACCGGCGGCTCGGTTCGCTTCAAGGGCGAGGAGATCGCCGGCCTGCCTGCCGACCGCATGCGCCAGATGCGCCGGCACCTGCAGATCATCTTCCAGGACCCGTATGCCTCGCTCAACCCGCGCATGACGGTGGGCGACATCATCGCCGAGCCCATGCAGGTGCATGGCATCGGCACCGAAGCCGAGCGTGTCGAACGCGTGCGCGAATTGCTCGCCACCGTGGGCCTGCTGCCCGAGCACGCGCGCCGCTACCCGCACCAGTTCTCGGGCGGGCAGCGCCAGCGCATCGGCATCGCCCGCGCGCTGGCGGTCAGCCCCGATCTCATCGTCTGCGACGAGCCGGTCTCGGCGCTCGATGTCTCGATCCAGGCGCAGGTGGTCAACCTGCTGCAGAACCTGCAGAAGCGCCTCGGGTTGTCGTACCTGTTCATCGCGCACGACCTCGCGGTGGTCAAGCACATCAGTGATCGCGTGGCCGTGATGTACCTCGGCAAGCTGGTCGAGATCACCGACAAGCGCACGCTGTACCGTACCCCGCTGCACCCCTACACCCAGGCCCTGCTCTCGGCCATCCCGGTGCCCGACCCGGGCGCGCAGCGCCAGCGCATCATCCTCGCCGGCGACGTGCCCAGCGCCATGAAGCCGCCGCCGGGTTGCCGCTTCCATACCCGCTGCCCGCATGCCCAGGCGCGCTGCCGCGAGGAGGAGCCGGCGCTGCGCGAGGCCGCGCCCGGCCATCGGGTGGCCTGCCACTTCGCCGAGACCCTGCCACGGCCGGTGGTGGCGGGAGCCGGCCAGGCGCCCGACCTGGGCCGCTTCCCGGCCCGGCTGGCCGCGTTCGAGCGGGCGGCGGCCGCGAAGTCCGTCGCCTGAGGGGACGCCGCCCCGCGCATCGCGCGGTATGGGTATGCTCGCGCGATGACCGACATCCGCTACGACATGCACGGCCCGGTATGCCTGATCACCATCGACCGGCCGCACAAGATGAACTCGCTGGACTTCGAGGCCAATGACCGGCTGGTGGAGGCCTGGCGACGTTTCGATGCCGACGAGAACGCCCGCGTGGCCGTGATCACCGGCGCCGGCGACAAGGCCTTCTGTGCCGGCGCCGATCTCAAGACCTACACCATGGACTTCGCGCGCCGGCCGGCGCCGGAGTTTCGCAGCCGCTTCACCAACGGGCCGGGCTTCGGCGGCATCACCCGCAACCTGGACATCTTCAAGCCGATCGTGGCGGCCATCAACGGCTTCGCGATCTCCGGCGGCTTCGAGCTCGCCCTGGCCTGCGATATCCGCTTCTGCTCGCCCAACGCCGAGTTCGCGCTCCAGGACGCGAAATGGGGATTCCATGCCTGCGACGGCGGACTGATCCGTCTGCCGCAGATCGTCGGCATGGGCCACGCCATGGAGATCATCCTGTCGGGCGAGCGGGTAGACGCCGAGCACGCCTTCCGCATCGGGCTGGTCAACCGGGTGATCCCGCAGGACCGGTTGCTGCAGGCCACGCTCGACTACGCGCAGATGCTGGCCAGCCGCTCGCCGCTGTCGCAGCGCTTTGCCAAGGAGGTGGTCAAGCGCTCGGTGGGCCTGCACATGGACGAGGCGCTGCGCCTCGAGTCGCGCTCGTTCCACGACGTGGGCCTGAGCGAAGACCTCGCCGAAGGCACCACCGCGTTTCGCGAGCGCCGCGACGCCCGCTTCACCGGCCGCTGAGCGCGGGCGCGCGCCGCGCCGCTGGGGCCGGCTCGCTCGCGCCCGCGCCGGCGTCGGCCGCCCGCACCGCGCGCGCCCAGTGCCATGACTCCTCGGCGCAGGTGCTCACCCAGTCGATGCCGCCGTAGAGCTCGGCCAGTTCGGTGGCGGCCTGCATGTCGCGTTTCTCGAGGCGGCAGACCAGGTCGAGCATCGGATGCCAGGGGCCGTCGCCATTGACCAGAGCGCGGATCGCCGCCTGCGGCAGGTGCAGCGGCGCCAGGGCCTCGCCGATCGGCATGCGCAGCATCACGTCCAGCAGCGAGAGCAGCCCGGTGGTGAAAAGCGGCGTGGCCGGCATGGACTGCCCCTCGCCGAGGAGCTCCATCAGCCGGGCGCGGGCGAGTGCCACCTCCTGCAGCGCGCGGGAGCTCGGCCGCTGTGCCGCCTGCGCGGTCAGCAGCTGGGTAAGCCAGCGGAACAGCCCGTCGCGGCCGATCATCATCACCGCATCGTCGACGGAATGCGCGGTGCGCGGCAGCGCGTACCAGGCGCTGTTCACGTGCCGCAGCAACTCGTAGCTCAGCCCGACATCGGCGCGCAACTCGGCCGAGAGTTCGGACAGTTCGGCGTCGCGCAGCACCTGGTTGATCAGCCCGCACACCCGCTGAACCTGCGGTGGCAGCGCCCGGCTGGGCTGCGGTCCGCGACCGGCCTGCAGCGATCCGGCGGCGAGGTCGACCGTGTTCTGCAGCGCGCCTTCGACCGCGTCGATGTCCGCCAGGCCGACCCCGACCAGCAGCAGCCCGGCGCCACCGCGGCGACAGTCGGCGGCGGCGGCGGCCAGGCCATCGGCGTCGAGCCCGCTGCAGTCGAGGAGCGTGAAGGCCGTGCCTGCCAGCGGATGGCCGCAGCCGCCGAGTTGCGCGCCGCGACCGCGAAGCGCGGCCATGCCGGCAGCGGCCGACTTCAGGTCGCGGGGCAGGACATCGTCGAGCGCGAGCAATGCGCCTTCGGGCACCGCCGGCAGCACCGCAGGCTGGCTGAGGACCGCCAGGGGCAGCGCGGCGAGCGCGAGCTGCCCCTGCGCGAGCGAGGCGCGCATGGCCTCCAGCACGGCCAGGACGCCGGTCACCGGGCTGGCACTGCGGCCTGGCGCAGCGTCACGGCCGCGGCGCGGCGGTGCCAGGCTGAATTCGAAGCCCGCGACCTCGCCCTGGCGATTGAGCAGCGGCCGGCGCGCCACGCCCGGGGGCTTGACCGGCACCCCGGCGCTGGAGGCGGCGGGGTTCGAGGGGCCGGCGCTGGGGTCGGCGGAACGGCTCGGGGAGGGCGCGCCGGTGCCGGTCGCGACGGCGGCGCGACCGATCAGGCGGCGCCACCACGACCTCACGGAGCCTCGGGGGCCGGGTCGGTTCATGGCAGTGTCCTGGTTCGGTGCTGCATGGCAGGGGGTTCGTGCGGCCGCGGAATGGCCGTGACGCGCCCCGGGCCGCCGGGGTCGTCAGCGGCTTTCCCGGCATTGTCGGCGCTTGCCGGCTCGAACGCCATGCGAAATGCCCGCTCATGCGCACCGCCGTTGGTCCCCCGAGGGGCCTGATTCCGGCTAACCTGCCGGTTTTGCCGGAGTGACCGATGCCCAACGACGCCGTCTCGCCGCGGCATATCCGCCTCACCTCTCACCCGGTCAGCGGCGCGGCGGGCGCGCCGCCCCTGCACTGGGGGGCGGCCACGGCGACCGAGCGCGGCCCGGTGATCGGCTCCACCACCGATCGCCTGCGGCGCAACGTGATCGGCAGCCACTCCGGCTCCTACGGCGTGTACCGCGCGCTCGCGGTGGCCGCCGGCGCGCTGCAGCGCGACCACCGTCCGGACCTCTCCAACACCGCGCCCACCGACGCCATCGGCCCGCATCCGCAGTGGGCCGACGCGCAGCGCATCGTCTCCCTCGACCCCTGGGGCGCGGTGGTGGCGCAGGCCTTCGCCACCGAGATCGCCGCCGGCTGCGACGTGCGGCCCACCATCGCGGTCACCAAGGCGCACATCGACCTGCCCGAGGTCCGCACCGCCATGGCCTTCCAGCGCTTGCGCCCCGACGGCCGCGTGCTGCTCGAGAACGGCTCGGCGGTGGTCACCAAGGCCGCCATCGAGCCGGTCTGGTGGCTGCCCGGCGTGGCCCGGCGCTTCGGCGTGGCCGAGACCGAGCTGCGCCGCGCGCTCTTCGAGGAGACCGGCGGCATGTACCCCGAGCTGGTCACCCGCTCCGACCTGCAGGTGTTCCTGCCCCCGATCGGCGGCCAGACCCTCTATATCTTCGGCGATCCGCGGCATCTGGCCGACCCCTCGGTGCCGCTCACCGCGCGGGTGCACGACGAGTGCAACGGGTCCGACGTGTTCGGCTCCGACATCTGCACCTGCCGCCCCTACCTCACCCATGCCATCGAGGAGTGCATCCGCGGCGCGCAGCAGGGCGGGGTGGGCCTGGTGGCCTACAGCCGCAAGGAGGGCCGGGCACTCGGCGAGGTCACCAAGTTCCTGGTCTACAACGCGCGCAAGCGCCAGG
>JBIKWU010000281.1:0-5092 GCA_044356115.1 Burkholderiaceae bacterium
GAACTGCTGGCGGGTGCGCAGGTAGTCGAGCGTGGTGTCGAGGGCGTGGTCCATCAGCCCGACCAGCTCGGCCGCGCTGGCCACCAGGGCGAGATCGAGCGCATCGCGCAGCAGGGCCACTGCCTGCGGGCCTTGCGCCAGCAGCTCATCGGCCGCCAGCGGCACATCGGTGAGGCGCAGCAGCGCGCTGGCGGAGCCGTCTGCCGTGGGCTCGTCAGTGCGCACCAGGCCTTCGCGCTCGCGCGGCAGCAGGCCCAGCGCCAGGCCCTCGGGCAGGCGCGCGGCCACCAGGAAGCGGTCGGCGCTGGCCGGCGCCACGAAGCGTGCCGCGCCTGACAGGCGAAGGCTGCCATCGGGCTGCGGCGTGGCCTGCAGACCGGTCTCGAGGGGCTCCAGGCAACCCTGTTCGGGCTGCCAGGCCAGCGCGATCACCTGCTCGCCGGCGAGCACGGCCGCCAGCGCCGAGGCCGCGCCCGACCCGCTGGCGCGCGAGAGGCACCAGGGAGCGATGAGGCCCGAGGCGACGAAGGGCTCGGGGGCGGCGGCGCGGCCCAGCGCGGTGGCGATGGTGGCCGCCGCGGCGGCGCCCAGCCCCAGGCCGCCGGCGGCTTCGGGCACCACCACCGAGAACCAGCCGAGTTCGGCCATGGCGCGCCAGCGGGCGCGGTCGAAGCCGTCTGCGGTGCCGCGCAGGGCCCGCACGCGCGCGGCATCGGGTCGGGCGAAGCTGGCCGCGGCGTCGGCCAGCATGTCGAGCATGTCCTGACTCATGGGCGGCGGCTCACAGCATGCGTCCCGGCACCGAACGCGGGTCGCGCAGGCGGTAGCGGCCGCTCTCCACCTGGTGGAAGAAGCGTTCGCAGGCGGCGTTGAAGAGGTCGGGCTCCTCGAGGTTGCAGGCGTGCCCGGTCTGCGGCATGAAGTACAGGCCGGCCGCGGGCATGGCGCGCTTGAGCATCAGCGAGGCGTCCAGGCAGGGCTCGTCCTCGTCGCCGCAGATGATCAGCGTGGGCACGGTGCAGGCGGCCATCTCGGCGCCGAAGTCGGCGAGCGAGGGGCGCATCGCCTGATAGCCCTGCAGGGTGAGCGCCGAGCCTTCCGCCGAGTGGCTGGCGAGGTGGCCGATGAATTCCTCGAAGGCGCGCGGGCTCTTGTTGAGCAGCTGCACGCGGGTGCCGGTTGAGGCCCGCACACGGGCGCTGCCGGGCCAGCCGTCACGAAGCAGCGCCTGCGCCGACTCGCGGGCCTCGCGGGCGAACTGCTCGCGCGCGCCGGCCGGCGCCCCCGAGCCGATGCCGGCCAGGGTGATCGACAGCGCGCGCTGCGGCCAGCGCATGGCGAAGTAGAAGGTGGCGAACGCGCCCATCGACAGGCCCACGAGATGGGCCCGCTCGATGCCCAGGCCGTCGAGCACGGCCAGGATGCCGGCGCGCTGGTGCTCGAAGGCATAGTCCTCGACGCGCGAGGGCACGTCGGAGGGCGGATAGCCGCGGGCGTTGAAGGCGATGCAGCGATAGCGGCGCGAGAAGTGCCGCATCTGGGCTTCCCAGCTGCGGTACTCGCCGAGGAACTCGTGCACGAAGACGATCGGCGTGCCGCTGCCGGTCTCCTCGTAGTAGAGCTTCACGCCGTCGGGGGTGGTCACATGGGGCATGGGACGTTCCTTGAAGGGTCTGGCGCCTGAGGCCGCGCGGTCTCAGCGGTTCTCGTCGGAGGGCTTGCGCGGGGGACGTGGCCCGGTGCCGGGCGGGCGGTCGTTGCGTCGCGGCGGGCCGCCCTCGCGTCGGCCCGGGCCGCGGCCGCCGTCGGGGCGGGGGCCGGCGCGTTCGGCGCCAGGCCCGCTGCGGTCGCCGCGCGGACCGGCACGGTCAGGGCGCGGGCCCGAACGATCGGGGCGAGGGCCGTCGCGCTCCGGGCGGCGATCGCCGCGCTCGGGTCGGTCGGGGCGATCAGGGCGCGGGCGGCCATCCCCGGGGCCGCGCTCGGCGCGCGCCGCGGCGGCCCGCTGACTCGCCTCCTGGCGCGCCTGCGCGAGGAGGGTGTCGAGCTGGGCGGGGTCGATGCCCTTGAGCGCGCAGAAGTTGGCCGCCGAGAGCCGGGTGTTCTCGTAGTCGTGCAGCAGGCTGGCCCGCCGCCGCATCGCCTGCTCCTGCTCGCGGTGCAGCGCGTCCTGCTCGCGGCGCAGGGCCTCGCGCTCCTGGCGCACCGCCTCGCGCTGCTGGCGCAGGGCTTCGCGTTCCTGCTCGAAGCGGGCCTGCTGATTGGCGCGGCGCCGTTGCACCTCGGTGGCCGCGGCTTCGCGGTGCTCGGCCGCGATCTCGCCGGCCGGCGCGCCGTCGAGGTCGATGCGCTGCCCGCCCCGCGCCATGGCGCTGAGGTAGGCGGTCTGGCCGGTGTGCCGTCGCAGGAAGGCCGAGAGCTGCTCGCGCGTGAACACGCCCGGCACGCGCTGCTGGATGTCGGCCTGGATGCGCAGCTTCAGCGGGCGCGCCGGCCCGGCGAAGAGCGCCGGGAAGTGCGTGGCCAGCAACTGCCCCACGGCGCGCACCGAGAGCGCGGCCGACGCAGCCGCGGTGGCATCGGTGTCGGTGGCTTCGCTCACCGTTGCCGCCGTGTCGGCCATGGCCGCATCGGGTGAGGCGACGGCGCCGGTCTCGGCGGGCGTTGCGGGGGGCGCCTCGGCAGGCTCGGCTGACACGGGGGGCTCGCACGCCGCCGCCGGTGCGGGCGGCGGGGCGCCCGCGGCGCTGTCGTCTTCGGGGGAATCAGGCATGGGTCTGGGGCGTGGTCGCGCGCGTCGGGAGCGGTCCGAGAGGATCGCACCGATCGGTGCGCTGCTCAAATCGGCGCGCTGCGCATCGGGCTTCGCGCCGGGTGGTGTGCCCTGACGTGGGCGGGTTCAGCCCCGGCTCATCGCCTGCACCTTGCGCTGCGCGGGCCGCTCCAGGCACGCCGCCAGCCAACCGGCAACCCTCGGATGGGCCTCGATCAGCGCGGGCGCGGCCTTGGCCCAGGCCAGCACCGAGGCGAGGTTGATGTCGGCGACGGTGAAGCGCGACCCCGCCACCCAGGGCTGCTGCGCGAGATGGGCATCGAGCACCCGCAGCGGACCGGCCAGCGCGCGCTCGGCCTGCTCGGCGAGCGCGGGGTTGCGCCGCTCGGCCGGCATGATCAGCCGATGGAACAGGATGGTCAGCGCGTCCTTCTCGCATTCGGTCATCACCCAGAAGCTCCATCGCAGCACCTGGGCTTCCTCGGCGAGGTCGGCCGGCGCCAGGCTGCCGCCAAAGCGGCGGGCCAGGTACAGGTTGATGGCCATCGACTCCCACACCACGATCGCGCCATCCTCCAGCACCGGGATGTGGCCGTTGGGGTTCAGGCGCAGGAACGCCGGGGTGCGGGTAGCGCCGCCCTGATAGGTCTGCGGCACGTGCTCGTAGGGCACGCCGAGTTCCTCGAGCATCCAGAGGGCGCGGGCGGCGCGCGAGCTGGCGATGCCGTGAATCCGCAGGGTCATGATCGGCTCCGTGTCGTGATGGGTCGCGCGGGATTGTGCCCTCGTCGATGGCTGCTCCCGCGGTCGGCGGCGCCCGAGCGGAACGGGGCGCCGCGCGGCCTGCCCGGAAAAGTCACAGCTGCTTGAACAACCCCCGGCTTCCATCGACAGCCGGCTGGCACTATGCTGCGCCTCCGCCGGGTGGGTCGCAGAGCCGCCCGATGCGCGTTCGCCGCGCCGCGCGGCTGCCGTCACCCCAAGGACACCCAAGATGACCACCCGGATCGACAAGCACGGCCTCAAAGTGGCCGATTCGCTGTGCAGGATGATCGAGGACGAGGCCCTGCCGGGCACCGGCGTGAGCGCCGACCAGTTCTGGCGCGGCCTGTCCGAACTCATCCACACCCTGGGTCCGAAGAACCGCGCGCTGCTGGCCCGCCGCGACGAACTCCAGACCGCGATCGATGCCTGGCATGCCGAGCGGGCCGGGCAGCCGCACGACCCGGCGGCCTACCGCGCCTTCCTCGAGCGCATCGGCTACCTGGTGCCCGAAGGCCCCGACTTCCAGGCCGAGACCGCCAACGTCGATCCGGAGATCGCCACCATTCCCGGCCCGCAGCTGGTGGTGCCGGTCATGAACGCGCGCTACGCGCTCAATGCCGCCAATGCCCGCTGGGGCAGCCTCTACGACGCGCTCTACGGCACCGACGCCATGGGCGATCTGCCCGGCCCGGGCGGCTATGACGAGGTTCGCGGTGCCCGGGTGATCGCCTGGGCCAAGGGCTTTCTCGATTCGGTCGCGCCGCTGGCTGGCGCCCGCCATGCCGACGTCACCGCCTACCGGGTGGCGGGCGGCGCGTTGCAGGCGGTCACCGCCGGCGGCAGCGTCGGGCTGATCGATCCGTCGCTGTTCGCCGGCTTCCGCGGCGATGCCGCTGCCCCGTCGGCCGTGCTGCTGCGCCACAACGCCCTGCACGCCGAGGTGCTGATCGATCGCGGCCACGCCATCGGCGCCACCGATGCCGCCGGCGTGGCCGACGTGCTGCTCGAGGCCGCGGTCACCACCATCATGGACTGCGAGGACTCGGTGGCCGCGGTCGATGCCGATGACAAGGCCCTGGCCTACCGCAACTGGCTGGGCCTCATGAAGGGCGACCTGGTCGAGAGCGTGAGCAAGGGCGCCTCGCGCTTCGATCGCAAGCTGAACCCGGATCGCGAGTACACCGGCGCCGATGGCCGTCCGCTCACGCTCAAGGGCCGCTCGCTGATGCTGGTGCGCAATGTCGGTCACCTGATGACCAACCCTGCGGTGCTCGATCGCGAGGGCCGCGAGGCCCCCGAGGGCCTGCTCGATGCGATGTGTACCGTGCTGATCGCCATGCACGACCTGCGCAAGCAGTCGGGCCTGCGCAACTCCACGCGGGGCTCGGTCTACGTGGTCAAGCCCAAGATGCACGGCCCCGACGAGGTGGCCTTTGCCGACGAGACCTTCACGCTGGTGGAGAAGGCCCTGGGGCTGCCGGCCGACACCGTGAAGATCGGCATCATGGACGAGGAGCGCCGCACCACGCTCAACCTGAAGGCCTGCATCCGCGC
>JBIKWU010000282.1:0-5083 GCA_044356115.1 Burkholderiaceae bacterium
TCGGCGCGCGAGGTGAAGGCCGCCATCGAGGGCATCAACGAAGGTCGGGTCGACATCGTGATCGGCACCCACAAGCTGATCTCCGGTGATCTGAAGTTTCCGCGGCTGGGGTTGGTGATCATCGACGAGGAGCATCGCTTCGGCGTGCGTCAGAAAGAGGCGCTGAAGGCGCTGCGCGCCGAGGTCGACGTGCTCACGCTCACCGCCACGCCGATCCCGCGCACCCTGGCGATGAGCCTGGAGGGCATCCGCGACTTCTCGGTGATCGCCACCGCACCGCAGAAGCGGCTGGCGATCAAGACCTTCGTGCGCCGCGAGAGCGAGGGCACCATCCGCGAGGCGCTGCTGCGCGAGCTCAAGCGGGGCGGCCAGGTCTACTTCCTGCACAACGAGGTCGACACCATCGAGAACCGCCGGCGCGCCCTCGAGGCCCTGGTGCCCGAGGCCCGCATTGCGGTGGCCCACGGCCAGATGCCCGAGCGCGAACTCGAGCGGGTGATGCGCGAGTTCCACCAGCAGCGCTTCAACGTGCTGCTGTGCACGACCATCATCGAGACCGGCATCGATGTGCCCAGCGCCAACACCATCGTGATGCACCGGGCCGACCGCTTCGGGCTGGCGCAGCTGCACCAGTTGCGCGGCCGGGTCGGTCGCTCGCACCACCAGGCCTACGCCTACCTGCTCATCCCCGACGAGACGGCCATCACCAAGGACGCGACCAAGCGCCTGGAGGCCATCCAGATGATGGAGGAGCTCGGCTCGGGCTTCTACCTCGCCATGCACGACCTGGAGATCCGCGGCGCCGGCCAGGTGCTTGGCGATGACCAGTCCGGCGAGATGCAGGAGGTGGGCTTCGCCCTCTACACCGAGATGCTCAACGAGGCGGTGCGCTCGCTGAAGGCCGGGCGCGAGCCCGACCTCTCGGCGCCGCTGGCCGCCACCACCGAGATCAAGCTGCACCTGCCCGCGCTGCTGCCCACCGACTACTGCGCCGACGTGCACGAGCGGCTCACGCTCTACAAGCGGCTGGCCAGCTGCGAGCGACCCGACGCGCTCGAGGCCATCCAGGAAGAACTGGTCGATCGCTTCGGCAAGCTGCCCGACGCCGCGCGCGCGCTGCTCGAGACCCATCGCCTGCGCATCCAGTGCCAGCCCATGGGCATCGTGCGCATCGACGCCTCGGCCGAAGCGGTGCAGTTCCAGTTCGTGCCCAGCCCGCCGATCCCGCCGGAGCGGATCATCCGCTTCATCCAGAGCCGCCGCGATGCCCGGCTCGCCGGCCCCGACCGGCTTCGGCTGACCGTCGCCTCCACCGATCTGGGCACCCGGCTGCAGCGCATCCGCGACGTGCTCAAGGCCCTGACATGAACCTCGTCATCCAGCACCCCGCCCTGTCGCCGGCCACGGTGGCGGCGATCGCCGCGCGGATCGGCACCCGCCCGCAGGACATCGGCCCGCACAGTGCGCGGCTCGCCGCGCCGGCCGGCCTCGATCGCGCGGCCGCCGCGGCGCTCGCCGAGCAGCACGGCGTGGACATCGCCCTGGTGCCGTCCGGGCGCCGGCTGGGCGACCATCGCCTGATCGCCTTCGACATGGACTCCACGCTGATCACCATCGAGTGCGTGGACGAGATCGCCGATTTCGTCGGTCGCAAGGCCGAGGTCGCAGCCATCACCGAGGCCGCCATGCGCGGCGAGATTGCCGACTATGTCGAGAGCCTGCGCCGGCGCGTGGCCCTGCTGGCGGGCCTGCCCGAGAGCGCGCTGCAGGAGGTCTACGAGAAGCGCCTGGCCATCACCGCGGGCGCGCAGCGGCTCATCGACGCGGCCCGCGCCGCCGGCCTGCAGGTGCTGCTGGTGTCGGGCGGCTTCACCTTCTTCACCGAGCGGCTCAAGGCGCGCCTGGGCCTGGACCACACCCGCGCCAATGAGCTGGTGGTGCGCGAGGGCCGGCTCACCGGCGAGCTGGCCGGCGAGGTGGTCGATGCCCGCGTCAAGCGCGAGACCGTGCTGGCGCTGTGCGCGCAACTGGGCTGCACGCCGCAGCAGAGCATCGTGGTGGGCGATGGCGCCAATGACCTGCAGATGATGGGCGTGGCCGGGGTGTCGGTGGCCTACCGCGCCAAGCCGGTGGTGCGCGCGCAGACCACGCACGCGCTCAATCACTGCGGCCTGGACGCGATCCTCAACTGCTTCGAGGACAGCTACGGCGCGCCGGTGTCGGCGCCCTGAAGGGCTCAGACCCGCGGCGGCAGGGTCGGGTTGCGCTGCTCGATGATGTCGGTCATGCGGGTACGAATGAGCGCCTGAAGATTGTCCTGCGCCGGCACGATGTAGAAGCGGTCGGCGCGCACCGCGTCACGCACCGCCTCGGCCACCCGGGCCGGATCCCAGCCTGCCTCGAGCGCCTGCCGAAAGCCAACCGCCCAGCGTTGCAGGTCATCGCGCATCTCGTGCAGTTGCGTGCGGCCGAGTTCGGCCGGCCGATTGCGCTCGGCATCGAGGATGCCGGTGCGGATCAGTCCGGGGCAGAGCACCGAGGTCGACACCTTCGCGCCGATCGTGCGCAGGTCCTTGTACAGCCCTTCGGTAAGGCAGGTCACGCCGTTCTTGGACACGTGATACGGGTTGGCCCCGGTGAGCAGGCCCGCCACCGAGGCGGTGTTCACCACATGCCCCTCCTGGCCGTCGGCCAGCATGCGCGGCACGAAGGCGCGAACGCCGTGCAGCACGCCCATGAGGTTCACCCGCAGGATCCAGTCCCAGTCGGCGATCGATGACTCCCAGGCCCGCGTGGTGAGGGCGGGCGAGGCCACGCCGGCGTTGTTGCACACCAGATGCACCGCGCCGTGGGTGCGCCAGGCGAGATCGGCCAGCGCCCTCACCTGCGCCTCGTCGCCCACGTCGACCTGCGCCGACGCGACCACCGCACCGGCATCGCGCAACGCGGCTACCGCCTGCGCGAGCGGCGCGGGCTCGATGTCGGCCAGCACGAGCTTCATGCCTTCGCGCGCGAAGCAGTGCGCCATGGCCAGGCCGATGCCGCTGGCCGCGCCGGTGATCACCGCCACCCGTCCCGTGAGCTGTTCCATGGCTTGCTCCCCGCAATGTCCCTGAACTTGCCCCGGATTATCGTCGCGCGGATCGTGCACCGCCGACTGCGGCCCTGGAACACGGAACCGGCACCCCCGCCGCGAGCGCCAGAGCGCCACGCCGCCGCCGCCGCCGCTGATGTAGAGTCGGCAGGCACGCGCCTCGGCGTGCGCCCGCCAGTCGCCACTCGAACATGCATCCCGCAGGGCATCCCGGCCAACCCGAGCCGGGGCACCTGGGGACGCCCGCCTTCCGGAGCAACCTCGCATGCCCAGCATCATCGTCAACGGAAAGCCCCTGGAGTACCAGGCCGATGACCAGACACCGCTGCTGTGGGTGCTCCGGGAGCACCTCGGCCTGACCGGCACCAAGTACGGCTGCGGCTTGGCGCTGTGCGGCGCCTGCACCGTGCATCTTGACGGCGCCCCGGTGCGCTCCTGCAAGCTGGTTGTGGGTGCGGTGGGCTCGCGCAAGGTGGTCACCATCGAGGGCCTCTCACCCGACGGCGCGCACCCCGTGCACAAGGCCTGGCTGGCGCTCGACGTGCCGCAGTGCGGCTACTGCCAGTCCGGCATGATCATGGCCGCCGCCGCGCTGCTCGCCGACAAGCCCAGGCCCACCGACGCAGACATCGACGCCGCAATCACCAACATCTGCCGCTGCGGCACCTACAGCCAGGTGCGTGCGGCGATCCACCTCGCCGCCGGCAAGCCCCCCGGCTCATCGGCCTGACCCGACGGCGCAGCTCCGTTCCCGGGTTACCCTGAGCCCTCCGTCACCGAGGATCCGCCATGACTCTCGCCATCCTGTGCATGCTGATCGCCGGCGTGCTGCCCATCGTGTCGGCCGGCATCTCCAAGGCCGGCCTGAAGGACTACGACAACCACAATCCGCGCGAGTGGCTGTCGCGTCTGGGCGGCTTCCGGGCGCGGGCCAATGCCGCGCAGGCCAATGCCTGGGAGGCATTCCCCTTCTTTGCCGCGGGCGTGCTCGCCGCGCAGTGGATGCAGGTGCCGCAAGGCCGCATCGATCTGCTGGCCGTGATCTTCGTGGCCCTGCGCGTGGCCTATCTGGCGCTGTATCTGGCCGACCTGGCCACGCTGCGCAGCGTTGTGTGGATCATCGCCTGGGGCATCAGCGGTTCGCTCTACCTGAGCGCCCTCTGGTAGGTCGCCCGGCGGCGGCAGCGCCGATCAGGCCACCACCGAGCCGCGCAGGTCGTGCTCGATGACGCTGGTGATCCGCACCCGCGAGAATTCGCCCACCCGCAGGCCCGGGTGCGGCTTGACGTACACGCAGCCGTCGATCTCCGGCGCGCTGGCCGCCGAACGGCCGATCGCGCCGAGCATCTCGCCGCGCTCGTCGGTCTCGATCTCGTCGATCAGCACGTCCACCGTGCGGCGCACGAAACGCGAAAGCCGCTCCCGGCTGATCTCGGCCTGGACCGCCATCAGGCGCGCCCGGCGCGACTCGCGAACCTCGTCCGGGAGCGCGCCCGGCAGATCGTTGGCGCTCGCGCCCTCCACCGGCGAATACGCGAAGCAGCCCACCCGATCGAGCCGCGCCTCGCGCAGGAAGTCGAGCAGGGTCTCGAACTCGGCCTCGGTCTCGCCGGGAAAGCCCGCGATGAAGGTGCTGCGGATGGTCAGCTCGGGGCAGGCCTTGCGCCAGGCCTGGATCCGCTCGATGTTGCGCTCGCCGCTGGCCGGCCGCTTCATGGCGCGCAACACCCGCGGATGGGCATGCTGGAAGGGCACGTCCAGATAGGGCAGCACCCCGCCCTCGGCCATCAGCCCGATCACCTCGTCGACCGAGGGATAGGGATAGACATAATGCAGGCGGACCCATACACCCAGATTGCCGAGCTCGCGCGCGAGCTCGAGCATCCGGGTGCGCACCGGCCGGCCGCCGACGAAGTCGGTGCGGTAGCGCAGATCGACCCCGTAGGCGCTGGTGTCCTGCGAGATCACGAGCAGCTCGCGCACTCCCGA
>JBIKWU010000283.1:0-5074 GCA_044356115.1 Burkholderiaceae bacterium
CACCTACCGGCGGGTCATCGAGCTTTTCGGGGAACAGGGCGCCATGGACCTCATGGCGGTCAATGGCTACTACTCGCTGGTGTCGATGGTGCTCAATGTCGATCGCACCCCGATCCCCAATGGCGGGCCCAACCCGCTGCCTGCGCTGAAATGAGCGCCAGGGTCTGCGCCGACGAAGGGAGGACACGGTCATGAGGCGGATATCGGTGAAGGCCGGCGTGCTGCAGGTGGAGGTGACGGAGCACGGGCCGGCCGATGGCTGGCCCTGCGTGATGGGACACGGGTTTCCGTATGACGCCCATGCCTACGACGAGACCGCGACGCTGCTGGCGCAGGCCGGTGCCCGCGTGATCGTGCCCTCGCTGCGGGGCTTCGGGGGGACGCGATTCCTGGCGAGCGATACGCCCCGCTCCGGGGAGCAGGCGGCGCTTGGCGCGGATCTGCTGGCCCTGCTCGATGCCTTGTGCATCGAGCGCGCCGTGCTCGGGGGCTACGACTGGGGCGGTCGTGCCTGCTGCGTGGTCTCGGCCCTGTGGCCGCAACGGGTGGTCGCGCTGGTGTCCTCGAACACCTACAACATCCAGAACATCGCCCGCGCCATGGAACCCGCGGCCACGGCAAGCGAGGAGTCTGCGCTCTGGTACCAGTACTACTTTCATGCCGAGCGGGGGCGTCGCGGGCTGGAGAGGAACCGTCGTGACATCGCCCGCACGCTGTGGCGCCAGTGGTCGCCTGCCTGGGCGTTCGACGAGGCGACTTTCCTGCGCACGGCGCCTGCCTTCGACAATCCCGATTTCGTCGAGGTGGTGATTCATTCCTACCGGCATCGTTTCGGGCTGGTGCCGGGCGATCCCGCCTGTGCCGATCTCGAGGCGAGGCTGGCGATGCAACCGGTCATTCCCGTGCCCGCGGTCACCCTCGACGGCACCGCGGACGGCCTGCGCACCGACACCACCAGCGGCATCCCCAAGTTCACCGGACCGCATGAGCACCGGTTCCTGCAGGACTGCGGCCACAATCCGCCGCAGGAGCGTCCGCGCGAGTGGGCCGACGCAGTCTTGCGCGCCCGGGCACTGGCTGCCGCCTGAGACCTTTCCGAGCGGGCGTGCCGACTGCTCGGCGTGCCCGCGCGGACTCCATCGGCGAAGCGGCTCAGTTGCGACGACGCCGGCTGCCGATCAGGCTCAGCAGCGCGATGCCTACCAGCGCCTGGCTGCTTGGCTCTGGCACGAAGCCGATCTCCTTGCGGATGTCGTTGTCGGTGTCCTGGAGGAAGCTCCAGTTCGCGTCGGGGCCGGTACCGGGATCGAAGGTGACGGTGAGCTTGTGGAAGATGTCCCCGGCGGGCGGATCCGGATCGATGCCGATCGCGATCTGGTAGAGCGCGACGCCGTTGCAACTCGCGCAGCCGCTGTTGACCGAGAAGTCCAGCCCGGATGCGGACCCATTCGTGCCGGGGCTCGGCGAGTCTGTGTCGAACACGGTGATCTGACCGAATTCCGAACCGTCAAGAATCAGGGTATCGAGTCTGCCGATGCCATTCCCATTGGTGAATGTGAAGATCCAGGGCGAACTGAAGGTGTCGCCGCTGACGTTCAGCGCCCAGCCCGTGCCGGTGACTCCGCCCGAACCGGCGCCTGTCGTGGCCCAGTTCAGGGTCTGGGTGAGGCCCCCCGAAAACGCCGCGGTCACTTTCAGGTTGTCCATGTCGGCACCGGTGGTGGCAAAGCCGGTGAGGCCGGGGATGGTTTCGACGGTATTGCCCTTGCTGACCACGACGGCCGAATACGACGGTGCAGCCGTCAAGGCTGCCGCGACGGCGAGAATTGCCGCCCCTAGAGTTGCGTTCCTCATTTGAATGACCTCCGGTTGTTGCATTGCAGGACCTTGCGCGCGTCAGTCGTGACGACCGATGCGGGCGAGTGGTCTGCAAGTTCCGGGCCCTGCCGACCTTGTGCTTTGTTTTCAAGACCTTGCGGGTTTTTCAGGCCGTGCCTGTCAACCGGGGTGTAAAGCCACCCGACATTTCATGGCGGCGGTGTTTCGCCGCCGCAACCTGACCGTGATCGTCTTCGCTTCCTTGGCCAAGGATCGGGTGAGCCGCGACGCTGTGCGCGCCACGCTCCGCGCCCGTCACCCGGGGGCGGCAGCCGCCTTCGTGTTCGCCGTGCTGAGTCTCGGTGGCGTCGCGAACCTCGCCCTTGCCCAGTCGGCGCCGATCACCGCTGCGCAGGACGCGCCGGCCGAGACGCTCTCCGAGGTGGTGGTGTCGGCCAGCCGGCAGGCGCAGCGCAGCTTCAACGCGCCAGCCTCGATCCAGTCGGTTGATGCGCTCACGATCCGGGCGGCCGGGCCGCAGGTGAACCTTTCCGAATCCCTGTCGCGGATACCCGGTGTGGTGGTGCTCAATCGCCAGAACTACGCACAGGATCTGCAACTCTCGATCCGCGGGTTCGGTGCCCGTTCGGCCTTCGGCATCCGGGGCGTTCGTCTGATCGTCGATGGCATCCCGGCCACGATGCCCGATGGGCAGGGGCAGGCGGCCACCGTCAGCCTGGCATCGGTGGGCCGGCTCGAGGTGCTGCGTGGCCCTCTTGCCCTGCTCTACGGCAACGCCGCCGGTGGCGTGGTTCAGGCCTTCAGCCTCGAGCCGCCGGCGCAGCCCATCGCCTCGGCCGGTCTGTCGGCCGGCAGCCAGGGGGCGCAGCGTCTCGGGCTCGGGGCTTCCGGGCAGGCCGGGTCGGCCAGCCTCCTGGCGGACTGGTCACGCTTTCAGACCGACGGCTATCGCGATCACAGCGCGGCCCGGCGCGAACAGTTCAATGGCATCGTCCGCCTGCGCACCGACGCTGACACCCGGATCACGCTGGTGGCCAACGTGTTCGACCAGCCGCTTTCCCAGGATCCGCTCGGCCTCACCCGCGCTCAGATGCAGGCTGATCCGCGGCAGGTGGACCCGTCGGCGCTCAGCCAGGACACCCGCAAGACCATCGCCCAGAACCAGGCCGGCCTGGTGGCGGAGCACCGGCTGGATGCCGATCGCTCCCTGAGCGCGCGTCTGTACGCCGGGCGGCGGTCGGTGTTCCAGACGCTTTCCACGTCCCTGTCGGCGCAGACCGTCGCGACCGCGCCTGGCGGGGTCGTCGATCTCGACCGCGACTTCGGCGGGATCGGCCTGCAGTACAGCCACGGCATGGCGCTGGGCGAATCGCGGCTCAGCCTGGTGCTGGGGCTCGATCATGATCGGCAGCGGGAACAGCGCCTGGGCTTCATCAACAACGCGGGCATCGTCGGGGCGCTCAAGCGCGATGAGCTCAATCGTGTGCAGAACACCGACCTCTATGCGCTGGCGGTGCTGCGCCTGCCCACCGACTGGACCCTCACCGCTGGCGCGCGTGCCAGCCGGGTGGACTTCCGCTCGGACGATCGGTACATCACGACAGGCAATGGCGACGACAGCGGGGCGCGCCAGTACCAGGCGGTGTCGCCGGTGCTGGGGGTGTCGCGCGCCATCGGCAGCACCGTGAACTTCTACGCCAATCTTGGCCGCGGATTCGAGACGCCCACCTTCGCCGAGCTGGCCTATCGATCCACTTCGGGCAGCCTCACCGGTCTGAACCTGGGGCTGCAGGCCTCGCGCAGCCGGCAATCGGAAGTCGGCGCGAAATGGCGCAGCAGCGACGGCAGCCAGCGCGCCGATCTCGCGTTCTTCTCGATCGGGACTGACGACGAGATCGTGGTCGATGCCAACGTCGGCGGTCGCACCACCTACCGCAATGCCGGTCGCACGCAGCGTGAGGGCGCCGAACTCGCATGGTTCGCCAGCGTGTCGCCTGGCCTGACCGCGCGGGTCGCCCTCACCTGGCTGTCCGCGCGATTCCGCGATGGCTTTGTCAGCGGCACCGGCAGTGGGGCCGTGACGGTGGCTGCCGGCAATCGGCTGGCGGGCACGCCCGATCGCCACGCCTTTGGCGAACTGGTGTGGCGGCCTCGCGTGGACGGCATGCTCGCCGGTCTGCAGCTTGGGCTGGAGGCCCTGAAGGTGGGCGCCATCCCGGTCAATGACGCCAACACCGAGGCTGCCGAAGGCTGCACGCTGGTTCATCTGCGGGCGAGCCTGCCCCGAGAGATCGGCGCATGGCGACTGGTTCCTTTCGCGCGCATCGACAACCTTGCCAACCGGCGCCATGTCGGTTCGGTGATCGTCAACGAGGGCAATCGCCGCTTCTTCGAGCCAGGCCCAGGGCGTACCTGGCTTGCCGGTATCTCGCTGTCGGTCCGGTTCTGATCGCTCCGTTTTGCCCCGCCTCGCGCTGCCGGGTGGGTTCGACTCCCATGCCCCTCCGCCACCGGCATGCGTCCGCATTCCCCTGGCGGCCCCTCAGGGCACCCGCACCTCGACCCCGGCGCGCACCAGCAGGTCGCGCCAGACAGGGCGCTCTCTTGCATACGTGGCCGCGAAGGACGGCCCGTCGGCCCCGATGGGCTCCAGACCGAGTTCGAGCAGGCGCTCGTTGACCTCGGGTGTCTGGATGGCGGCCACGAACTCCGTGCCCAGGCGCCGCACGATCGGCTCGGGCGTGCCTCCCGGCGCGACGATGCCGATCCAGCCTGCGGTCATGCGGTAGATGGGTGCCGAGAAGCCCTGCTCGGCGAGCGTGGGTACGGCGGGATACAGCCGCAAGCGCCGGGTGCCGCTCACGCCGAGCAACTTCACCCGCCCGGTGTCGGCCAGCGCGCGCACTGCGGGTGGCGTGGACAGGGCGATCTGGATCTGGCCGCTGACCAGATCCTGCAGCAGTGGCGCTTCTCCCTTGTAGGGCGCATGCGTCATGTCTGCCTGGGCAGCATCGCTCAGTTCCTTGATGAGCACATGGCCGAAATGGCCGACCGCCATCGAGCCATAGCCGAGCTTGCCGCGCTGCTCGCGCAGGTACCTGGGCAGTTCGGCGGCGCTCGCCACCGGCAGTGAGGGGTGGGCCACCAGCAGCATGGGCGCGGCGGCGAGCAGCGCCACGAAGGCGAGATCACGGGCGGGCTCGGGTGGTGACTGCGGGTTGGTGAGTGGTGTGGC
>JBIKWU010000064.1:0-16981 GCA_044356115.1 Burkholderiaceae bacterium
CATTCCCAGGCGGCCAAGGTCCAGTCGGCCGGCTTCCTTGTCGAGCAGACGCAGCACCGCGCGTTCGCCGTGGCCGGTGGGCAGCGTGGACACCCGGACATCGATCGGCCGCCCGCCGATGCGCAAGGCGATCCGGCCGTCTTGCGGCAGGCGCTTCTCGGCGATGTCGAGCTGCGCCAGGATCTTGATGCGGGAGATGAGTGCCGCGTGCAGTTCGCGCCGCGGCCGCACCACGTCGCGCAGCGTGCCGTCGACCCGGAAGCGCACCACCGAGTAGCCCTCGAAGGGCTCCACGTGGATGTCGGAGGCGCCATCGCGGCTCGCCTGGGTGAGCAGCGCGTTGATCATGCGGATGATGGGTGCGTCGTCTTCGGTCTCGAGCAGGTCCTCGATGCGCGGCAACTCCTGCATCACGCGCGAGAGGTCGAGGTCGCTCTCGACCTCGCCCACCACCGAGGCGGCCGAGCCTTCCTGCTGGGCATAGGCGCGCGAGATGGCGCCGGCGAGTTCGGCCTCGTCCTTGCGCACCGTGACCAGACGGAACGGCAGCACCCGCGCGAGTTCGCCCAGGGCCGAGGGCGGGGTGCGGGGGCTGACCCAGACCTCGAGCGCATCGCCCGACTGCGCCGCCACCAGCACCCCATGGCTGCGGGCAAAGCCGTAGGGCACGTAGCGGGCGGGCGAGACGCTGGCCATGGCGAGGGCCTCAGCGCCGTGCGGCGCCGTCGATGTCCGGCGAGAGGCTGGCCGGCGCCCCCGGCGGCAGCGGCGACGGGCCCGCGGGCTTGGGCATCGCGGGCAGCAGCGAGGGCGGCATGTCGGGCATCAGCCAGCGCGGCGGCATCCGCGAGTCACCCTGCAGGGTGCGCATGTAGTCGTAGCGGTCGGCGGTGAGGCTCTGCGCCGCGTTGGCGTCGCGCAGCACCACCGGGCGCAGGAACACCAGCAGGTTGGTCTTGACCCGCTTGCGGTTGTCATAGCGGAAGAGCTGCCCGAGCACCGGGATGTCACCCAGGCCCGGCACCTTGCTCGTGCCGCCCTCCACCCGCTCCTCGATGAGCCCGCCGAGCACCACCACCTGGCCATCGTCGACCAGCACGTTCGACTCGATGGCGCGCCGGTTGGTGATCAGGCCCGCCGAGAGGCTGCGGTCCTGCACGTTGGAGACCTCCTGGAAGATCTGCAGCCGGATGGTGCCGGCCTCGGATACCTGCGGCTTGACCCGCAGCGTGGTGCCGACGTCGCGCCGCTCGATGGTCTGGAAGGGGCTCACCGCCGCGCCCCCGGTGCCGGTGGCGGTGAACTGCCCGGTGATGAAGGGCACGTTCTGGCCGATGATGATCCGCGCCTCTTCATTGTCGAGCGTGAGCAGGTTGGGCGTGGCCAGGATGTTGGCGTTGGCGCCGCTCTCGAGCGCGCGGGCGAGCAGGCCGAGATTGACCGGCGAGATGCCGCCGGTGGCGCTCGGGTTGCCCACGATCGCGCCGCTGCGCAGCAGCCCGAGGTTCAGACCCTGGCCCAGCGCCAGCACGTTGGCGGTGGCATCGAGGATGTTGCCGCCACTGTTGCGCGCCGGCAGGTTGGTGCCGCCCACCACCGAGTTGCCGCCGCTGCCCTGGCTGAGGAATTGCCACTGGATGCCGAGTTCGGCGGCACGCTCGGCCGACACCTCGACGATCAGCGACTCGATGTAGACCTGCATGCGGCGCGAATCGAGCCGGTCGATGACGGCACGCAGGTTGCGATACACCGGCTCGGGCGCGGTGATGATCAGCGCGTTGGTGGCCGCGTCGGCGGCGATGATCACGCCGCCCACGTTGTGGGCGACCGCCCCGGGCAGCGTGCTGCCGGCCAGGGTGCCGGCCCCGGTCGATGCGCCGGTGGCAGCCCCCGGGGTGGCGGCGCCCGGCGGGGTTGCGCCCGGCGCGCCGGGCGTCTGCAGGGCAGTGCCCTGCGAGAGGCTGCTCAGTCCCTGGCCGAGCGTGCCCGCCCCGGCGCCCGCGCCGGCATCGCCGGCGATCACGCTGCGCAGCACCTGCGCGAGGCGCACCGCCTCGGCATTGCGCAGGTAGACCACGCGGATGTTGCCGGGCTGTTCGCTGGGCTGGTCGAGCCGCGCGATCAGGCTCTTGGCCAGGTTCAGGCGCGCCGGGCTGGCGGCACGCACGAGCACGGCATTGAGCCGGGCGTCGGCCAGCACGGTGATGCGCTGACCGGGGTCGACCTGCGCGCCGGCGGCTGCGCGCTGGGTGTCGTCGAGCAGGCGGGTGACCGAGGTGGCCAGATCGGTGGCGAGGCCATGCCGCACCGGAATGACCTCCACCTCGCCGGTGGAGGGGCTGTCCAGGCTGGCGATGATCTTGCCGATGCGCTGGAGGTTGGAGGCGTAATCGGTGATGACCAGCGAGTTGTTGCTCGGATAGGCGGTCACCGGGTTGTTGGCGCCAACCAGCGGGCGCAGCACCGGCACCAGGTTGGATGCCGACTCGTAGCTCAGGCGGAAGATCTGCGTGACGATCTGATCGCCCGCCGGCAGTTCGCTGCGGTCGGCGGCCACCGGCCCGTTCTGCAGCTTGGCATCGGCCTCGGGCAGCACCCGTACCGTCTGGCCTGCCTCCACCAGCGCGAAACCCTGCAGACGCAGTTGGGCCTGCAGCAACTGATAGGCCTGGACGCGTGACACCGGCTTCGGGATCTCGAGCGTCATCTTGCCGCGCACCTTCGGATCGACGATGAAGGCGCGCCCCATCAGGTGGCTGAACGCCGCCACCACCACGTCGATCTCGGCCTCGCGGAAGTTGAGGGTGATCTGGTTGGACGATCCGGCGATGCCCGGCGGCGGCTCGGCTGCCCTTGCGGCCGGGACCTGGACGAGCACGGCCGCAAGCAGCAGCGCGCGCAGGACGACGGCGCCTGCCGCGTGCGCCCCGGGCCTGCGGCCTCGGGGCTGGGCCCGCTGGGCCTGGACACTGCTCACTCGCCTACCCTCCAATCCTGATGATCGTGCGCTCGCCCTCGCGGCGGCCGATGAGCGCGAGCAGCGACTGCAGCCGCGCCTGCTCGGCACCCTCGCCCCAGGCCTGGGCCATCAGCCGCAGACCGCCACGCGCGCTCCAGTTGCCCGAGCCGGTGAGCTGAAGCGGCCCGCTCACGGTAGCCAGCGACACCGTGGCCTGGGACCCTGCGCCAACCACCTCGACCCGATAGTGACCAAGCGGCCGCACCGGCGTCATCGCCGAGGCGACCTGGCTGAACTCGATCGCGAAACGCCCTTCCACCGCGTCAGCCCGGACCAGCAGCGGTTCCCAGCGCAGCGACAGTTCGGCGGCCGGCTGGATGGTATTCCATGGCGAGCCCAGGCGGGACAGATCGACCGCCGGCAGCCGCAGCGCGCCCGGCTCCAGACGCCACTGGGCCAGAGAACCGCTCAGGCGCAGCGGCCGCTCGGCTCCGGGCAGGGATAGCGTGGCGTCGATGAGCCCCAGCGGCAGACCGGCCAGTCGCAGCTCCCAGCGCAGCGGTCCCGGCAGCGCGAAGCCGGCGCTCACAGGCATCTGCTCGGATCCGTCGAGCAGCACCAGCCGGCCCTCGCCACGCCACCAGACACCACGGGCCTCAGCCAGCCGCACCCGGTCGTGCGAAAGCGAGCGCAGGGCCGCATCCACCCAGGAGGCCGGGCCCTGCCAGAGCGCCGCCGCCAGCGCGGCCATCGTCATGATCAGCGCCAGCGCCAGCCAGCGCCCGATCACGCTCGGCGTAGCGGCCATGTCAGGCTCCCGCCTCGAGGCACCGAACGCGTGCGGCCATCAGCCGGCCCGCCGGCGCGGCGCTTCGAGCACCACCCGCGCACTCACCACGCCCGGCGCTGCTTCCCGGGTGAGCGAAAGATCGACAACCCGGGCGCGGGTTTCGGGCAAGGCCGCGGCCAGCCAGCCCAGCCAGCGCTCATGGCTGACGCCCCGGAAACGCATCTCGATGAGTTCGCCATTGAGCTCGATCTTCTGCAGCGAGGGCCCCAGCCCTGCGGCCGCGGCCGACTTTTCGAGTGCCAGACGCACCTGGGCCGCCGAGACCGGCGCGGCACCACCCCGTCCGGCGAGCGTGCCGGCCTCCTGCGCCAGCGACTGGACCGTGGCGAACTGGGCACGCAGCAAGGGCAGTTCCTTCTGCAGAGCCGCCCGCCCCCGCCAGGCTGGCTCGACGAGCACGAGGAACACCGCGGCCAGCAGCAGCAGCACCGCCGCGAACAGCACCAGGCGGCGCTCCCGTGGCGAGACACCCGACCAGCCCGCGAGCAGCTTCTCGAGCATCTCAGCCGGCCACCGCGATGATCGCGAGTGCGTCGCCGTCAAAGCGCACCCGCAGGCCGGCCCGCGCGCCTTCGGCGACGAGGCGTTCACGCGCCGGCGCGTCGGGCGCCCCGGCCGCCCAGCGGACCGTCAGTTGCCCGTCACGGTATTCCACCGACGCCGGGGTGCCGACGGCCGCCGGCGCGATGAGTCGGCTGAAGCGCGCCAGCAGCGGCAGAAAATCCTCGGGCCCGCTCTGGCCCGCCGACAGCCGCAGGTCGGCCACCTGGCGGCGCATCTGCAGGAGCGGATCGACCACCACCTGCGCGCCGGGAAACGCCTGCCGGAAACTGGACTCCATGGCGGCGCGCAGGGCGGCGCGCTCGCGCGACAACTGTGCCCAGTGCAGGTTGAGACCCGCGATGGCCACCAGGGCCGCGGCAACACCCAGCACCGCCGGCAGGCGCCAGGCGCGCCAGTCGATGCGCGCCAGCCAGCGACTGCCCGAACTACCGGCGCGACCCTGGCTGAGGTCGATCGCCCCGTCGGGGTCGACCCCCCACGACGCGACCTGGAATCGCACCCCGACATCATCGGCCAGTGTCGCCAGCGTCGGGAGATCCGCCTCCGTCCATCCGATGAGGTCGATGTCGCGGGGCCGCGGCGCGGTCCCGGGGGCCTCGCTGCCCTCGGCGTCTGCGGCGCTGCGCCAGCCGGCGGCACGCAGCAGCGCGGCCATCGACTCGAGCCGGGGCGCGGCACCGGCAGCGCCCGCCCAGCCCAGCGATTCCTGGGGCCCGATCCGCAGCGCGAGCGAGTCGGCCAGGCAGGCCAGCGTGGCGTTTCCGGGGGTCAGCGGCAGCACCTGCTGCGCCGGCCATGCCGCCGCCACGCGGATCCCGCGCCGCTCGAAGGCGCCCAGCACGAACTCGAGCCAGGCCCGATCGATCACCGCGACCTCGCGCTGGCCACCGGCAAGGGCCGGCCCGGGCACCAGCGCGCAGGCGGCCGGATCCTGGAGCAGTTGATCCTCGAGAAGATTGGGGAGGGCGCGGCTCAGGCGCGAGGGACTGAGCGGCGGCAGGCTCACCCGGATCAGGGAGACATCGCGGGGATCGAGGATCAGCACGGCCGAGCGCATGCGCGGCAGGCTCTCCAGGCTGCAGCGTTGCGGCACGGCACCGGCTGGCACCCGCGGCATGAGCGCGCGCAGCACCGGCTCGGTGGCCAGCGCCCGCTCCCCCACGCCGCGCGAGGGGATCCAGACGATGCCATGTTTCAGAGCCGCTGCTGCCATACGATCTCGATCTTCCCGGACGCCCGCGACAGCAGTGTTTCGCTGACCACCTCGACGCGGTCGAAGCGTACCATTCCGCGCAGCAGGAAATAGTTCGAGCCGACTCCGGCCAGCAAGGGCGAAAGCACCGGCTGGCCATTGATCGCCTGAGAGGCCTCCTCCAGGCTGCGAAACACGCTGCGCTCGCGCCGCTCCACGAAGCGCCGCGCGCCCGCCAGTTCCAGGCCGGGAACCACGGCGGCAATCACCTCGGCCGGCGCGGTGTTCAGGTTGACGAGCGATGGCAGGGGCGCGCCGGGCACGAAGGGAATGACCGTCACGAAGGGCTCGAGCCGGGCCACGATGGCGGCATCGAAACCCGGCAGTGCGCGCAGGTCATCGAGCCGCACCAGCGGCAGGTCGGCGGCCGGCAGGGTGCGGCCCTCCACGACCCGCGGCTGGCTGCGCATCAGCCTCGCCAGTACCGTGTCGACGAGGCTGTCGGGCAGGTCGAGCAGCGCGAAGAGCTGGCGTGCCGCCGTCAGGTGCGGCGTGGACACCTGACCGGTGCCCAGGATGGCCACCAGATTCAGGCGGCCCTGCATGTCGATCATCTGGCCGGTCAGGCTGCCCGGGCGGCTGTCATCGCCGATACGTGCGCCGGCGGTCACCGTCTCGTCGAGCCGGGTCTCGGCTACCGGCACCGCCCAGGGTTCGCCGAGGTGATCGACCGCGCTGGCCATGCCGTCGGAGCGCAGGATCACCTTGGCCCAGTCGACCGCGGCGCGCTCGATCCACCGCACCTGCGACAGCGCCAGCCGGTTCTCCACCGAGCGGGTGGTGACGTTCATGCGCAGGAAGAGCGTGGCAACCACGCTGGCGGCCAGCGCCACCACCAGAAGCGCACTGATGATCGCCGCGCCACGCGCCCGGTCTGGCGCACCGCCGGCGCGACGCGCGATGCCGTGGGCAGAAGGCAGCAAGCTCAATCGCGAACCCCGAAAACCCGCCGCAAGACATCGCCCCCGCGCCGCTCGAGCACGATCTCGAGACCCACCGGAACCGCGGGCGCCTGACCTGCGGGCGGCGGTGTGCGGGCCATCGCACCCAGGGCCGCCCCGTCCACCCAGCCGGCCCCGGGCATGAAGCCGCGCCAGCGCACCGCGCTGACGCCGGCAACGAGGGGCTGCCAGACGATCGCGGCGGGCACGACCGGATCGCGTCCGCCCTCGCCGGCTGGCCGCGCCGCCCCTGGCGCGGCCTCCGGCCCGGGCGCCACCGCAGGCTGCCAGGGTGCGAAACCGCGCTCCAGCACGCCCTCGCGCAGCCGGTAGCTGACCCGCTGGATGACGCCCGGGGCCGCATCTCCTGCGCCCTCGCGCAGCAGGCTGAGCGGCGCCGCGCCATCCTCGGGCGCGGCCGGCAGGAACTGGACGGGCGACTCCGCGCTCAGGCGCAGTCGCACCGGCCAGGCGCGGCGCAGATCCTCCTCGATCTGTGCGAAACACACCGTGAGCGCGTCAAGTTCGGCCGCCGCGGCCGAGAGGCGTTCCCGCGCCCGCAACACCGAATCGATGCCGCGCAGGGACAGCACGGCGATCACCGCGAGCAGGGCGACCGCGACGATCACCTCCAGCAGGGTGAAGCCCCCCTGCCCCGACCAGACCGGCCGCTGTCGAAGGCGCCCGTCCATGCCTCAGGAGTTCCCGCTGGTCACGAAACCGGTCAAGCGCGCCAGGGGTCGCCGCCCGTCGGCCTCGTAGACCGCGATCTCGACCCGCCGGAAAAAGGGGTTGGGCGTGGCGAACACTTCCTCCTGACAGACCAGGGCAACCCCTGCCTGCGGACAGTCCTGCCGGCTGCGGCCCACGGGTGGCCAATCGGACTGCACCCGCATCTGCGCAAGCCGGTTCTCGGCGCTCCATTGCGCCAGTACCCGCAGACGCAGATCGGTGCCCGCCTCGGTGAGCGAACCCACCGCGCGCAGGCTCGCCATCAGGGTCACCGCGACGATGGCCAGCGCCACCAGCACCTCCACCAGCGTGAAGCCGCCCGTGTGCGGGGCCCGACTCATGGCAGCACCTCGACCCGGCCGAGGCCATCACCGGCCACACGCACGATCGCATCACCACGCGAGAGCGTGATCTCGAACGGGGCATCGACCGGGTCCCGGCCGAAGATCAGCTCGGGCCGTCCATCCGCGCGCCGCAATTGCCAGGTGGTGGGAGCGCTCCAGGCGCGCTCCCGCAACTCGGCGTCGCCGAGCAGCGGCCGCCACTGGCGCCCCGAGAAGACCTGAAAGCGGTAGCCACCGGCGTCGGCCGACAGACGCACCGGCGCACCACGCACCTGGGCCTCTTCGCGGGCCAGTGACAGCAGCAGCGCCAGCCGTTCAGCATCGTCGCGCAGTCCTTGGCGCGGCCCCGGCCAGGCGCTGACGACCACGACCGACACCGCGATGCCGATCACCACCAGGGTAACCAGCACTTCGATCAGGGTGAAGCCGGCGCTGCGTGGCCGCGCCGCGGGGCGTGCCGCGCTACAGCGACCAGGAACCGATGTCGGCATCGGCCCCTGATCCGCCGGGCGCGCCGTCGGCCCCCAGGCTGAAGACATCGATCTCGCCTTTCACCCCGGGATTGAGGTACTGGTAAGGCTTGCCCCAGGGGTCGACCGGCAGCTTGTCGAGGTAGGCCTTCCAGTTGGCGGCCTGGGGACCGGAGGTGGGGCGGGTGACCAGAGCCTGCAGGCCCTGCTCGGTAGACGGGTAGCGCTGGTTGTCGAGCCGGTAGAGCTTGAGCGACTGCATGATGGCCGCGATGTCCTGCCGGGCCGCCACCGCACGCGCCTCATCGGGGCGGTTCATTACCCGGGGGACCACCAGCGCCGCCAGCACGCCGAGGATGACGATCACCACCATCACCTCGATGAGGGTGAAGCCGCGCTGCGCGACCCGCCATCCGATCCGTCCGCGAAATGCCATGCACGCTCTCCGAGGCACGCCGGACCGCGTGCCCGGCCAAGCTATGATATCAGCCGGCCTCTGACCTGCCGCCCTCGCCGATCACCCGCGCCATGCCCCTCCGCCTCAACGCCATGCTCGCCGGTCTCGGTCGTCCGGCCTGGGCGGGCACGCTTCTGGCCGCGGCGGTGCTGGCCGCCACGGCCGGGCACTGGCTGGTCACGCTGGGCGCCCCGGTACCCCAACCAGGGCCGGAGGCTGCCGCGCAGGGCAGCCGCGCCGCACCCGACCTCGGCGCCGCCGCGCTCCTTTTCGGGCGTGCCGATGCCCCGGGCAACGCGGCAAGCGCCCCCGCCGCCGTGAATCTGCAGGTGCTCGGCGTGGTCGCGGCTGGCCGTCTGGGCAGCGCCCTGCTCGCGGTCGACGGCAAGCCCGCCCGCGCCTATGCGGTCGGCGCCACCCTCGGGCCCGGCCGGCACCTCAAGGCCATCACCGATCAGGCGGTGGTCGTCGATGACAACGGGCGCGAACTCACGCTGCCGGCGCCTGCCCGCACGTCCACGGCGGTGCTCAACACCGGCGCGCCCTCGCCGAACGCATCCAAAGGACATTGAGCGCTGCCGCGACGGGCGGCCCCATAATCCGGCCGCCCAACGATTTCCGGAAGAACCCGTGTCCAGCGCTACCGGCCAGAGCATCCCCGCGCGCAAGTCCTTCAGGGAAACCCAGTTCGAGGTCCGGGAAGAGGCCATCCTCGACGCCACCCACCGGCTGCTCGCCCTGCACGGCTACGAGCTGATGTCGATGGACCATATCGCGGCCGATGTGGGCATCGCCAAGGGCAGCCTCTACAAGCACTTCGACTCCAAGGACGCGCTGGTCGGCGCCGTCATGGTGCGGCTGCTCAAGCGCACCCGCGATGCCCTGGCTGCCGTGAGCGGCGACTCGGCCATCGGCCGGCTGGAGGGTCTGCTGCGCTGGACGCTGACCGAGCGTCTCGCCGGCGGCATTCCGCACCTGCCTTCCACCAGCCAGTCGCTGCGCGACAGCCTGATGGCCAATCGCCACTATGTCGACGAACTGCTGCGCCTGTCCGACGAGGTGGGCGAGCTCATCCGCGCGGCGCGCCAGGCGGGCGATCTGGCCAGGCACCTGGATGACGAGTTCATCCTGTACACCTTCTACGCCAGGGCCTGCGATCCGACACTCGACTTCCTCCGGCTGGGCGCTACCATTCCCGATGAACGCATCGTCGACCAGATGGTCGCAGCCTGCTTCTCGGGCATCGGCGTTCGCCCCTCCCCCCTCGCGCCCAATCCGCACGCATGACCCCGTACCTCGACCTGATGCGCCATGTGCTCGAGCACGGCGCGCCCAAGGATGACCGCACCGGCACCGGCACGCTGTCGGTGTTCGGCTGGCAGATGCGCTTTGACCTGGCCGCGGGCTTTCCGCTGGTCACCACCAAGAAGCTGCACCTGAAATCCATCATCCACGAGCTCCTCTGGTTCATCTCCGGGGACACCAACGTGCGCTACCTGCGCGACAACGGGGTCACCATCTGGGATGAATGGGCCAGCCCCGAGGGCGAGCTCGGCCCGGTCTACGGCCACCAGTGGCGACACTGGCCCACACCCGACGGTCGCGAGATCGACCAGCTGGCCGATGTGGTCAGCCGCATTCGCCAGGATCCCGACTCGCGCCGGCTCATCGTCTCGGCCTGGAACGTGGCCGACCTGCCGCGCATGGCCCTGGCACCCTGCCATGCGTTCTACCAGTTCCATGTCGCGCAGGGCCGGCTCTCCTGCCAGATGTACCAGCGCAGCGCCGACATCTTCCTGGGCGTGCCCTTCAACATCGCGTCCTACGCCCTGCTCACCCACATGGTGGCCCAGCAGTGCAACCTTGAAGTGGGCGACTTCATCTGGACCGGCGGCGATTGCCACCTGTACCTGAACCACCTCGACCAGGCCCGAGAGCAGCTCGGCCGCCAGCCCTTCCCGCTGCCGCGCCTGGACATCCTGCGCCGGCCGCCCAGCCTGTTCGACTACCGCTACGAAGACTTCGCGGTGGTGGGCTACCAGGCCCACCCGGCCATCAAGGCACCGGTGGCGGTCTGAGCCCTGACCCCGACCTCAGCCTGCTGGTGGCCTGCGCCCAGGGCCGGGTCATCGGGCGCGACAACCAGCTGCCCTGGCACCTGCCCGAAGACCTCCGGCACTTCCGACACGCCACCCTCGGCCGCGCCATCATCATGGGCCGGCGCACCTGGGAGTCGATCGGCCGGCCGCTGCCCGGCAGAACCTCCGTGGTGCTCAGCCGCCAACCCGGCTGGCACGCGCCGGGCTGCCTGAGCGCCAGCAGCCTCGAGGCGGCCATCGCCCTCGCGCGGGCCCACTGCCCCGGCGAGGTATTCGTGGTCGGTGGCGAGGCGGTCTACCGGCTGGCGTTGCCGCTCGCCAGCCGGGTGCTCATGACCGAGATCGCGCTCAGCGTGCCCGGCGACGCCCATTTTCCCGAGCTCGATCCGCGCGAATGGACCAGCACCGCGCGGCAGGAGCACACCGCCCAGAGCGGCATCCGCTACGCGATCGTCGACTACCGTCGCCGCTGATCTGCACCACGATCGGGCCCCCGGATGCATCCGGTAAACTTTCGATTGCTGCCTCCGTAGCTCAGTGGATAGAGCATCCCCCTCCTAAGGGGAGGGTCGCACGTTCGATTCGTGCCGGAGGCGCCAGCGCTGCGGTGCTCCTCAATTGCCCCTTCCGCGTCACCCGTTCCCGGATCGCCGTCAGTCCCATTAGGATCCAGGTCCCGACCCATGAGCATTTCCAGCAAGTCAGAAAATCCCGTGCCGCTGGGCAACAGCCAGCTGCGCATCGGCGTGTACGTCACCATTGATCGGCCCTGGCTCGATCACCCGTTTCTTCGCACCCGCTTCCTCATCACCAGCGAGAAGCAGCTCAAGGACCTCATGGAGATGGGCGCCGAAGGCATCTCCTGGGTACCGGCGCTGAGCGATGTCGAGCCCCTGCCGCCTCCCGATACCGGCGTCGATCCCGCCGCATCGCAGCCGGACGACCACAAGCAGATTCTGGTGGTTGCCCGCGACATCGTTGGCGAACAGGCCGCCGAGGAGGCTCCGGTCAACCCGGCGATCCTGCAATCCAAGCGTCGCGAGGAGAAGGCCCGACGCCAGCGCCTGCTGGTTGCCGCCGCGCGCCGCGAATGGGAGCGCGCCGGCAGTCTGGTGAAGGGCGTGTTCTCCTCCATGACATCAACCCCGCGTCAGGCGGGCGAGCAGCTCGCCAGCGTCGCGGCATCGGCGGTCGATCTGCTGCAAAGCGGCGAAGGCATGCTGCAACTCATGGACAAGCAGCAGGGCGAGTCACTCCAGTACCACGCCATCAACTGCATGACCATGGCAGCGCTGGTCGGCCGCGAACTCGGGCTCGACGACGCCCAGATGCGCGACCTGAGCCTGGGCGCACTGGCCCATGACATCGGCAAGGTGACCGTCCAGCCCTACCTGCTCAAGCTCGCCGAACGTACCCAGGCCGAGGAGAAGGCCTACCGCGCCCACTGCGATGCCGGGGTCGAGCTCGCCCGCGCCAGCGGGTCCTTCAGCGAAGCGGCGCTCGCCATCATCCGCGACCACCACGAGGCGCTTGATGGCAGCGGCTTTCCAGGACGCAAGCGCGGCGACGCCATCAGCCTGATGGCGCGCATCGTCGGGGTGGTCAATCGCTATGACCGCCTGTGCGGCCCGGAATCGCCCGATGGCATTCCCATGGCGCCGGCCGATGCGCTGCGCAAGCTCTGGCGCGAGGAACGCAATACCCGCCTCGACGAAAAGGTGCTGGGCGCGCTGGTCAAGGTCCTCGGCGTCTATCCGCCGGGCACGATCGTCGAGCTCAGCGACGGCAACGTGGCGCTGGTGGTCAGCACCAGCGGCAATCCCATGCGCCCGAATGTGCTGGTGCACAACCCCGATGTCCTGAAGGTCGATGCCGAGCCGATCGCCCTGGAAGACGCTCCCAAGGAACTCACCATCCGCAAGGCCCTCAAGCCCACCGACCTGCGCCCCGGCGTGATGCTGTGGCTGAGCCCGAGAGAGCGGCTGAGCTGCTTCTTCACGGTTGCACCCAAGGAGTGAGAGGGCCCTACCACACCCCCATGGACAGGCCCAGCGCCAGCGCCTGGCCGAGTTCGGAGGCCGCCTGCAGCGGGCCGGGTTCGATGTGCTTGCGCGCCATGATCGCGTGCGGGGTCTGCGCCCCGGTGATCACCACCTGAGGGGGCGCGGCCTCGCGCAAGCCCCAGCCGGCAAAGACCCGACCCATCTGCCGCACCGTGCCGGCGCCGTCGGAGCCCGCGCAGACGATCAGAGCCGCCGGGCGTCCCGCCAGCCGGCCCAGCAACGGGTAGTAGCTGCGATCGATCAGGTCCTTCATCTGGCCGGCCATGCTGCCCAGGGTTTCGGGCGTCACGAACAGGTAGCCACCCGCCGCCAGCAGATCGGCGGCCATGGCCCGCCGCGCAGCGAGCAAGCGCACGCCCGCGGGCACTTCGCCGCGAGCGCCCCGCGCGGCGGCCCGGGCCAGCGCCTGGCTGCCTCCGGTATGGCTGCACCAGAGGATCAGCAGCCCCGCGCGGGGCCCAGCCGCCACCACGGCGATCAGGCGGCGAGCAGCGCCGCAGGCACGGTCACCGGCATGGCCAGCAGCACCTGGGCAAAGGCCTTGGCGAGGTTGTCGGTACGCAGCGAGGCCATGCCGCCGCCGCCCAGCACGTCGTGCAGCAGGAAGTTCATGGCACCGAAGCCGGGCACATCGAACCGCTCGACCTGACTGGGCTGGTTGTGGGCGAAGTGGGCCGCGACCCGTTCGGGGGTGAGCCAGGCCGACAGATAGGGCAGATAGGCCTCGCGCCGCGCGATCACGCCGATGTTCGCCTTGTTGCCCTTGTCGCCGGAGCGGCCATGCGCCAGACGCAGCAGCGGCACGGTCACGGCCGCCTCGCCCGACCAGTCGGGCGCCGAGGCCAGCACGCGTTGCGGCGGCAGATCGGTGAGCGGCTCATCCGAGCCTGCGGCGAGGCGCAATTCGCTGCGCTGCCCATCGACATCGATGCTCACCGGCACCTCGGTCTTGGACACCAGAAAGGAGAAGAGCCGGATCACCGGGGACGGCGTTGGCCGACCGCCGCCCAGGCCGCAGGTGCCGGGCGCCATCGAGGTGCCGGCGGGCGCGAACTCGCGGGCGAAGAGATCGAGACTGGCCTTGGCCGGGCAGCGCACCGCGATCTTGAGCACCACCTCGCGGCTCTCGGGCCGCGCCGACGCGCCGAACATGTCCTCGGCGCCGAGCACCTCGAGGCGGGTCTCGCTGTAGGGCGGCAGACCGGCCTCGGCGAGCATGCGGGTGGTCCGGTTCAGGATGGCCTGACCGGTGCGCCGCGCCTTGGCGGCGGCATCGTGGCCGCCGATCACCAGCACGGCCTGGTTGCGGAAGCCGTCGGCAAAGGTGGCGCTGACCTTGTAGGTGGTGGTGGGCGCGCGCCCGCGAGCGCCGCTCACCCGCACCCGGTGCTCGCCCACCTGCTCGAAGCGCACCTGGGTGAAGTCGCAGCACACATCGGGCACGTGATAGGCGCGCGGATCGCCGATCTCGTAGAGGAGCTGCTCCGACACCGTGGCCGGGGTGACCAGGCCACCGGTGCCGGCCGGCTTGGTCACGATGAAGCTGCCATCGGCACTCGCCTCGAGCACCGGAAAGCCGATGTTCTCCCAGTCGGGCACGGTGTCCCAGTCGGTGAACAGCCCGCCGGTGCACTGCGCGCCGCACTCGATCAGGTGGCCGGCGAGGGTGCCCTGCGCGAGGTGGTCATGGTCGCTGTCGCGCCAGCCGAACTCGTGCATCAGCACGCCCAGCGTGACCGCGGAATCGACGCAGCGGCCGGTGATGACCACATCGCAGCCCTGGTCGAGCGCGCGGGCGATCGGGACCGCGCCCAGGTAGGCGTTCACGCTCACGAAGGCGGGCGGCATCGGCTCGCCGCTGAACATCTCGCGCACGCCACGCTCGCGCAGCCCGGGCACGCTCGCGGAGATCTCGTCGCCCAGCACCACGCCGATCTTCAGGCTGATGCCCAGGCTCTGGGCGACACGGGCCAGGGCGTCCCGGCAGGCCAGCGGGTTGACGCCGCCGGCATTGGCAACCACCCGGATGCGGCGCGCGACCAGATCGGGCAGCAGCGACTTCATGGTGATGTTCACGAAGTCGGTGGCGTAGCCGGCGTTCGGATCCTTGAGCCGCTGCGCGGCCAGGATCGACATGGTCACCTCGGCGAGGTAGTCGAACACCAGGTAATCGATCTCGGCGCCCCGCACCAGCTGCGGCGCCGACATGGCGGTGTCACCCCAGAAGCCCGAGGCGCCACCGATGCGCACGATCTTGTCCGTCATTTCCGTCTCCCTGTCTGTCTGAGGCTCGCCTCGAGCCGATCGACCCGCCGGCTGAGTACCGCCAGTGGCGCATCCTGCGGGCTGGCAGCCCAGCCGTCGAGCAGCATGCCCACGATGGTATCGGCCACCGCTGCCGGCTCGAAGGCCCGACGACGACCGCGTTCGTTGAATGTCCAGTGCTCCAGCCCGCCGAAGATGAGATCGCGGGCCAGCGCGCAGTTGAGGTCGGCGCGCAGTTCGCCACGACGCACGCCCTCCTCCAGCGTCTGCTGCAGGAAGCGACTGTAGCGGCGATTGAGCTCGTGCAGCTTGGAGCCGAAGTAGGCGCCTTGCCGGCGCGACTCGCGCACGATCAGCGCACCCAGCGCAGGATCATCGAGCGAGATGCGCAGATGGCGCGCCACCAGGAAGCGCAGGCGGTCGCGCGTGCCGTGGATGGCGTCGAGCCTGGGGGCGACGTCGTCCACCAGGGCATCGAAGAACGCGGCGAGCACGGCGTCGAGCAGTTCGCGCTTGTTCCGGAAATAGGTGTAGATGGTGCCTTCGACGCACCCGGCCAGCGCCGCGATCTCGCTGATGGAGGCTTCCTCGTAGGAACGCGCGGTGAAGACCTCGCGCGCGGCCGCCAGGATCTCGGTGCTGCGGGCCGCCTTGCGGCGGCGCGGCAATGCCGATCCGGCCTGCCGGACAGCCTTGGCTGAATCAGATTCAGAAGTGGAAGACACGCTGAAATGGTCTCTGGATGCTGCATCGCACCTTGACTGTGCCGGATGATTACAGCAACTTAATGAACGAAATTCAATATCTCCGGGCCCACTATCCGCCATGCCACGCATCGACTCCCAGGCAGACACCCACGGCGAGCGCTACACCCGTCAGCGCCAGCAGATGCTCGCGCTCGTCGACCACTTGCGCAGCCTGGAAAGCCGCACCGCCGCCGCCTCGGCGCGCGCCAAGCCCCTGTTCGAGAAGCGCGGCCAGTTGCTGCCGCGCGAGCGGGTCGCCCGCCTGCTCGATCCGGGCGCGCCCTGGCTCGAGCTCTCCACCATGGCTGGCTACTGCCTCGATGATCCCGATCCCGAGCGCAGCGTCCCGGGCGGCGGGGTCATCGTGGGCATCGGTTTCGTGAGCGGCGTGCGCTGCGTCATCAATGCATCAGACGCCGGCATCGACGCCGGCGCCATCCAGGCCATGGGCCTGGAAAAGATCCTGCGCGGCCAGCAGATCGCGCTCGACAACCGCATGCCCTACATCCAGCTCATCGAGTCGGCGGGCGCCAACCTGCTCAAGTACAAGGTCGAGGGCTTCATCGAGGGGGGCGCCATCTTCTACAACCTGGCGCGCCTGTCGGCCGCCGGCCTGCCGGTGATCGGTGTGGTGCATGGCTCGTCCACCGCGGGCGGCGCCTACATGCCCGGCCTGTCAGACTATGTGGTCATGGTGCGGGGCCGGGCCAAGGCATTCCTGGCCGGCCCGCCGCTGCTGAAGGCGGCCACCGGCGAGATCGCCAGTGACGAAGAGCTGGGCGGCGCCGAGATGCACACCAGCGTCTCGGGCGTGGGCGAGTACCTCGCCGAAGACGACGCCGACGCCCTGCGCATCGCCCGCGACCTGGTCGCGCGCCTGGGCTGGAACCGGCTGGGCATGGCGCCGCAGTCGGCGCTCAACCTTGATGCCCCGCCGCCGCTCTGGAGCCCCGATGAACTCGCCGGCGTGGTGCCGCTCGACTTCCGCCAGCCCATCGACATCCGCGAGGTCATCGCCCGCCTGGTCGACGCCTCGGACTTCCTCGAGTTCGGCGCCGACTATGGCCCGCAGACGCTCACCGGGCATGCGCGCATCTACGGCATGCCGGTGGGCATCATCAGCAACAACGGCCCCATCGACCCGGCCGGCGCCAACAAGGCCACCCACTTCATCCAGAGCTGCTGCCAGTCGCGCATCCCGCTGCTCTACCTGCAGAACACCACCGGCTACATCGTGGG
>JBIKWU010000065.1:0-16865 GCA_044356115.1 Burkholderiaceae bacterium
AGATCATCGGTGGCTATACCCTGGGTGGCGCCGACCTGCTGCGCCGGGCCATGGGCAAGAAGAAGCCCGAGGAGATGGCCCAGCACCGCGATCTGTTCATCGAGGGCGCGGTGCGCAAGGGCTACGGCGCAGACCTCGCCAACAAGCTCTTCGACCTGATGGCCATGTTCGCGGAGTACGGCTTCAACAAGTCGCACACCGCCGCCTACGCCGTGGTCACCTACCAGACCGCCTGGCTCAAGGCCCACTACCCGGCGGAGTTCCTCGCGGCCACGCTGTCCTCCGACATGGACGACACCGACAAGGTTCAGCTGTTCGTGTCCGATGCCAAGGACAACCGCGTGCCGGTGCTGCCGCCCGACATCAACCGCTCGGGCTATCGCTTCGAGCCGGTGGCCGCGCCCGAGGGCCTGAAGTCACGCGGCGGGCGGGTCATCCGCTACGGCCTGGGCGCGGTCAAGGGCGCCGGCGAGACCGCGGTGCTCAACATCCTCAAGGTCCGCGCCGAGAAGCCGTTCACCAGCCTCTACGACTTCTGCGCCCGCATCGACCGGCGCGTGGTCAACCGCCGCTCGGTCGAGGCCCTGGCCCGCGCCGGCGCCTTTGACGGCCTCGACTCCGATCGCGCCCGCACCCTGGCCAATGTCGCCCAGGCCATGGAGGCGGCCGAGGCGCGCGAGGCGGCCATCCATCAGGTCAGCCTGTTCGGTGGCGACGACGGCGCCGAGGGCGACGCGCCCATCCGCTGGGCCAGCGCGCCGGCCTGGAGCGAACGCCAGCGCCTGCAGGAGGAAAAGTCCGCGCTCGGGTTCTTCCTCACCGGGCACCTGTTCACCGGCTTCCAGGAGGAGGTCCGCCGCTTCGTGCGCCAGCGCATCACCGACCTCCAGCCCGCGCCCCAGCCCGTCTGGCTGGCCGGCATCGTCGCCTCGCAGCGCACCCAGATGACCCGGCGCGGCAAGATGAGCGCGGTGGTGCTCGATGACGGCAGCGGCAAGCTCGAGGTGGCGGTCTACAACGAGCTCTTCGAGCGCTGCCGCAGTCTCATCCGCGATGACGAACTCCTGATCATCCAGGCCAAGGTCAGCCGCGATGACTACAGCGGCGGCATGCGGGTGGTGGCCGAGCGGGTGCTCGATCTCACCGCGGCGCGCCAGGAGTTCGGCAAGCGGCTGCGGATCTGCCTGAACGGCGTGGCCGAGGTCGGGCTGCTGCGCGACGCGATCCAGCCCTACGCCGGCATGGCGCAGACGCCCCTGCCGGTGGTCATCGAGTACGGCAACACCGAGGGCCGCTGCGCGGTCGAGCTCGGCGAGCGCTGGCGGGTGTGCCCGCGCGAAGACCTGCTCGCCGCGGTGCGCGAGCGCCTGCATCCCCTCGCGGTCCAGGTCGAGTACTGAGTTGGGCGCGCCGGCCGTCGCCATCGTGCGGGCCCGATACAACCCGCACGGTGGGGCCGAGCGCTACACCCGGCAGGCCATGGCCGCGCTGGCTGATGCCGGCGTGGCGCTCACCGTGATCGCCCGGCGCTGGCCGGCCTCCGCCTTGGGTGATGGCGCGCCGGTGCGGCTGCTGCGGGTCGATCCGGTTCACCTCGGCAGCGTCTGGCGCGACCAGGCCTTCGCCCGCGGCGTGCGGGCGGTGCTGGCGCGCGAGCGCTTCGATCTCGTCCAGAGCCATGAACGCATCGCCGGGGTGCCGGTGTATCGGGCGGGCGATGGGGTGCATGCGTCCTATCTGGAAGCGCGCGCGCGGGTGCTGCCGGCCTGGCGCGCGGCGCTGATGCGCGCCGATCCGCATCATCGCTGGGTGCTGCGCGAGGAGCGCGCCCTGTTCACCAGCCCGGCGCTGCGCGCCGTGATCTGCAATTCGCGGGCGGTGCTCGAGGACATCGCCGCGCGCTTCGGCGTGCCGCGCGAGCGGCTGCACCTGCTGCGCAACGGTGTCGATCTCGAGCGCTTCCGCCCGCCGACGGGCGAGGAGCGCGCGCGCGCGCGGGCTGCGCTGGGCCTGCCCGAGGCGGTGCCGGTGTTCGCCTTCGTGGGCTCGGGTTTCGAGCGCAAGGGGCTGGCGGTGGCGCTGGCCGCGCTCGCCCGCCTGGGCGGCGATGCCCGTCTGCTGGTGGCCGGCACCGACCGGCGCATGGCCCGCTACCAGGCGCAGGCCGCGGCCCTGGGTCTGGGTGAGCGGGCGGTGTTCCTGGGCGGCGTGGACGATGTGCGCGGTCTGCTGTGGGCGGCCGATGCGATGCTCGCCCCGGCCCTCTATGACCCCTACCCGAATGCGGCGCTCGAGGCGCTGGCCTGCGGCCTGCCCCTGGTGGCGAGCCAGGCCTGCGGGGTGGCCGAACTCCTCGAGCCGGGTGTCAACGGCTTCGTGCACGACGCGCTCGACGTTGCGGGCTTTGCCGACTCGCTGGCGCAGATCGCGCAGGCAGCTGAGAGCCCGCGCGGCGCGGCGCTGCGCCAGGCCGCGCGCGCGGCTGCGCAGGCCTGGCCGATCCAGGCTGCGGCCGAGGCCCTGCTCGGGCTGTGGCAGCGCCTTCTGGCAGAATCGCGCGGGTCGTGACCAACAGCCTGGCCATCTACCGCCGTCTCATGGGCTACACCCGGCCCTACCTGCGCGGCTTCGTGCTCGCGCTGGTCGGCATGGTGGTGGCCGCGGGGACCGAGCCGCTGTTCCCGGCCCTCATGAAACCGCTGCTCGACCGCGGCTTCGTCGACAAGACCGGCATCGAGCTCTGGTACGTGCCCGCCGGCATCATCGGCATCTTCGTGGTCCGGGGTCTGGCCACCTTCACCAGCAACTACGCGCTGTCCTGGGTGGCCAACAAGGTGCTGGCCGACATGCGCCGCGAGATGTTCGCGCACATGCTTCGCCTGCCACCTGCCGACTTCGAGCGCGAGGCGTCGGGCCTGCTCATCTCCAAGATCGTGTTCGAGGTGGGCAATGTCACCGTGGCCGCCACGCGCGTGCTCACCACCGTGGTCCGCGACTCCATCGTGGTGCTCGGGCTGCTCGGCTGGCTGCTGTACCTCAACTGGAAGCTCACGCTGGTGGCCATCGCGCTCATCCCGGTGATCGCGCTGGTGGTCACCGTGTTCAGCCGGCGCATGCGCGAACTCAATCGCCGCAGTCTCGAGCACACCGGCGAGCTCACCCGCGTGGTCGAGGAGGCGGTGCACGGCTACAAGGTGATCAAGGTCTTCGGCGCCTACCAGCGCGAGACCACGCTGTTCGGGCGCACCGTCGAGCGCCTGCGGGGCTTCGCCATGCGCAGCGCCATCGCCAGCGGCGCCACGGTGCCCATCACCCAGCTGTGCGCGGCGGTCGCGGTGGCCGTGGTGGTATCCATCGCGCTGGTGCAGTCGCTCGACAACCAGACCACCGTCGGCGGCTTCGTCTCGTTCATCACCGCCATGCTCATGCTGCTGGCGCCGCTCAAGCACCTGGCCGATGTCAACGGCCCGCTGCAGCGCGGGCTGGCCGCCGCCGAGAGCGTCTTCGAACTGCTCGATCAGGCCGCCGAGTCCGACACCGGCACCCGTCGCCTCGCGGCCTGCCGTGGCGCGCTGCGCTTCGAGCAGGTGCGCTTCGGCTATCCGGGTGCCGAGCGCGAGGCGCTGCGCGGCATCGACCTTGAGGTGCGCCCCGGCGAACTGGTGGCGCTGGTGGGTGGGTCGGGCGGTGGCAAGACCACCCTCGTCAACCTGCTGCCCCGCTTCATCACGCCCACCGAGGGGCGCATCCTGCTCGACGAGACGCCCATCGCCGAGCTCACCCTGGCCAGTCTGCGCGACCAGATCGCGCTGGTGAGCCAGGACATCGTGCTCTTCAACGACACCGTGCGCGCCAACGTCGCCTTCGGCACCGCCCGTCCGGTCGACGATGCCGAGATCTGGGCCGCGCTCGAGCGCGCCGCCCTCGCCGCGCATGTGCGCAGCCTGCCCGGCGGTCTCGACGAGCCGGTGGGCGAGCGTGGCGCGCGCCTGTCGGGCGGCCAGCGCCAGCGTCTGGCCATCGCCCGGGCCCTGCTCAAGAACGCGCCGGTGCTGCTGCTCGACGAGGCCACCTCGGCGCTCGACACCCACACCGAGCGCGAGGTCCAGGATGCCCTGGAGCGCTCGATGGCCGGGCGCACCACGCTGGTCATCGCCCACCGGCTGTCCACCGTGGAGCGGGCCGATCGCATCGTGGTGATCGAGGGCGGCCGCATCGTCGAGCAGGGACGCCACGTCGAGCTCATCGCCCGCGACGGCCCGTATGCGCGGCTGCACCGCGTGCAGTTCGCCCCCGTGGCCTGAACCCGATGCGCATCCTCCACACCGAGGCATCGTGCGGCTGGGGCGGGCAGGAGATCCGCATCCTCGAGGAGTCCGCCGGCCTGATGGCCCGCGGCCATGATCTCTGGCTCGCCTGCCCGCCGCAGGCCCCCATCGCCGAGGCGGCCGCGGCGCGCGGGCTCACCGTGCGTCGTCTGCCGATCGGCCGCAAGCGCGCGGGCGGCCTGATCGCGCTGCGGGCGCTGCTGCGCGAGCAGCGCTTCGATGTCATCAACAGCCACAGTTCCACCGACACCTGGCTGGCGGCGCTGGCCTGCGCCAGCCTGGCCGGGGCGCCGCCCCTGGTGCGCACACGGCACATCTCCGCGCCGGTGGCCGCCAGTGCGGCCAACCGCTGGCTCTATGCCCGCGCCAGCCGCCGAGTGGTCACCACCGGCGAGCAGTTGCGCCGGGATCTCGTCGAGCGGCTGGGTTGCGACGCCGACCGGGTCCGCTCGATTCCCACGGGCATCGATGCCGAGCGATTCCGGCCGCCGCGCGATGCCGACGAGCAGCGCGCACTGCGTGCCGACCTGGGTCTTCCCGCCGACCGGCTGCTGGTGGGCATCGTGGCCACGCTGCGCAGCTGGAAGGGCCATCGCTACCTGATCGAGGCCGTGGCCGGGCTGTCGCGCCCGGTGTGCCTGGTGGTGGTCGGTGACGGCCCCCAGATGGCTGCGCTGCAGGCGCAGGCCCAGGCGCTGGCCCGGCCTGGCCTGGTGCACTTCGCCGGGCAACAGGCCGATGTCGCTCCCTGGTTGCGGGCCTTCGACCTCTTCGCCCTGCCGTCCTATGCCAATGAAGGCGTGCCGCAGGCGCTGATGCAGGCCATGTTCACCGGTCTGGCCTGCGTGACCACCGACGCCGGCGCGATCGGCGAGGTGGCCCTCCCCGGGCAGACCGCAGTGGTCGTGCCACGCGAAGATGTCGCCGCGCTGGGCCAGGCCCTGGGCGCGTTGCTCGCCGACCCGGTCTGGCGGCAGGCGCTGGGCGCGCGCGCCCGAACCCACGTGCTCACCCGCTTCACCCGCGAGCGCATGATCGACGACATGCTGGCGGTGTTCGGGTCGGTGGCGCGCCCATGAGCGGGCGCTCGCCCGCCGGGCGGGCGGAGATCGCGCTGCTCGCGGCGCTGCTGTTCACCCTGCCGCTGTTCGAGGTGCCCAAGCACCTTGTCTGGCTGGCCTGGGTGGTCGTGGCGGGTCGGGCGCTGTGGCGTGACCGAGGCGCACCGGGTGGCGCGCTGTGCGCCTGGGACGCGGTGTTCGCGGCGCTGCTCGGCGCGGTGCTGTTGTCGGGCCTGGGCGCGGGTGCGCCGCCGGGCTGGCGCGCCGCCGGCGATATCCTGCGGCTGGTCTCGGTGCCCTGGCTGATGCTGCGGCGGGGCTATCGGGCTGCCGACTGCCGGCTGCCGCTGCTGGCCGCGCTCGCCGGCACCGGCCTGGCCAGTCTCTGGGGAATGATCCGCGTGCTGCGTGCCGACACGCCGGTGTTTCTGCAGCTGAATTCGGTCGGCCATGTGAACCACTCGGCCATCTATCTCGCCATCAGCATCGGTCTGGCGCTGGCCGCCTGGGCGGGTTTCGCCGCGGGTGCGTCGTGGCGGGTGCGGCTCCTCATCGCCGGCAGCGGCCTGATCAGCCTGCTGGCGCTGTTCGTGTCGGGCAGCCGGGCCGCCATGCTGGCGCTGGTCGTGCTGCTCGGCCTGATCGCCTGGATCACGCCCTTTCCGCTGGCGCAGCCCGACCGTGACCGCCGGCGCTTCCGGCTCGGTCTGCTGGCCATGGTGGCCGTTGCGCTGCTCGGCTATCTGGCGCTCATGGGTCTGAGCGGGCGCAGCCTGCAGCCCGCTGGCGCCGGTCTGGTCGGGAAGTTCCGACTGCAGGCGGATGATGCTGGCGGGCTGAGTTCCCATCGTGATCGACTCGCCCGGCTGGCGCTGGCCGCGGGGCTCGCGTACCCGGCGTTTGGCGTGGGGGTGGATGGTTTCGGCCGGCTCACGCCCGCGCGGGTGTGCGCCGAGATCGCACCGCCACCGCCGGGCCGCGATTGCGACACCTCGCGCTACACCTTCTCGGCCCATGCGCACAGCCTCTACGGCACGGTGTTCGCCGAGCAGGGCGGCCTGGGCCTGGCGGCGGTGCTGGCGCTGCTGGCCGGGTGGGCGGCAGGTCTGCGCGGCAGCCTCGCCCGGGCACGCGCCGATCGGCACGCTGCCGCGGTCTGGCTGGCAGCATGGTCAGGGCTGGTGATCACGGCCGTGGCCGGCCTTCTCAACACCACGCTGCACCATGAGCACGGTCTGCTCGCGATGAGCTGCCTGGGGTTGCTGCTGTCGAGCCGGCTGACGTCAGCGGCCGTGGTGCTCCCTGAACCAGGCCACGAAGCCGCGCAGACCCTGGTCGAGCGGCACTGAGGGCCGCAGCCCGGTGACCCGGGCGAGCTTGCCGGCGTCGGCAAAGGTGCGGGCGACATCGCCGGGCTGCATGCCGAGCTCGCGGCGCTGCGCGCGGCAGCCGGTGGCCTGTTCGAGCAGCGCGAGCAGGGTGTTGACCGAGACCGGGTCGCTGCGCCCCACGTTGTAGACCTCGAAGGGCGCCCAGCTGGTGTCGGGCGCGTTCGCCTGCCAGCAGGCCGGATCGGTGCTGGTCTGACGCTGCGGCGGGCGCGTGAGCAGGGCCACCGTGGCCGCCACCGCGTCGTCCACGTGCGTGAAATCGCGCTCCAGCGTGCCGCCGGCGTAGACGTCGATGGCGCGGCCGGCGAGCAGCGCGTCGGTGAAGCGCCAGATCGCCATGTCGGGCCGACCCCAGGGGCCGTAGACCGTGAAGTAGCGCAGCAGGGTCACCGGCAGGCCGAACAGATGGGCATGGCTGTGGGCCATGAGCTCGTTGGCCCGCTTGGTGGCCGCGTAGAAGCTCACCGGGTGATCGACCGGATCGGTCTCGGTGAAGGGCACGCGGGTGTTGCCGCCGTACACGCTGGAGCTGCTGGCGAACACCAGGTGCCTGACCCCGTGGCGGCGACAGTTCTCGAGCACCGCCGTGGCCCCCACCAGATTGGAGGCCGAGTAGTCATAGGGGTGGTCAAGCGCGTGGCGAACGCCGGCCTGCGCGGCGAGGTGCACCACGTGGCTGGGCTGGTGGGCGGCGAAGGCCGCCGCCACGGCCTCGGTGTCGGCGAGGTCTGCCCGCAGGAAACGGAAGCCTGCCTGCGCCTGCAGCCGCGCCAGCCGAGCCTGCTTGAGGGCCGGGCTGTAGTACGCGTTGAGATTGTCCAGCCCCACCACCTGGTGTCCGTCGGCGAGCAGCCGCAGGCAGGTATGCATGCCGATGAAGCCGGCAGCGCCGGTGACCAGAACGGTGAGGGCCATGGGAACGGGGAGCCTGCGAATAGAATGCGCAGGATAACAGCGCCCGCCTGCCCGCCCGCTGCGGCCCCTCACCCTTGCATCTCGCCCCCCGCCGCGCATGACCCGACCGCAGCTCAGCCTGGTGGTGATCACCCGCAACGAGGCGCATCGCATCGCCCGCTGCCTGGCGAGCGTGCCCTGTGCCGACGAGCGCGTGGTGCTCGACTCCGCCAGCACCGATGACACGGTCGCGCTGGCCCGCGCGGCCGGGGCCGTGGTCATCCAGAGCCCCGACTGGCCCGGCTTCGGGCGCCAGAAGAACCGTGCCATCGATGCCGCTCGCGGACGCTGGGTCCTGTCGCTGGACGCCGACGAGGCGCCGGGCCCGGAACTGGCGCAGGCGATCGCCGCGCTGATGGCCGCCGATGCCCGGGGCGAGCCACTCGCCGACGCCTACTGGCTGACGCGCCGGTCCCGCTGGTGCGGGCGAGAGGTCCGCTTCGGTGACTGGCGCGGCGACCGGGTGCTGCGCCTGTTCCGGCAGGGCCGTGCGCGCTTCTCCGATGACGTGGTGCACGAGCGGCTGCTCTGCGAGGGCGCTCAGGCGCGCCTGCCCGGGGTGCTGATGCATGACAGCGTCGACTCGCCCGAAGACGCCCGTGAGAAATCCGAGCGCTATGCCCGCCTGGGCGCGCAGCGCCTGCGCGAGCGCGGCCGTGGCGGGCTGTCCGCTGCGCTGCTGCATGGCGGCTGGACCTTCCTGCGCGGCTACCTGCTGCGCCTGGGCGTGCTCGACGGCCGCGCCGGTCTGGCGATCGCCACCCTGAACGCGCGCGGCACCTACCTGCGCTACCGGCTGGCCGGCCTGCCCGCGCCCGCTTCCTCTTCCGAAGGAGACACCCGATGAGTTCCACCAGCCCCGACCGCTATCCGCTGCCCGATCTGGCCAGCCTGCCCGACGACCTGCGCGAGAAGATCCTCGCGGTGCAGGAGAAGTCGGGCTTCGTGCCCAACGTGTTCCTCAAGCTCGCCCGCCGGCCGGACGAGTGCCGCGCGTTCTTCGCCTATCACGATGCGCTGATGCTTCGCGAGAACGGCCTGAGCAAGGGCGAGAAGGAGATGATCGTGGTGGCCACCAGCGCGGCCAATGACTGCCTGTACTGCGTGGTCGCCCACGGCGCCTTGTTGCGCATCTTCGAGAAGGCGCCGCTGCTGGCCGACCAGCTCGCCACCAACTGGCGCAAGGCCGCGCTCAGCCCGCGCCAGCGCGCCATGATCGCCTTTGCCATGAAAGTGGCCACCGCCTCGGGCGCGCTCGAGGAGGCCGATTTCGCGGCCTTGCGCGAGCACGGATTCAGCGACGAGGATGCCTGGGACATCGGCGCGATCGCGGCCTTCTTCGCGCTGTCCAATCGCATGGCCAACCTCTCGGGCATGATGCCCAATCCCGAGTTCTACCTGATGGGTCGGGTCCCGCGCGAGAAGAAGGCCTGAGCGGCCGGCGGGGGGCCGCGTCGTCCGGTTGCCGGGGTACCGCAAACCACCGTGGCGGCGGTCGCCCGTTTCGGGGATCGCGCCGGCATGGGAGTGTGGCCATGGGCATGGGGTAGGCTCCGGTGTCGTTTCGCGCTCCATGGGCCTGCGCCCATGTCCCGAGCCTTTGCCAGGAGTTGCCCGCATGCGCTTCATTCCTGCCCGGTGCACCGGGTGGCCGGCACCGTGCTGCCATGTCGCCCTGTCGCGTGGCGCGGACGCCACCTCGCCGAGGCGCGCGCCATGAGCGCCGGTGCTCGCCTTCCCGGCACCCCCGAGCCCATGCACCGGTGGCCAGGCGCGGGTGGGGTCAGCATTGCCGGTGACGCCTGGGGGCCAGCCGACGGTCCGCTGGTGCTGCTGCAGCACGGCGGCGGGCAGACCCGCCACGCCTGGAAGGGCGCCGGCAAGGCGCTGGGCGCGGCCGGCTATCGCGCCGTGGCCTTCGATGCGCGCGGTCATGGTGACTCGGACTGGGCGCCCGATGGCCGCTATGGCCAGGACGCCATGCTCGATGACCTGCGTTGCGTGGTGGCGGCCCTCGGCGGCGGTCCGGTCGTGCTGGTGGGGGCGTCGATGGGCGGGGCCACCAGCCTCGCCGCGGCTGGCGAAGGCCACGTGCCGGCCAGTGCGCTGGTGCTGGTGGACATCGCGCCGCGCATCGAGGCCGGCGGCGTGGACCGCATCCAGGCCTTCATGACCCGCAACCCCGATGGCTTCGGCTCGCTGCAGGAGGTGGCCGAGGCGATCGCCAGCTACCAGCCGCATCGGGAGCGGCCGCGCAACCTCGACGGCCTGGGCAAGAACGTCCGGCTCGGGCCCGATGGCCGCTACCGCTGGCACTGGGATCCGCGCTTTCGCGCCGCACGTCCTACCCGTGATGACCGTCGCGACCGGCTGGAGGAGGCCGCGCGGCGCATCACCCTGCCTACGCTGCTGGTGCGCGGCGGGATGTCCGACCTGCTGAGCGAGGCCGGTGCCCAGGCCTTCCTCGCCCTGTGCCCTCACAGCGAATACGTCAACGTGAAAGGCGCGGCGCACATGGTGGCGGGCGATCGCAATGACGTGTTTGCCGGCGCGGTCATCGACTTCCTCGCCAGGCGGGTGCCGGTGGCCGCGGGCTGAGCCGGTGCCGGGCCTCGTGGCGCGGCTCGGTGCCGCGCGGTGAGGTGTGGCGCGCGGCGCCGCACGCCGGCGCTCCGATCGACGCGTGCCGCGCTGGTGCTGCAGCGCGATCACGGCGTAGGCTAGGCCTGCCCCTACAGAGGGCGCCCTTCAGGCCCAATCCAGGAGACACCCATGCCCGCGCGATCGATCTGCTTGCCCGGCTCCGATGCCGGCTCTGCCCATGCCACCGGCGCTGACTGCGCCTCTGACGCCGCCGTGTCGCTGGCGGCCGCAGCCGCCGCCGCGACGCCGCCGCACCCTGGCCGGCGGCTGGCGGTCGGCGCGGTCCTGGGCGCCCCTTGGGTGCTTGGAAGCGCGGCCCGTGCCCAGGCGGCCTGGCCGCTGAAGCCGGTGAAGTTCATCAATCCCTTCCCGGCGGGGGGCGCCACCGACACGCTGTCGCGCCTTTACTGCGCGAAGATGAGCGAGATCACCGGCCAGCAGTGGGTGGTCGAGAACATCGGCGGCGGCGGTGGCGACATCGGCGTGGCTGCCTATGCCCGTGCCCAGCCCGACGGCTACACGCTGGGCCTGGGTGGCGTGGCCTCGCATGGCATCTCGCCCACCCTCAAGGCCGGGAAGCTGCCCTTCGATGCCAATCGCGACTTCACCTTCGTGTCCACCCTCTGGGCGCTGCCCAACTTCCTGGTGGGCAATCTCGCGCTGCCGGCCAATACCGTGCCCGAGCTGATCCAGCTGCTCAAGCGCAACCCCGGCAAGTACAACTACGCCTCGGCCGGCCTGGGCACCACGCTGCATCTCGCCGGGGAACTCTTCAAGCTGCTGGCCGGTGTCGAGATGACGCACGTGCCTTATCGCGGCGCGGCGCCCGCCATGACCGACCTGATCGGCGGCGCGGTGCAGATGATCTTCGACAACATCCCCGGTGCCCTGGTGCAGTACAAGGCCGGCAAGGTCAAGGCCTTCGGGGTGACCAGCGCCACGCGCAGCCCGGTGGTGCCCGACATCCCCGCGCTGTCGGAGTTCCTGCCCGGCTTCGACGTGGTCTCCTGGACCACCGTCACCGGCCCGGCGGGGCTGCCTGCGGCCGTGGTCGAGCGGCTGTCGCAATTCACCCGCCAGGCACTCGAGAGCGCTTCCCTCAAGAAGGACTTCTTCGACCGCGGCGCCACCGCCATCTGGCGCTCGCCCCAGGAGACCGTCGCTTACCGGGCGAGCGAGGAAAAGCGCCTGGGCGAGATCATCCGCAGCGCGAAGATCACGCTCGACTAGCTACACCAGCACGATGTCGTACTGCTGCTGCCCGTAGCTGCCTTCCACCTGCAGCGAGATCTGCTTGCCGATCGCGTCACAGAGCGCGGCAAGCGGCGGCGCCTCCTCTTCGAGGAAGAGGTCGATCACCGCCTGCGAGGCCAGGATGCGGAATTCGCGCGGATTGAACTGCCGCGACTCGCGCTGGATCTCGCGCAGGATCTCGTAGCAGATGGTGCGCGCGGTCTTGATCTCGCCGCGACCGGCGCAGGTGGGGCAGGGCTCGCACAGCAGGTGCGCGAGCGACTCGCGGGTGCGCTTGCGGGTCATCTCGACCAGGCCCAGCGCCGTGAAGCCGTTCACCGAGGTGCGGGTGCGGTCGCGCGCCAGGGCCTTGCGCAGCTCGGCGAGCACCGCGTCGCGGTGGGCCGCGTCGCTCATGTCGATGAAGTCGGCGATGATGATGCCGCCCAGGTTGCGCACCCGCAGCTGGCGGGCGATGGCGTGCGCGGCCTCGAGGTTGGTCCGGAAGATGGTGTCGTCGAAATTGCGGCTGCCGACGTAGCCGCCGGTGTTCACGTCGATGGTGGTCAGGGCCTCGGTCTGATCGATGATCAGATAGCCGCCCGATTTCAGGTCGACCCGCCGCGCCAGGGCCTTCTCGATCTCGGTCTCGATGGCGTGCAGGCCGAAGATCGGCCGGTCGCCGCGATGGGCGCGCAGCCGGCCTAGCATGGCCGGCGCGTAGGTCTGCGCGAAGGCCTGCAGCGACACCAGCTCCTCGGGGTTGTCGATGATGATCGCGTGGGTGTTCTCGCCGGCCACGTCGCGCAGGATGCGCTGGGTGGCCGAGAGCTCCTGGTAGAGCAGCGAGGGCGCGGGCTGACGGCGGCTGGCCTGCAGGATCTCCTGCCAGCGCAGGCGCAGGTAGGCCACGTCGGCGGCGAGCTCGGCCTCGGTGCAGTCCTCGGCCGAGGTGCGGATGATGAAGCCCCCGGTGGTGTCCTCGCCCAGCGCGGCAACCAGGCGACGGCGAAGCGCCTGGCGCTCGGCCTCGTCGCCGATGCGCTGCGACACCCCGATGTGCGGGTCGTGGGGCAGGTAGACCAGCAGCCGGCCGGCGATGCTGATCTGGGTGGACAGCCGCGCGCCCTTGGTGCCCAGCGGGTCCTTGATCACCTGCACCAGCAGCGGCTGGCCGTCGAAGAGCAGTTTCTCGATGGGGGCGGGCGCGCTCTGGCCGGCCTGCGGCGCGCGAGACTGCCAGAGGTCGGCCACATGCAGGAAGGCGGCGCGCTCGAGCCCGATGTCGATGAAGGCCGACTGCATGCCGGGCAGCACCCGCGAGACCTTGCCCAGGTAGACGTTGCCGGTGAGGCCGCGCGCCACCGCGCGCTCGATGTGCAGCTCCTGCACCACGCCCTGCTGGACCACCGCGATGCGGGTCTCGTGCGGGCTGTGGTTGACGAGGATCTCTTCGGTCATGGCGATGCGGCGGGGCGGGGCGGCGCGGCGGCTGTTCGCGCCGCGCGGTGCAGCGCCCGCTCGACCAGGCGGCAGGTCTCGTGCAGGGGCAGGCCCATGATACCGGAGTGGCTGCCCTCGATCCGGCGCACGAAGGCCGCGGCCGAGCCCTGGATGGCGTAGCCGCCGGCCTTGCCGAAGGGTTCGCCGCCGGCCACGTAGGCGGCGATACGGGCTGCGCTGAGCCTCGCGAAGCTCACGCGCGAGACCTGGATGGCAAGCTCGGTGTGCCCGGCATCGCCCACCACCACGGCGGTGAGCACGCGGTGGCTGCGGCCGGCCAGCGCATTGAGCATGGCGGTCGCGTCCGCCGCGTCGACGGGCTTGCCGAGCAGCCGCCCGCCGATGGCCACGGTGGTGTCGGCGCACAGCAGCGGCGCGGGCGGCAGACCGCGGCGGGCGAGCCGCTCGCGGGCGGCCTGCAGCTTGGCCAGCACCACCCGCTTCACGTAGCTCGCCGGAGCCTCGCCGGGGCGGGTGGTCTCCAGTGCCTCGGTGTCCTCGTCGGGGTCGGGCGGCAGCGGCTCGAAGGCGATGCCCACCTGGCGCAGCAGTTCCACGCGGCGCGGGCTCTGCGAGGCGAGGTAGATGAAGCCAGTCATGACGGGCAGGTCCTCAGTCGCGGTGATAGGGGTGGCCGCTGATCACCGACCAGCCGCGCCAGATCTGCTCGGCGAGCACCACCCGCACCAGCGGATGCGCCAGCGTGAGGCTCGACAGCCGCATCCGCTCGGCGCACTCGGCCTTGAGCGCAGGCTCGAGCCCGTCGGGTCCGCCGATCAGCAGCGCCACCGAGCGGGTGGTTTCGCGCCAGGCGCTCATGCGCGCGGCAAAGCCCCGGGTGTCGAGATCCGCGCCGCGCTCGTCGAGCGCCACCAGCCGGGCACCCTCGGGCAGGGCGGCGCGGATGCGCTGCGCCTCGCGGGCCATCCAGGCGCTGGCGCTGCCGTTCGCGCCGCGGGCCTCGGCCTTGACCTCACGCCACTCCAGCGCGCACTCGGCCGGCAGGCGGGCGGTGTAGTCGGCGACCGCCGCCTGCACCCAGGCCGGCATGCGGTTGCCCACGGCGATCACGCGGATGCGCATCGGGGCAGCAGGAAGAACCGGATGCGGTGCGGCCCGCGCGGGCCGCGACAGGGATCAGGCCGCGGGCGCGCGGCGGGTGGCACCGAGCTTGACCCGGACCGGCTTGCCGCCCCAGATCTCCTCGAGGTTGTAGTAGGCCCGGATGGCCGGCTGCATCACGTGGACCACGATGTCGCCGAGATCGACCAGCACCCATTCGCCGGTGTCTTCGCCTTCCACCGAGATGACATCGCCGCCAGCCAGCTTGACCTTGTCCCGCACGTGCGCGGCCAGTGCCCGGGTCTGCCGGTTGGAGGTGCCGCTGACCAGCACCACCCGGTCGAAGAGGTCGGTGACCGGGCGGGTGTCGAAGACCTGGATGTCCTGACCCTTGACGTCTTCCAGGGCGTCGACCACGAGGCGCTGCAGTTTGCGAAGATCCATGCGTTCAGTCTGAGGCTGGGGCGCAGCCCCGGTAGAGGTGATGCTGCCGAATATAGTGGAGAACCGCGGGCGCAACCAGTTCGGCGGGGTCTTCACCACGAGCGAGCGCAGCGCGCAGCGCGGTTGAAGACACCGGCACCGGCGGCATCGAGAAGAACACGATCGAGCCGGCGGGCGCATCGCTCAGCGCTTGTCGGCCATGGGCCTGCACCAGACGCTCGACCGGCTCGGGCAGATCTGACAGCGGCACCCGCTCGCGCTGCGTGCAGGCCAGGTGCGCCAGCCCGATCAGGGACTCCCAGCGATGCCAGGTGGCGAGGTTGCGCAGCTGGTCACTGCCCAGCACCAGGATCAGCGCGGCCTCTGGGCCGAGCTCGGCGCGCAGTTCGGTCAGGGTGTCGATGGTGTAGGTGGGCCCGGCACGCGCGAGCTCACGGGTGTCCACCGTCATGCCGGGTTCGCCGGCGAAGCCGGCCCGCAGCATGGCCGCGCGCTGGGCCGGGCTGGCCACCACGCCGCGCTTCTGCCACGACGCCCCGGTGGGGATCAGGCGCAGCTCATGCAGACTGAAGGCCTCGCGCGCGGCGCGGGCGAGCGCCAGATGCCCCACGTGCGGCGGATCGAAGGTGCCGCCCAGCACGCCGATGCGCGCGCGCTCGCTCAAACCCAGTCCCGGGCCTGCAGGAAGTGGTTGTAGAGGCGCGCCTCGGGCGTGTCGGGCTCGGGCTGCCAGTTGTAGCGCCAGTGGACCACCGGCGGCATGGAGCAGAGGATGGATTCGGTGCGCCCGCCCGATTGCAGGCCGAACAGGGTGCCGCGGTCAAAGACCAGGTTGAACTCCACGTAGCGGCCGCGCCGGTAGCACTGGAAGCCGCGCTCGCGCTCGCCCCAGGGATGGTCGCGGCGGCGCTGCGCGATGGGCAGCCAGGCCGGCAGGAAGTGCTCGCCCACGCTGCGGGTGAGCGCGAACGACTGCTCGAAGCCCAGCTCGGAGAAGTCGTCGAAGAACACGCCGCCCACGCCGCGGGGCTCATTGCGGTGCTTCAGGAAGAAGTACTCGTCGCACCAGCGCTTGAAGCGCGGGTGGTAGTCGGGCCCGAAGGGCGTGAGCGCGGCCTGGCACTGGCGATGGAAGTGCGTCGCGTCTTCATCGAACCCGTAGTAGGGGGTGAGGTCCATGCCGCCGCCGAACCACCACACCGGCGCCTCGGCGCTGCCCGCGGCCGGGTAGGCCACGAAGAAGCGCACGTTCAGGTGCACCGTGGGGATGTAGGGATTGCGGGGGTGCAGCACCAGCGACACGCCCATGGCCTCGAAGGGTCGCCCGGCCAGGGCCGGGCGCTGCGCGCTGGCCGTGGGCGGCAGGGCCGCGCCGGTGACATGCGAGAACAGCACGCCGCCGCGCTCGAGCACGCCGCCGTTCTCGATGACGCGCGAGAGGCCACCACCGCCGCCCGGCCGCTCCCACTGGTCGGTGAGGAAGGGCTGGCCGTCTAGGCCTTCCAGGCCCGACACGATCGAGGACTGCAGGGTGAGCAGCCAGGCGCGAACCGCGCTCGCGTCCACGGGGGCTTGCATGGGCGTCTCCGGGGCAGGGTCAGCGCTTGCGCGCCAGGGCACGATGGCCGATGTCGGTGCGGAACTGCATGCCGGCAAAGCACAGGCCGCTCACCCGCTGGTAGGCCGCCGCCTGGGCGATCTTGACCGAGTCGCCCAGCGCGGTGACGCACAGCACGCGGCCGCCTGCGGTGACGACCTTGCCGTCGGCATCCTGGGTGCCGGCATGGAACACCAGGGTGTCGTCGAGCGCGCCGTTGCCCTGCGCGGGCAGACCTTCGATGGCGTCGCCGCGGCGCGGGTTGTCCGGGTAGCCGGCCGCGGCGAGCACCACGCCCAGCGCGGTGCGGCGATCCCAGGCGATCTCGGCAGTGTCGAGGCGGCCATCGATCGCCGCCTCGAAGACCTCGGCCAGGTCGCTCTTGACGCGGGCCATGATCGGCTGGGTTTCGGGATCGCCCATGCGGCAGTTGAATTCCAGGGTGCGGGGGTTGCCCTGCTCGTCGATCATCAGCCCGGCATACAGGAAGCCGGTGAAGGGAATGCCGTCGCGGGCCATGCCGGCCACGGTGGGGTGGATGATCTCGCGCAGCACCCGGGCGTGGATCTCGGGGGTGACCACCGGGGCCGGCGAGTAGGCGCCCATGCCGCCGGTGTTGGGCCCGGCGTCGCCATCGAGCAGGCGCTTG
>JBIKWU010000066.1:0-16783 GCA_044356115.1 Burkholderiaceae bacterium
GGAACTGCACCTCGACCGGCGCATGATGGAGAAGCGGGTGTACCCCGCCATCAACATCTCGCGCTCGGGCACCCGGCGCGAGGAGCTGCTCATCCGCAACGACGTGCTGCAGAAGATCTGGATCCTGCGCAAGCTGCTGCACGACATGGACGAGATCGCCGCCATGGAATTCCTGCTCGACAAGATCCGGGCCACCAAGAGCAACCAGGAATTCTTCGAGATGATGAAGCGCTAGGCGATCCCGCCCGCGCGGCTTGCCGCAGGCCCGCGCCTGTGCCATCATCTAAGGCTTGTCTGAATTCGCCCAAACCATGCGCCATGGTGGCTTGCCATGGCCCAGCGCCCGTCGGCGCGAGGCGGTCGGCTCCCTGAAGGAATCGCGATGAAATCTGGCATCCACCCCGAGTACCGCGAAGTCGTGTTCCAGGACATGTCCACGGGCTTCAAGTTCATCACCCGCTCGACGCTGTCCTCGCGCGAGAAGATCACCATGGAAGACGGCAAGGAGTACCCGCTGATGAAGCTGGACGTGACCTCCGAGTCGCATCCCTTCTACACCGGCGCCCAGCAGCGCATCAGCGAGACCGGCCGGGTCGAGAAGTTCCGCCAGAAGTTCGCCCGCACCAAGGCCGGCGCCTGACACGCCTGCCCGCCGGGTACCGCGCGGCCATCCCGAGAGGGCTGGTCGGCGCCTGACCCGGTTCACGGCGGCCCGCGCGCCGCCGTCTGGCAGCGTCTGGCTGCCCCGCCCCTCCCGACGTCACCCACCGCGCGGCCCGAGCCGGCCGGCAAGCACCGACCGCTGCGATGCGCTCCTTCCTGGTGACCGATCTGCAGGCCGGCAAGCTGCCCCGCTGGGGTCTGTGGCTGCTGAGCCTGCTCTACATCGTCCCCGGCCTCGCCGGCCGCGACCCCTGGCGCGCGGCCGACGCGCTCGGCTTTGGCGTGTCGCTGGCCATGGCCCGCGGCGGCCCGGCGCAGTGGCTGATGCCCGAGATCGCCGGCGCGCCGGTGCCCGAGGAGGGGCCGTTGCCGCACTGGCTGGCGGCACTGGCCATCCGCGCGCTGCCGGCCGTGCCCGCGCACGTCGCCGCGCAGCTCGCCGCCATGGCACTGCTCGGGCTGATGTTCGTGGCGCTGTGGTACGCCACGCTGCAACTCGCCCGTCAGCCCCGGCTGCTGCCCGCCGACCCCTTCGATGCGCGAGCCACGCCCACCGATTTCGGGCGCGCCGTCGCCGACAGCGCCCTGCTGCTGCTGATGGCCACGATCGGCCTGATCGCGCCCCTGCACGAGAACAGCGCCGACGCGGCGCAGCTGGTCTGGATCGCGATCTACCTCTTCGGCGCGGCCATCGCCATCGAGCGGCCGCTCACCGGCGGCCTGATCGCGGGCGCGATGATCGCCGCCACCGTGACCACCCGCGGCCTGCTGCCGGCGGCGGCCCTGATCACGATCACCCTCGGGCTGCCGATGGTGTCGTCGGCCTGGCGGGTGGTGGGCGCGCGCTGGCTGATGGCCGCCCTGCCGACGGCCGTCGCCCTCGGACTGGCCTGGCCCCTGGCGCTGAGCCTGTCGGGCGAGCCGGGCGCAGCCAGCCACCTGCACCAGTGGCTCGCCTGGAACGCGGCCCAGGTCGGCCTGCCCGACGCGGCCGGGCTGGGCTACTACGCGCGCACCGTCCCGTGGTTCCTGTGGCCGGTCTGGCCGGTGGCCACCTGGGCGGTGCTTCGCTGGCGCGGTCGGCTCGACGAGCCGGCCCTGGCCCTGCCTACCCTCAGCGCAGTGGTGCTGGCGTTGGCCGCACTCGCCGCGTCAGCCGCGCCGGAGGGCTTCATCATCCAGCCCGCGGCCTCGCTCGCCATGCTCGCGGCGATCGGCCTGCCCACCCTGCGGCGCTCCATCACCAGCCTGATCGACTGGTTCGCGGTCATGACCTACACGCTGATCGGCCTGGTGGTGTGGGCCTACTGGCTGGCCTGGCTGACCGGCAGCCCCCGGCCCATGGCCGCCAGCGCGGCCGCCCTCTCGCCAGGCTTCCAGCCGCAGTGGTCACCCGGCGCGCTGGCGCTCGGCGCGGCCGCCACCCTGGCCTGGCTGGCGCTGGTGCGCTGGCGGGTGGCACGCCATCGTCCGGCGCTGTGGCGGCCGGTCACGCTCTCGTGTGGCGGCCTGGTGCTGGCCTGGCTGCTGCTGATGACCCTGTGGCTGCCGGCGATCAACCAGCGCAACACCTACCGTGACCTGGCCGTGCAGATCGCGGCCCGGCTGCCGGCGGGCCAGGCCTGCGTCACGCCGGTGGCGCTGGGGCGGGCACAACGGGCCATGCTCCAGTACTTCGGCGGCCTGCCCCTGGCGGCCTCGGACCCGGCATGCGACTGGCGCATCGAACAGGTGAGCGGCACGGCAGCGCGGCGCCCCGCCGAACCGCCGCCGGGCTGGGTGCTGGTCTGGGAAGGCGCCCGGCCGCGCGACCGGGACGAACGCCTGCGCCTGTACCGGCGACCCTGATGCGCGGCGAGATCCTGCGCCTGGCCTGGCCGCTCTACATCGGCCAGCTCGCGGTCATGGTCAACGGCATCATCGACACCGCCATGGCCGGGCGGCTGTCGGCCCAGGATCTGGCCGCGGTGGGCCTAGGCTCCAGCGTCTACGTCAGCGTCTACGTCTCGCTGATGGGGGTGCTGCTCGCGCTCTCGCCGATCGCAGCCCAGCATCTCGGCGCCGGCCGCCGCGAGGAGGTGGGCGCGGCCTTCTGGCAGGCGGTGTGGGTGGCGCTGGCGCTGAGCGTGCCGGGCTGCCTCGCGCTGGGCTGGTCGCAGCCCTGGATCGCGCTGGCCGATGCGCCCGCCGAACTGGCCGGACGCATCGACGCCTACCTGGGCTACACCGCCGCCGGCATTCCGGCGGCGCTGCTGTTTCGCTGCTTCTACGCGCTGAACACCGCCATCGCCCAGCCCAAGGTGGTGATGGCGATCAACCTGATCGGCGTGCTGGCGAAGTTCCCGCTGAACCTGCTCTTCATGCACGGCAGCGATGCGCTGGGCGTGCCGGCGCTCGGCGGTCCGGGCTGCGCGCTGGCCACCAGCGTGATCGCCTGGGCGAGCGTGCTGGGCGGCGCGGTGTGGCTGCTGCGCGATCCCCGCTACGGCGGTCTTGCCCTGCGCCGCCCGGTGGCGCCGCGGGCCAGGGCCATGGCCGAGCTGCTGCGCCTGGGCCTGCCGATCGGCGCCACCTACCTGATCGAGGTGACCTCGTTCACCTTCATGTCGATCCTGGTGGCGCGCTTCGGCACGGTGACCCTGGCCAGCCACCAGATCGCGGCCAACCTCACCGGCGTCATCTACATGATCGCCATGGCGATCGCGAGCGCCACCAGCACCCTGGTCGCGCAGTCGCTGGGCGCCGCCGATCCGGCGCGCGCGCGCGCACTCGGCCTCACCGGCATCCGACTCGGCGTCGGCCTCGCGGTGCTTGCGGGGGCCCTGCTGTGGCTGCTGCGCGGGCCGATCGCGCAGGCCTACAGCACCGACCCGGCGGTGGTGGCGGCGGCCCTGCCGCTGCTGGCCGCGCTGGCGGTGTTCTCGGTGTTCGACAGCCTGCAGACGCAGATCGCCTTCGTGCTGCGGGCCCACAAGATCGCCACGCTGCCGATGGTGGTCTGCGTGGTGTCGATGTGGGGCGTGGGCCTGGGCGGCGGCTGGCTGCTCACCGTCGCGGGCGAGCCGGCCGCGCTCGGGGCGGCTGCCCTGCATGGGTCGCGCAGCGGCGCCCTGGGATTCTGGCTGGCCGGCGTGGCCGGTCTGGTGGTGGCCAGCGCGGGGCTCGCGCTGGTGATCCGGCGGGTGTGGCGGGCGGCGGCGGCCTGACGCGCCTCGGCCGGCCGATGGCGCGGACGGCCTGACGCGTCTCAGCCGGCCGATGGCGCCGGCGCGACGATGAAGTGCTGCCGGTAATGGCGCAGTTCGTCGATGGACTCGTGGATGTCGGCCAGCGCGGTGTGCGCGCTGCGCTTGACGAAGCTGCGGGCCACCGCCGGCGCCCAGCGACGGGCCAGTTCCTTCAGGGTGCTCACATCGAGATTGCGGTAGTGGAACCAGGCCTCCAGCTGCGGCATGTAGCGGACCATGAAGCGGCGGTCCTGGCCGATCGAGTTGCCGCACATCGGGGTCTTGCCGGCCGGCACCCAGACAGACAGGAAATCGAGCAGCGCGCGCTCGACATCGGCCTCGGACAGGCGCGAGGCGCGCACCCGCGCGGTCAGGCCCGAGCGGCCGTGGGTGGACTGGTTCCACTGGTCCATGGTCTGGAGCACCGCCTCGGGCTGATGCAGCGCGTAGGAGTCGCTTTGCGCCAGGATGTTCAGGTCGCTGTCGGTGACCACGGCGGCCACCTCGATGATGCGATCGACTTCCGGGCGCAGCCCGGTCATCTCCATGTCGATCCAGACCAACCGGGTCTCGTCGGGGCGGATCGCCAGCGCGGTGCCGGCCGGGGCGGCCGAAGCGGGATCAGGGGGCTGTGTCATAATTTCGCGATTCTGTCACAGCCGCTTTCGCGGCCCTCAGCGCAGGCCCTTCCCTCTCGTGACGAGCGCGCTCGCCTTCAGCCTGGTCTTTGCCGCGGCCGTGCTGCTCACCGCCGGCCTGCGCCTGTGGCTGGCCGCGCGCCAGATCCGTCATGTCAGCCGCCACCGCGACGCGGTGCCCGCGGCCTTCGCCGGGCGGGTGAGCCTGGCCGCGCACCAGCGCGCCGCCGACTACACCGTGGCCCGAACCCGTCTGGGCATGGTGGAGTTCCTGCTGGGCATGCTCACCCTGGTGGGCTTCACGCTGCTCGGCGGGCTGCAGTGGCTGCACGAGAGCCTGGTGTCCCTGCTGCCGCAGGATGCCTGGTGGCGCCCTGTGCTGCTGGTGCTGGCCGTGAGCGCCATCGGCGGGATCCTCGAGACCCCGCTCGACTGGTACCGGCAGTTCCGGCTCGAGGAGCGCTTCGGCTTCAACCGCATGACCCTGCGGCTCTGGATCGCCGACCAGATCAAGGGGCTGGCGGTCGGGCTGGTGCTCGGCGTGCCCCTGCTGGCGGCGGTGCTCGCGCTGATGCGCTCGGCCGGCGAGAACTGGTGGCTGTGGGCCTGGCTGCTCTGGGTGGGCTTCAACCTCGGCGTGCTGGTGCTCTACCCCACGGTGATCGCGCCACTCTTCAACCGCTTCGAGCCGATGCCCCAGGGGCCGGTGCGCGAGCGGGTCGAGCAGCTGCTCGCCCGCTGCGGCTTCGCCTCGCGCGGGCTGTTCGTCATGGACGGCAGCCGGCGCTCGGCGCACGGCAATGCCTACTTCACGGGCATGGGTCGCGCCCGTCGGATCGTCTTCTACGACACCCTGCTCAACCGGCTGGAGGGCCCCGAGGTCGAGGCCGTGCTGGCCCACGAACTCGGGCACTTCCGTCGCCGCCACATCACCCAGCGCATCGTGGTGAGCTTCCTGATCAGCGGAGCCGGGCTGTGGCTGCTCGCCTGGCTGTCGGGTCAGGTCTGGTTCTACCATGGCCTGGGCGTCACGCCCGCTGCCGATGCCGAGGCGCTGGCGCTGGTGCTGTTCTTCCTGGCCGCACCGGTGTTCACCTTCGTGCTCAAGCCGCTGGCCAGCCTCGCCTCGCGACGCCATGAGTTCGAGGCCGACCGGTTCGCCGCCGAGCACAGCAGCGCGCGCGATCTGGTCGCCGCGCTGGTCAAGCTCTACGAGGACAACGCCGCCACGCTCACGCCCGATCCGCTCCATTCGGCCTTCTACGACTCCCACCCGCCGGCCGCCATCCGGGTGGGGCGTCTGGCAGCCGCGTGAGTCACGGTGCTCGTCATGCCGGCGCGCGCGATGGCTGTCGGCCGCCCGCGGCCCGGAAGCCCGCCACGCGGCCCTTGGCCCCGCGGCAACCCCGCCTGATTGCAACACCATGAAACCCGTGCTGACCCGCCCGCAACTGCTGGCCCGGCGCTGTCGCCCCCTGCACGGCGAACGCGCCTATGCCGATGCCGAGATCGCCGCGCAACTCGCCGAACTGCCGGGCTGGTCGCTGCGCGACGGCTGCCTGGAGCGCAGCTTCGCCTTCAGCGATTACCACCGCACCATCGGCTTCGTGGGCGCGCTGGCCTGGATGATCCACGCCGAGGACCATCACCCCGAACTCGTGGTCACCTACAACCGTTGCCTGGTGCGCTGGAACACCCATTCCGTGGGCGGCGTCTCCGAGAACGACTTCATCTGCGCGGCACGCACCGACGCGGTCTTCGCCCCCGCCGGATGAACGCCCGCCGCCGCGCATCCCGCCTGTCGCGATGATCGCGGCGACGGTCGAGGCCCGGCACGGTCACCGGCTGCTCGTGCTGCCCGATGGCGGGCCTCGCCTCGCGGCGGTGACCCGCGGTCGGCGCAATGACCTCACCGTGGGAGACCGGGTGCAGCTGCGCGAACTCGGCGCCGGGCAGGCGGTGATCGAATCGGTGCTGCCGCGCCGAAACCTCATCCAGCGCAGCGACGCCTGGCGGGCCAAGCCGCTCGCGGCCAATGTCGATCAGGTGGCGGTGGTGATCGCGCCTTCGCCCCCCTTCTCCGACGACCTGCTCTCGCGCGTGCTGATCGAGGCCGGCGCCCAGGACGTGCCCGTGGCGCTGATCGCCAACAAGGCCGATCTGTTCGCCTCGTCGACTGAGATCGCGCCGCGACTCGCGCTCTACCGGTCGCTGGGCTATCCGGTGTTCGCGGTCAGCGCCCGCAGCGATCCGGCCGGCTGCGTGGCAAGCCTGTCGGCATGGCTGGCCGGGCGGTCCACCCTGCTCACCGGCCAGTCGGGCATGGGCAAGTCCACGCTGGTGAACTGCCTGGTGCCCGATGCCGGCCTGCGCACCCAGGCCATCTCCACCGCCCTGGACGCCGGCCGTCACACCACGACCTTCACCCGCTTGTTCGAGCTGCCGGCGCCCCTGAGCGGCCGACTGATCGACTCACCCGGCTTCCAGAACTTCGGGCTGGAGCACCTGTCCGTCTCGCAGCAGCTGCACGCGATGCCCGAGTGCCGGGCGCTCCTGGGCGAGTGCCGTTTCCACAGTTGCACGCACCGCGACGAGCCGGGCTGCGCGATCCGCTCGGCGGCACAGGAAGGCCGGATCGATGCGCGGCGCTACGCCCTGCTGCTGCGCCTGCGCGAGGAGGCGCAGCTCAGCGCCCCAGCCAGCTGGCGGCGCTGAGCATCGCGAAGAGCGCGATCCAGAGCACCACCGAGCGCCAGACCAGACCGACCGCGCTGCGCAGACCCTCGGGGCCGGGTTCGACGCCGAGCGGCTCCTCGCCCCCCGATTGCGCCGCCCAGCTCGCCTCGAGGGCAGGATCGGCCAGACGCAGGCCGAGCGCTCCGCCGCCCGCGGCCAGCAGCAACGAACGGCCATCATCATCACGACCGGCCGCGGCCGCGCCCCGCCAGGCATAGACCGCATCCTCGAAGTTGCCGACCACCGCGAAGCCGGCGGCACTCAGCCGCAGCGGAATCCAGTCGATCCAGCCGAAGGCCCGCCGCGCCCAGACGCCATAGGGTTCGCCATCGGCGCCCCAGCGCCGGCCAAGAAGCTCGGCGATGCGATAGAGCGCGGGGCCGACCACGCCCGGCAGCAGCACGTACCAGAGCAGCGGCCCGAAGACATGCCTGTGCGACTCGACCAGCGCGTGGGCGATGGCGCCGCGGCAGATCTCGGCCTGCGAGGCCTCGGCGTAGTGTCCGGGCTCGCCTTCGGGCCGGACCCAGGCAGCCAGCGTGCGGCGTGCCGCGGGCAGGTCGCCGGCGGCCAGCGCGAGCTGGACCTCGGTGAAGGGATGGCTGAACTGACGGAACCCGACGGTGAGGTAGAGCACCGCCACGTGCACGCAGAAGCCGGCGATCGGGTGCAGCCAGGCGCTGGCCCACTGCAACGCGAGCGCGCCGCCGCACACGCCGCCGGCCACCAGCAGCCAGCCGATCAGACCGTGCTGACGCTCGCCGGCATCAGTGCCGCGCCGAACCGCGTCGGCCAGGGCGATGAACAGGCGATGCACCCGGTTGCCGGGCGGCAGAGGCCGCCCCTGCTCGATCAGCAGCGCGAAGACCAGCGCGATGAAGCCCATGGCTCAGGCCATCAGCAGGCGGTAGAAGTTGCGCAGCATGGCCGCGGTCGCCCCCCAGATGAAGAATTCCCGATCCCCGTCACTGTACGGCATGGCCAGGAAATCCCGCTCGAGGTCGGCGAGCACGAGGCGACGCCGCTCGTGGTGGCGCGGATCCATGAGGAAGCTGAGCGGCACCTCGAAGGCGTCGGCCACCTCGCCGGCCTGCAGGCGCAGATGAAATCCCGGCCGCACCAGTGCCACCACCGGCGTCACCTCATAGCCGGTGCCGGTGACATAGTGCGGGAGTCGACCGATCACATCGACGTGCTCGCGCGGCAGTCCCACCTCTTCCCAGGCCTCGCGCAGCGCGGTGTTCTCAGGGGTGCCGTCGGCCTCGTCGGTGCGCCCCCCGGGGAAGGCGACCTGACCGGCGTGCTCGCGCATGTGCGCCGGCCGCTGGGTGAGCAGCACGGTGGCGCCGTGATCGTGGGCGACCACCGGCACCAGCACCGCCGCAGGACGCATGGGCCGGCCGGCCACGCGCGACATGTCACCGCGGTGCTCGGGCTCCCACGCGGGCGGCGGTTGCGCCACGCGCTGCCTGAGCCAGTGCGGAGCGAGCCGGTCGGCTGGCACAGCAGGCAGGTGGTGATAGCGCTGCGCGACCGGCACCTGACGCGGATCGACCGTTCGCCAGGGCGATGCGGGCGATCCGGGCGGGGTGGGGTCGGGAACCTGGGCCATGGATCAGCGGGAGGTGAGACCGACGGCGCCTGCGCGCTCGGCCCCGGGAACCACCGGCCCGGGCGCCACCGGCGACACGGCCCGGCGGGCGCCCGCAGCGGCTCAGGCGGCCTTGGAGGCCGACTTGCCCGGGAGCTTTTCCTTGATGCGGGCCGACTTGCCCGAGCGATCGCGCAGGTAGTAGAGCTTGGCGCGACGGACATCGCCGCGGCGCTTGACCTCGATGGACGCGATCAGCGGCGAATAGGTCTGGAAGGTACGCTCGACGCCCTCGCCGGAGGACACCTTGCGGACGATGAACGAGGAGTTCAGGCCGCGATTGCGCTTGGCGATGACCACGCCTTCGTAGGCCTGAACGCGCTTGCGCGTGCCCTCGACGACGTTGACGCTGACGATGACGGTATCGCCGGGGGCGAAATCAGGAATGGTCTTGCCCAGGCGGGCGATCTCTTCCTGCTCGAGTTGCTTGATGAGGTCCATGGAGGCTCCGGAAACCATCGTGCATCGCTGACCAGGGCGCCCTGACCGGATGGCGCAACGCAGGCAAGGCCTGTGAGCACCACCGCGGCATGAAGGCGGGGTCTGCGCGGCACCATGCCGCGGCTGACGATCAGAGGATGGGGCTCCCTGAGGACGCAGACGGCCGCAAGACCAGGACCCGCGTCCAGGGAACCCAGGATTCTAGCCGATTCAGCGGCTGTTGTCGCGGGTGCTGGCCATCTGCGCAAGCGTCCGCTCGTCGGCGGCGTCGAGTTGCCCCGCCGCACGCGCGGCGGCGATGAGGTCAGGGCGGCGTTGCGCGGTGGTGAGCAGCGACTGCTCGCGCCGCCAGCGGGCGATGCGCTCGTGGTGGCCGGACAGCAGCACCGGGGGCACGGCCTCGCCCTCGAAGGTTTCCGGCCGGGTGTAGTGCGGCCCCTCGAGCAGACCGGCGGCGAAGGACTCCTCCTGCGCAGAGCGGCTGTCATTGAGCGCGCCGGGCAGTCGGCGCACCAGCGCGTCGATCAGCATCATGGCGGGCAGCTCGCCACCCGACACGATGAACTCGCCGATGGCGATCTCCTCGTCGACATGGCGGTCGAGCAGACGCTGGTCGACCGCCTCGTAGCGGCTGGCCAGCAGGGTGATCGCCCCGAGCTCGCCGAGCGCCTCGACGCGGGCCTGGTCAAGCGGCCGGCCTCGCGGGCTGAGGTGGATGACCCGAGAGCGCGGCTCGCCCTGGGCGCGCGCCACCGCGGCCAGGGTGTCGGCCAGCGGCTCGGGCAGCATCACCATGCCGGGGCCACCGCCATAGGGTCGATCATCGACGCTGCGGTAGGCGTCGGTGGCGTAGTCACGGGGATTCCAGCGGTGCAGCGACCAGAGGCCGCGCTGCAGCGCCCGCCCGCTGATGCCCCAGTTGCTCAAGGCATCGAACATCGCCGGGAACAGCGTGATGACATCGAAGCGCATGGCCTGGCCGCGCTCAGTAATCGGTCTGCCAGTCGGCCAGGATGCGCCGGCCGGCCAGATCGACCTGCAGGATGAAGGCAGACACGAACGGGATCATGCGTTCGGGCGCCTCGGGCTGGCGCAGGCGCAGCACCGGGTGCGCGCCATGGTCTTCCACCGCGAAGACCTCGCCGAGGTCCTCGCCCGCCGGGTTGACCACCCGGCAGCCGATCAGGTCAGCCCAGTAGAACTCGCCGTCTTCGCCCGGCGGGAAATCGGCCCGGCTGACCAGCACCTGCTCGCCCTTGAGCAGGGCGGCCGCCTCGCGGGTCTCGATGCCCGCTGGCTTGGCCACCAGCGCATCGGCATGCACCCTGACGCGCTCGATGGCCACGCAGCGCGGTGCCCGGACCGACTGCCCGGCGCGGGCCTGCGCGACCAACCCCGGCTCGGCGGCAGAGGCCGCCGCGCGCAACCACCAACGCGTCGCGCCGAGCAGCACCGATTCGGGCGGCGCGCTCACCGGGTCTACACGGATCCAGCCCCGGATGCCGTAGGTGCCGCTGACGCGGCCGACCACGAGAAGGTCTGAGGGAACGGGAGTGTCCGCAGGCGCCGGAGCGGCCTCGCCCGCAGGGCTGGCCGACGCGCCGGCTCGGCCTCCGCCGCGCAGCGGCGGCGCTCGGCGCACGCTCACCCGGGCAGAACTCAGGCCGCGGCGGGCGCCGCGGAATGCTTGGCCGAGAACTCGGCCACCAGGCGGGCCACTGCCGGCGACACCTGCGCGCCATGACCCTGCCAGTAGCTGACGCGATCAAGCGAGATCTTCAGACCGGCCTCGCCCTCGGCGGCGATGGGGTTGTAGTACCCCACGCGCTCGATGAAGCGGCCGTCACGACGATTCTGCTTGTCGGTGGCCACGATGTTGTAGAACGGGCGCTTCTTCGCGCCACCGCGCGACAGGCGGATGACAACCATGCTGAACCCCTTTGCCGGGTGAATCGGGAAAACCCGAGATGATAGCGGGAAAGCGCTGATCAGGGCAATCGGGTGCGGGCTTGCCTGCGCATGCCCCGATGCTCAGGCGGGAAACAGCGCGAGCTGGGCCGACGGGCTTGCCGCGCAGCCGGGCAGCGCGCCGGCAGGCGCCTGGCCGGGCCGTGACGCCCGGGACTCGGCGGCTGGCGCGCGAACGGGCTGGAAGGCATCCGTGCGCAGCAACGGGCGATCACGGCGCAGGCCCAGGCGCTGGCAGGCCGCCTGGAAACGCAGGCGGATGAGTTCGGCCCAGGGCCCTTGCCCCCGCATGCGGTGATGGAATCGGGCGTCGTTCAGGGCCTGCCGCCCGGCCGCAGGCTGCGGGCGCATGTCGGCCAGCCGGGCCAGCACCCGCGCGGCGCGCTGGGGGTAGTGCGCGGCGAGCCAGTCGCGAAAGAGCGGGTCGAGCTCCTGGGGCAGGCGCAGCACGGTGTAGTGGGCGCTGCGCGCGCCGGTCTCCTGCGCCGCCTGCAGCACCTGCTCGAGTTCGGGCTCGTTGAGAAAGGGGGTGAGCGGCGCCACCATGACCCCGACCGGAATGCCCGCCCGCGAGAGCTTGCGGATGGTCTCGAGGCGCCGCCAGGGCGCCGGCGCGCGCGGCTCCCAGCGCCGGGCGAGTTCGGGATCGAGGGTGGTGACGGTGACATAGGCCGCGGCCAGCCCTTCAGCCGCCATGGGCGCGAGAAGATCGATGTCGCGCTCGACCAGGCTGGACTTGGTGATCAGGGCGAGCGGGTGCCGGCGCTCGGCCATCACCTGGATGAGCTGGCGGGTGAGCTGGTACTCGCGCTCGGCGGGCTGGTAGGCATCGGTGGCGGTGCCCAGCACGATGGGCGAGCAACGGTAACCGGGGGCATCGAGCTCACGGGCGAGGACCTCGGGCGCGTTCAGCTTGGCGAACAGGCGGGTTTCGAAGTCAAGGCCGGGCGACAGGCCCACCCAGGCATGGTTGGGCCGCGCGTAGCAGTAGATGCAGCCGTGCTCGCAACCCCGATAGGGATTGACCGACTGATCGAAGAAGACATCCGGCGACTGGTTGCGGCTGATGAGGCTGCGGGCGGTTTCAGGCGCGATGCGGGTGACGGCCGACAGGGGCTCGGGGCTGGCCAGCCAGCCGTCGGGCTCGGCCTCACGAACCCGCTGGTTGAAGCGCGGCTGGGGGCTGGAGACCGCGCCGCGACCCCGGTGGATGTGCACCGGCTGCCCGGCCCGAGCCACCCCCGCCGGGGGCACCGGGGCATGGCGGACAGGACGCGTTGAGGGTGAGGCAGGGGTGGAGGCCACCCCATCATAGTGGATGAATATCCAGTATCTGTCCAGCCCCCCGGCCGGACGGCCGTGGCCTCAGAACATCGATTCCTCAAGAGCGAGCGTGCCGCTGGCGCCGTCGACGATCGCGGCGCGCAGGGACAGCGAGCGCGACAGGATGTGGTCGGCGTAGAAGCGCGCCGTGCCGATCTTGGCCCGCAGGAAATCGGCGTCATCGGCGCCAGCCGCCAGCTGCTGGCTGGCCCGCAGCGCGGCGCGGGCCATCTGCCAGCCGGCGAGCACCGTGCCGCAGAGCATCAGGTAGGGCACGCTGCCGGCATAGGTGGCTCGCGGGTCAGCCTTGCCCTGCGCGACGAGGTGGTCGGCCGCGGCGCCAAGCGCCTGGGCGCCCTCCTCCAGCCGCCGCCGGATGCCGCCGAGCTCACCGTCCGAAGGCAGTTCGGCCAGGGTCTGGGCGACCCGCCCGAGCACGCCGCGCACGGTCTGGCCACCATCGCGCACGGTCTTGCGGCCGATCAGGTCATTGGCCTGGATGGCGGTGGTGCCCTCGTAGATGGGCAGGATGCGGGCATCGCGGTAGTACTGCGCCGCGCCGGTCTCCTCGATGAAGCCCATGCCGCCGTGCACCTGCACGCCCAGCGAGGTGACCTCGAGGCTCATCTCGGTGGAGAAGCCCTTGACGATCGGCACCAGGAATTCATAGAAGGCCGCGTTGGCCTTGCGGGTGTCTGCGTCGGGCGAGGCATGGGCGGCGTCGTAGGCCGCGGCGGCCACGTAGGCGAGCGAGCGGGCGCCTTCGGTGAGCGCGCGCATGGTCATGAGCATGCGCCGCACATCGGGGTGGGCGATGATGGCCACCGGCCCCGGAGAGCCCTCGACCGCGCGGCTCTGCACGCGGTCACGCGCGTATTGCACCGCCTTCTGGTAGGCGCGCTCGGCCACCGCCACGCCCTGCATGCCGACCGCGAAGCGGGCGGCGTTCATCATGACGAACATGTACTCCAGGCCGCGGTTCTCCTGGCCCACCAGCCAGCCCAGCGCGCCGGGCGCGGGCGCGCCGCCACCGGGCGCGGCCACCGGGAACTTGCCATCGCCATAGAGCAGCACGGCCGTGGGGCTGGCCTTGATGCCGAGCTTGTGCTCGACCGAGGCGCAGAAGACATCGTTGCGCGCGCCCAGGCTGCCGTCGGCGCCGACCAGGAACTTGGGCACGATGAACAGCGAGATGCCCTTGACGCCCTCGGGCGCGCCCGGCGTGCGGGCCAGCACGAGATGGACGATGTTCTCGGCCATGTCGTGCTCGCCATAGGTGATGTAGATCTTCTGGCCGAAGACGCGATACGAGCCGTCGGGCTGCGGCTCGGCGCGGCTGCGCACCTGGGAAAGATCCGAGCCGGCCTGCGGCTCGGTGAGGTTCATGGTGCCGGTCCAGTCGCCGGCGATCATGCGCGGAATGAACCGCGCCTGCTGCTCGGGGCTGCCGGCGGTGAGCAGGGCCTCGATGGCGCCGTCGGTGAGCAGCGGGCACAGCGCGAACGACAGGTTGGCGCTGTTGAGCATCTCGATGCAGGCCGTGGCCACCAGCTTGGGCAGGTTCTGCCCACCGAAGGCCGCCGGATGCTGCACGCCCTGCCAGCCGGCCTGCGCGAAGCCCTGGAAAGCCTCGCGAAAGCCCGGCGTGGTGGTGACCACGCCATCGGACACCGCGGACGGCTGCAGGTCGCCGGTCCAGTTCAGGGGCGCGAGCACCTCGGCGTTGAAGCGGGCCGACTCATGCAGCACCGCCTCGACGGTGTCGTCGGTAGCGTCCTCGAAACCGGGCAGGCTGCGCACCGACGCGAGCCCGGCGAGCTCGCGCATGGTGAACAGCATGTCCTTGACCGGGGCCTGATAGCTCATGAGCAGTCTCCGCGGGGATGATCCCGGACGATCAGAGGGTGGACGCCACCTCGGGCACCGCCTGGAACAGGTCGGCGACCAGTCCGTAGTCGGCCACGCCGAAGATCGGCGCCTCGGCGTCCTTGTTGATGGCCACGATCACCTTGGAGTCCTTCATGCCGGCCAGGTGCTGGATGGCGCCCGAGATGCCCACCGCCACGTAGAGCTGCGGCGCGACGATCTTGCCGGTCTGGCCAACCTGCCAGTCGTTGGGGGCGTAGCCGGCGTCGACCGCGGCGCGCGAGGCGCCCATGGCCGCGCCAAGCTTGTCGGCCAGCGGCTCGAGCAGCTTGAAGTTCTCGGCGCTGCCCATGCCGCGCCCACCCGAGACCACCACCTTGGCGGCGGTGAGTTCGGGCCGGTCGCTCTTGGCGATCTCGCGGCCGAGGAAGCTGGACTTGCCCGAATCGGCCACGGCATCGACCGCCTGCACGGTGGCCGAGCCGCCGGTGGCGGGGGCCGCGTCGAAGCCGGTGGTGCGCACGGTGATCACCTTGACGGCGTCGGCCGACTGCACGGTGGCGATGGCGTTGCCGGCGTAGATGGGCCGGGTGAAGGTGTCGGGCGACTCGACGCCGATGATGTCGGAGAGCTGCGCGACATCGAGGCGGGCGGCCACGCGCGGCATGACGTTCTTGCCGTGGGCGGTGGCCGGGGCGAGCAGGTGGCTGAAGCCGCCAGCCACCGCGAGCACCTGCTCGGCCACGTTCTCGACCAGCTGGTCGGCGAGCTGGGGCGCATCGGCCACCAGCACGCGCGACACGCCGGCCACCTGGGCGGCGGCCGCGGCGGCCGGGCCGCACTGATGACCGGCCACCAGGATGACCACTTCGCCACCGGTGGCGGCCGCGGCGGTGACCGCGTTGAGCGTGGCGGGCTTGAGCGACGCGTTGTCGTGTTCGGCAATAACCAGGGCAGCCATGTCAGATCACCTTCGCTTCGTTCTTGAGTTTGTCGACCAGCGTGGCCACGTCGGCCACCTTGATGCCGGCCTTGCGGCCGGGCGGCTCGGAAACCTTCAGCGTCTTCAGGCGCGGCGCCACGTCAACGCCCAGATCGGCCGGCTTGACGGTCTCGAGCGGCTTCTTCTTCGCCTTCATGATGTTGGGCAGCGTGACGTAGCGCGGCTCGTTCAGGCGCAGGTCAGTGGTGATGACCGCGGGCAGGCTCATGGAGACCACCTCGAGACCGCCATCGACCTCGCGGGTGACCTTGGCCTTGCCGTCGGCGATCTCGACCTTGGACGCGAAGGTGGCCTGCGGGATGCCCGCCAGGGCGGCAAGCATCTGGCCGGTCTGGTTGGCGTCGTCGTCGATGGCCTGCTTGCCGACGATGGCAAAGCCCGCGCCTTCCTTGTCCATGACCGCCTTGAGCAGCTTGGCCACGGCCAGCGGCTGCAGCTCGACATCGGTCTCGATGAGCACGGCGCGGTCGGCCCCGATGGCCAGCGCGGTGCGCAGGGTTTCCTGGCAGGCGGTCACGCCGCAGCTCACCGCGATGATCTCGGTGGCCACGCCCTTTTCCCTGAGGCGGACGGCCTCCTCGACGGCTATCTCGTCGAAGGGGTTCATCGACATCTTGACGTTGGCGATGTCGACGCCGGTCTGGTCGCTCTTGACGCGCACCTTGACGTTGTAATCGACGACGCGCTTGACGGGCACGAGGATCTTCATGGCTGCTCTCGATGGGATGGAACCGGGAAATCCGATGACGAGGCCGGATTATAGGTGGGCCGCCACGCTGGGCGACGGCGCAGGGCGCCGGAACGAACCCGGCCTCGTCAACCTGCATTGACAAGGCGGACGATAGGACAGCAGAATGTGCTTGTCAACCCTTGTTGACGAGAATCGGATGACCGGACCCAACCTCAAACAACTGCTGCTCGAGCGCTCCGACTGGTTCGCCCGCGAGATCATGAAGAACGTGCGGCGCAGCGAGCATGCCTACATCACGCCCGCGCAGAGCCGCCTGCTCGCCCACATGGGCGGCAAGCCGATGAACATGGCCGAGCTCGCGCGGCGGCTCGCGATCTCGCGCCAGGCGGTGCACAAGACCGTGGCCGAGCTCGCGCGCCGCGGACTGCTCGAGGTGGTCGATGACCCGCAGCGCGGCAACTCGAAGCTGGTGCGCTACACCGACAAGGGGCGCACCGTGAATCGGGCCGGCGCCCAGATGATCGATCGCATCGAGGCCGGCATTGCCGGGCGCCTGGGGGCGGAGCGGCTGGCCGA